>NZ_CP104174.1:7333846-7639423 GCF_025200925.1 Bradyrhizobium sp. CB1015 | reverse complement strand
CATCGCTCTCGTCGAGGTCGACGGCGCCGTGCCGGCCGACGTGCTCGCCAAGGTGCAGGCCCTGCCGCAGGTCAAGCAGGCCAAGGCGCTGACGTTCTGACGTGCCGTCATTCCGGGGCTCGCGAAGCGAGAACCCGGAATCTCGAGATTCCGGGTTCGATGCTCACGCATCGTCCCGGAATGACGATCATCATATCATATATTCCGACACGCGGAACAACGCCGTCTCCATCGCCGGAGGCGGCGTTTTTATTTTCCCCGCCCCTCCAATCTTTGTGTACCAATGGCGCCCAGAACGCCTCGTAACTACGCTCCGTTCAAAATCGTTCGACAAGGGAGAAAACAATGCGTGAAGCCGTCATCGTTTCCTATGCGCGCACGGGCCTGGCGAAATCCGGCCGCGGCGGGTTCAACATCACGCCGCCGATGTCGCTCGCGGCCCACGCCATTCACCACGCGGTGGACCGCTCCGGCGTCGACAAGGACTATGTCGAGGACTGCTATCTCGGCAATTGCGCTCACGGCGCGCCGAACATCGGCCGCCAGGCCGCGCTGCTCGCCGGCCTGCCGAAGACGACCGCCGGCGTGTCGGTGAACCGCTTCTGCTCCTCTGGCCTGCAGACCATCGCGATGGCCGCCAACTCGATCCGCTCCGACGGCGCCGATTGCATCGTCGCCGGCGGCGTCGAGAGCATCTCGATTCCGGGCGGCGGCACGCCGAAGGAATCGATCGATCCGGAGCTGCTCAAGGTCGCCCCCGACATTTTCATGGCGATGATCGACACCGCCGACATCGTTGCCGAGCGCTACAAGCTCAGCCGTGAATATCAGGACGAGTTCTCGCTGGAATCGCAACGCCGCATGGCCGCGGCCCAGCAGGCGAACAAGTTCAAGGACGAGATCGTCCCGATGAAGACCAAGATGAAGGTCGTCGACAAGCAGACCAAGGCCGAGAGCATCGTCGACTACGTCGTCGATCGCGACGAATGCAATCGCCCCGACACCACGATGGAAGGCCTTGCCAAGCTCGAGCCGGTGAAGGGCCCGGGCAAGTTCGTCACCGCCGGCAATGCCAGCCAGCTCTCGGACGGCGCCGCCGCCGTGGTGCTGATGGAGGCCAAGGATGCCGAGAAGCGCGGCCTCAAGCCGCTCGGCCGCTTCGTCGCCTGGGCCACCGCCGGCTGCGAGCCGGACGAGATGGGCATCGGCCCGGTGTTCGCGATTCCGAAGCTCTTGAAGCGCACCGGCCTCAAGATCGACGACATCGACCTGTGGGAGCTCAACGAGGCCTTCGCCAGCCAGTGCCTGTACTGCCGCGACCAGCTCGGCATCGATCCCGCCAAGTACAACGTCAACGGCGGCTCGATCGCGATCGGCCATCCCTTCGGCATGACCGGCGCCCGTCTCACCGGCCATCTGCTGCAGGAAGGCGCTCGCCGCAAGGCCAAATGGGGCGTGGTGACGATGTGCATCGGCGGCGGCCAGGGCGGCGCCGGCCTGTTCGAGATCTACAGCTGATCCACGCCGCAGCAATGCGAAAGGGCACGGCGCCGCAAGCGCCGTGTTTTTTTTGAGCGCTGCGGGAACTTGCAGCGCTTTTCACGATCAAATCACGCGATCAACCTCTACGGTGCCATTCTAATAAAGACAACTGCAACGAAAGATGCTAGAGCTTGCTTGCGATGCAGCTGCAATGGGGGGCCCTAATGGCCTTTTCGGACCCGAGCTCGGCGATCCAAAGCATCATAGACGGCGCCGTCAGCGATTACATGGGGATGGCAGTCTACGTCTTCACGGACTTTGACGGCTCCGGCGCTCCCTCCGCAAAGTTCTTCTCTCCCTCTACTGCAGTCTGGGACTCGAACCATCAAGTCGTGGACCCTGCGCAGCTGCCGAATACCCTGTTCGAAATCGGATCCATCTCGAAGGTTTTCACATCCAGAATTTTCTACGCTCTTCAGGGCACATATGATGGAAATACGATTGGGTCCTGCATGCCATCGATTTCGCTGCCGACAGCGATAAGCGGGATTCCGGTTGCCGACATCGTCACTTATGCTTCGGGGTTCCCGCAGGACAATGGCGAGCCTCCCGATCCACGGGGACAATTCTGCCCGCCTGGCAACTTGCAGAACTTCACCGAGCTCGTCGCTTGGTTCAACAGCGGACAGCACTCGGCCTGGATCTGTCCGCCGGGCCAGTGTTACACGTATTCAAACCTTGCCTGGTCTCTCCTGGCTATTGCCGGCGTCAACCCGCAGAACACCTACGTCGACGTCTATGACGAGTACAACGTGCAACTCGCGGAGCTGTGCGCGGATCTCGGCATGGGCAGCACCGCGTTGTTCACGACGAGCCAAGTTCCCGGCATGGCGTGTGGATATGACGGGACGCAGCCTTTCCAAGTGGGTCAGAGCTATTTGCCGTGCCCACCGATGGAGTTCGGCAGCGGGTCGATCGTCAGCTGCGCCTCGGACATGCTGCAATGGCTGCTCTACAACATGGGCCAATTGCAGCCTTCACCGACGGAATTCGCCATCCTGCAGACGCAGCAGCAGGCCGGCCCGGCCCGCGGCAAATGCGGTACGACGGACACCTGCCAGGTGCAGTCGCAGGGTCCCACGGTCGGAATTGGATGGTTCTTTCCGAAAATCGCCGGCGCGGCGGGACGTGTTTTGTCGAAAGATGGCGGCGTCCCAGGGTTCAGCTCGTGGATGGGATTTGAGAGCTGGGTTCAAAACGGTGCAAATGCTCCGTCGAGCAATGGCGTGGTGGTTTTGTCCGCCGGCAGCCTCGCCGCGCCAGTGGGACAGAAAATCATGTCCGTTCTTCTGTCCGCCGAGGTCGAAGGTGGTCTGTCGTCGAGTTGACCCCAAGTCGGCTCCAAGTCGGCTCGCCTTTTCGACAATGGCGGCGCAATCCTTGTCGAACGACAGCAGCCGGCTGAAGATCGAAGTGAGCAGGTTTTTTGGAGACGGTCCGCGCGGCTTAAGCGTGCCGCGCCCTACGCCCCCGCCAGCGCGGGCGCGAGCACCACCTCGATCAGCGTGCCGTGGCCGGCGCTCTTGATGTTGAATCGCGCGCGGTTGGCTTCGACCAGCGCTTTCGTCAGCGACAGGCTCAGTGCCGAATTGTCTGCGGCATCGCCCGGCGGCGGGGTGCGGAACGGCTCCATCGCGGCAGCGACTTCGCGCTCGGAAAGGCCATGGCCGGTGTCGCGGATGCGAAGCGCGATCTCGCCGCGGTCGGTCAGCGCGGTCGAGACGATGACCTGGCCGCCGGCGCTGGCGAGCCGGATCGAGTTCGAGATCAGGTTCATGGTGATCTGCCGCATCGCGCGCGCATCCACGCTCACCTGCGGCAGCGCATGGGCGAGCGAGGTGCGGATGATGATGCGCTCGCGGTTGGCCTGCGGCTGCATCACCGTCACGCAGGCTTCGACCAGGTCGTTGAGGTTCAAATTCGAGAAATTCAGGTCGAGCTTGCCGGTCTCGATCCGCGACAGCTCCAGCAAATCGTCGATGATGGCGATGACACGCTCGCCGGAGGCGCGGATGTCCTTCATGTATTCGCCGTAGCGCTCGTTGCCGAGCGCGCCGAAGCGCTCGGAGATCATCACCTCGGCAAAGCCGATGATGGCGTTGAGCGGCGTGCGGATCTCGTGGCTGATGCGGGCCAGCATGTCGGCCTTGGCGTTCGCCGCACCGTCGACGAGGCGGCGGGCCTGGGTCAATTCGCTCTCGCCCTTCTTGGCGTGCGAGAGATCGCGGAACACGGCGAAGAAGTTCGGCCCGTCCGGCCGCGTGCGGCCCATGATCATCGCGAGCGGGATGACGCCGCCCTTCTTCTCGCGGCCCAGCACCTCGCGGCCGTGATCGAGCAGGCTGGAGATGTCCTGGCTCTTCAGGCTTTGCAGATAATCGGCGACGATCTGCTGGCTCTCCGGCACGAACAGCGTCAGCAGATGCTGCTGCAGCAGCGCCTCGCCGTCATAGCCGAACAGCGCCTCCGCGCTGCGGTTGCAGGCGTGGATGTTGCCTTCGGCATCGAACATCACGATGCCCTCGGCCGTGGTGTCGAGGATGGCGGCGAGATCCTCGGCCTCGGCTTCGCCGGCCGCAGGCTCCGCGTCCGCGGCGTCAGGCTCCGCTTGCACCACGGTCTCCGCGACGGCAGCCGCCGCGGCGATCGGCGCCGCCTGCGGCAGCGCGCAGATCAGCGCATGCGCGCCGTCGCCGTCCCAGTCGATCGTGTGCAGATGCGCTTCCGTCGTCGCCAGCGGCGTTTCGCCATTCGGAGCCGTCGCGCTGATCGTCACAGGCGTGCCGTCTTGCGAGGTGCTGCTGGCCGCCGACACGCCCGGCTCGACATAGAGCGCATCCAGCCCGCCGGCATGCTCCAGCGCGTTCAGGCTGTCATAGCCCATGCGGGCGAGGAAGGCGGGATTGGCGTAGAGCAGGCGGTCGAGCCGATAGATCAGGATGCCTGATGGCAACAGGTCGAGCAGCGTGCGGTCGCGCGCGCTCATTCCGCGCGGTGGCGGTGCCGGGTCGGTCAGCCATTCGGCTGCCGCCTGCGGCGGCTCCGGCTCTGGTGCTTCGGCTGCGATCTCCGCCGCCGGCTCGGCGGCGCCACTCGCGATGGTCTCACGCTCGCGTTCGAGCCGCTCGGACAATTGCCGCGCGAGCTCGTTGAACGCGCTGTTCTCGACCGGTGTCAGCGTCGGAGGCCGCGTATCGCCGGCGGCGCGGAACGGCACGACATTGGGAGGCGTTTCCACGGGCGTGTCCAGTTCGGTTGGGTGTGAAGTCGTCTCGCTTATGGGCTCTGGTAGCTCAGGCTGGGGTGCCGGCTCGGGCTCGGATGGCGCGATCGGCGGCGGCGCCGCCACTGCTTCGGGCTCGGCCTCTGCTTCCGCCGCCGCTTCGGCCTCGGCCGCCGCATCGGGCGGGACGGCGTCAGCGGAGCGATCCTGCGCCGGCGGTTCGACGAGCAGCTCGAAGCGCCTGAGCGCCTCGAGCCGGTTGAGCGCGTCGAGATCGCGGCAGACGCCAAAGCCGCGGAAGCCGGCGAACTGACGGTTGCGGTCATAGACCGGCAGTCCGGCGAGCTCGACCGGAATGTGCTCGCCGCCGTCGGCCGGCCAGTTCACTGTGATGCCGGCCCAGGTGTCCTTGCTTTCGAGCGCCTTTGCCACGCGCCCCTCGGGATCGAGCGAGAATTCCGCGGCGATCTCGCGCCAGGGGCGGCCGAAGCCGGCGGCCGTGTGCGTGCCCATCAGGCGGATGAATTCATCGGAGCCGAGCATAAAGCGGCCCTCTTCATCCATCTGCCAGAGGAAGCGCAGTGGATGCTGACGCGGTGCGGGCGGCTCTTGCTGGCCCCAAGAGTTCTGGTCCGAAGAATTCTGGCTCGAAGAGCACTGGCCCGAAGTCGGCTCGACCATGCCTGCATTGATCGGCGCGGGCTGCGGCGACACAATGGCTTGCGGCTGGTTTTCAACCGGAGTTTTGGGCGCCTCCGGGACATTCGGCTCGTTCGTCTCGACCGGTGCCTCGGCCGGCTCGGCGAAAGCGTCGAACAGCGCGATCGCAGACGGCGCCTCGTCCGGAGGCGCCGGCTGCGTGCCCTCCGGCGCTGCGGCCGCAGCCGCGACCCTAGGCGCGGCATCGCGCGCCGCTGTGGTGGCGGCCGGCTCGATCAGCGCGACCAGGCCGACATCCGCGCCTTGGCCGACCCGTTGCAGCACCATCTGGCCGATGCCGATCGGCGTCGCGGCGCGGCCGGTGGCCAGCGCATCGCTGCGGGCCCGGTCCAGGCCGGCCTCGAACAGGTCGCGGAAGCCGAGCAGGGAGTGCGCAGCCTCGCTCGCGCCGACGAACAATCCGTCCGGCGCGAACGCCGCCATCGGCACCTTGGCGCCGGCGACCAGCCGATGCAGCCGCTCGACCAGCGGCATGGTGCGCAGCGTCGGGTCCATCGCGATGACGAGCACCGCATGGCCGCCATCGGCAAAGTCGAGCCGCGCGCAGGCGCAGGTCATCAGCGCCCCTAGCCGGGCGCCGAAGCCGCGCAGCCGCTCGAGCCGCATGGCGCCGCCTCCCGGCAGCTGGCGGGCGAGCCGCACGACCTGGCGGCGATGGCTGTCGGCGGGGCCGAACACCTTGTCCGCAAGGCCGGCGCTGTTGGCCGCGCCGAATAGCTTGGCGCCGACCGGATTGGCCCACAGCACGCGCGCGCCGTCGGTCGACCACAGCCAGGCCGGCAGGGCAGAGGTCGCATGCACGACCAGCCGCGGATCGCCCACCCCTCGCAACTGGAAATCCGAACGCGTCATCAGGCCGGCTGTCACTCACGCATCAGGTGTGGCGGCTGCCGGGAATGACAGCCTTAAGAAAGGGTTAGTATCGCCCGGAAGGCGCGACCAGGTCCACGGCCCAAAGCCCGCAAGCGCCCCCCAAGCGGCGATAACCTTAATCCCGCCACCCCCGCAAGCCGAGCCGATGTTGCATCCAAGGGATTCGCGTCACCAGGCCGGCTTGCGAGGAGATGCACCTTGCGGCATCCGCGGTGCCCATCCTCCCCTGGAGGGGGAGGATCGGTTCGCACGCAGCGCAGCGGAGAGCGAACCGAGGTGGGGTGACAGTCTCTCCCCACAGGCGGTCCCCGCGGGGAGAGATCACCCCACCCCGCTCGCGCTGCGCGCGATCGACCCTCCCCCCTCCAGGGGAGGGTAAGAAAGCCGCCGCTTCCAGCCCTCAACCCGTGGCTCCCGCTGCGGAACCTCACCCCTCATCTGGATTAAATTTCGCATCGCACGTCTCTGCCGCGTTGCGATGCACAATGTTGACATGATAGGCAGCCATAGTTGTGGCGCTGGGCGAGCCATCTCGAATTGTTTCGCGTTTCCAGTCTTCGTTCCCGCTCAATGCGAGGGGCCCATGGTCGGGGCCGGCGGGCGCGCCAGAAGGCTCACTCCATTTTTTCTTTAGCGTGAGGGACCAACATGACAGGTGCGACTGATCCGTTTTCTGCCTCGATCATCCCGTTCGAGGTTCCCGAGCAGATGCGTGCGTTCGCCGAGAAGGGCGTGTCGCAGGCCCGCGAGAACTACGCCAAGTTCAAGGACGCCGCCGAGACCCACAACGGCACCGTCGAGGCCGTCTTCACCTCCGCCTCCAAGGGCGCGAGCGAGTACACTGCCAAGCTGGTCGAGTTCATGAAGGCCAATTCCAGCGCCCAGCTCGACTTCGCCCAGCAGCTGTTCGGCGCCAAGTCGCCGTCGGAAGCGCTGGAGCTGTGGACCGGCCACACCCGCAAGCAGTTCGAGACCTTCCAGGCCCAAGCCAAGGAGCTGGTCGAGCTCACCCAGCGCGTCGCCGCCGAGACCGCCGAGCCGATCAAGGCCAGCGCCTCGAAGTACTACCAGCCCGCCGCCTGAGCGGAGCGGCCGGTTTGAGCCAGCGAAACCCGGGCCCGAAAGGCCCGGGTTTTTTCTTCGCCTCTCCCGCGCGCGGGAGAGGCCGGCGCCAGGCGATGCGAAGCATCGCAGGGCGACGGGTGAGGGCTCTTTCCCCCCGGGGAGTGCCGCCAAAGGTGGTAGAGGCAGCGCAACACCTCGATGCCGGCCACCCCACCCGATTTCCTCGCACCGAGGGTGATTTCCGCCGGTTTTTCACCCCATTGCGGCCTTGCCAAACCGGGCCGTTGCACCTAGTTTCCGCCCCGTCCAGCCCCCTCGGTGACCGGCCTTTTCAAGGCGCCCCAAGGCGCGGCTCGCAAGGATGCAGTTGTAGCTCAGTTGGTTAGAGCGCCTGTCTGTGGAACAGGAGGTCGGTGGTTCGAGCCCACCCAACTGTACCAGCGCAGCCGGTATCATTGTCAGCGATGCTTCGGTCGAGCCCGAAGGTCCCAAGGGATCGTCGGTCGGGGCGACGGGAATCCTCTAAGGCAACGCCGCGTGAAGCGCTGGCCAATTGTCCCCCGTTCAGTTTCAAGGTGCCCAACCTGTTTTGAAACCGAGCGCCCTAGTTGTGGTCTTTCAGGAGGTTGTCCATTCGGCCCTGACCGGGAACTCTGAAGTCGCCAAACCACAGCGATTCGCGGAGAACCGAATGGACACCCACAAGAATGCTCCCCTGACACCGAAAGGTCGAGAGGCGATGGTTCGTGCCGTCGTGGATTTCGGCCTGTCCAAAGCAGCCGCGGCGCGCCAGTTCAATACGACGCCGAAAACGGTTGCCAAATGGGTCGGCCGTTTCCGCATGGAAGGCGTTGATGGCTTGCGCGACCGCTCGTCACGACCTCATTCACTGCCGAGCCAAACAGAGCCTGCCACATGCACCGCTGTTGAGGTCTTGCGGCGCCAGCGCCACACCGGCAAGCAGATCGCGGTCGAACTCAAGATATCGACGGCCACTGTGAGCCGCATTCTGCGTCGTTTGGGACTGAACCGGATACGCGACCTGGAGCCGGCCGAGCCGGTGCGCCGCTATGAGCGCGAAACGCCGGGCGAGATGATCCACATCGACATCAAAAAGCTCGGCCGCTTCGACAAGATCGGCCACCGCATCACCGGCGATCGCACCGGTCAGAGCAACAACCGAAGGGTCGGCTGGGAATTCGTCCACGTCTGCATTGACGATCACTCCCGCGTCGCCTTCTCCCAGATCTTGCCCGATGAAAAAGCCGAGAGCGCCGTAGCCTTCCTCAAAGCGGCCATTGATTATTACAAAGGCCTCGGCGTCACCGTCACCCGGGTCATGACCGATAACGGCAGTTGTTACAAAGCCTTCGACTTCCGCGACGCCTGCCAGGAGCTCGGCCTCAAGCACAAGCGAACCAGGCCTTATACGCCCAAAACCAATGGCAAGGCCGAACGCTTCATCCAGACCGCGCTCAGGGAGTGGGCCTATGCGCAAGCCTATCCCACCTCCGACCGCCGCGCAGAGGAGTTGCCCCGTTGGCTCCATCGATACAACTGGCATCGCCCCCACGGCGGGATAAGATCTCAAACGCCGATCAGCAGGCTCGGTCTAACCGAGGACAACCTCTTGAGGCTCCACACCTAGTCATCGCGAACGTATGGCAGCACGACACGCCCATGGTGCTGCAGACGTCGGGTATCCGCCGGTTCTGACGCTGCTTTCTCAGTGAGGAGACCTCCGTCGTTACCACGCACCGTTCGGCCGGTGAGGCCAAGGCGTAGGCGATTAGGAATGGATCGCGGCCAATTTGAAGAATCTCGTCGTCTGTCAAATCTGCCGCATACCCTTCGTTGATAACGCGCGCCACGAGCGCTGGATCGGCTTCCTCGTCGAAGAGCAGCGCCTGTTTGCGGCATTTTGAGTTCGCCGATGGTGCCCTTGTGCGCGATCCAAGCCCAAAACTCTGGTACGCCATCGACGGGATAGTATAGGTTGTGGGCGGTAATCAGTACGTTGGCGTCCAGCAGGTAGAGCATTCTTGGTCCCTACGCCGCGCGACCTGGAAGGCCAGCCACATTCAGCAAGGGAGCAACGCTCCTCGGTTTAACTCCAAGGACCTGGCCGGCTTTTGTTGGGGTCAGCGCTCCATCGCTCATATTGCGCGACACGAAGTTGAGCAATGCCGAACCTAGTCGATGCCGGCGAACCACGTAGTAGTCGGGTCCGGTGCTATCATTTTGTCGCTCGCGCTGAGCGTCCCGACTTTTCCGCCACTGTGCGAGAAACAACGCCGACACGGTCCGCCACGTTGCCTCCGTTATGATGTCTGCCCGAAAGAGGTTGTAGGCCACCATCGACGCGCTCAGATGACGCTCCCGCGCAAAGTCACCGATGCGCTTTGCGGCGGTATCGTCATCAGTCTTTCGGTCGACCTGGACTAAGGCCAGCTCATTCGCAGGCAAGAGAAAACCACTGGCCACATCATTGCAGAATGTTTCTATCTGCGCCTCTGCAAAACCGCCGCTGACGCCAGTAGCCCCAAGCCACAGGTGCGCCAATTCATGCACTAAAGTGAACGACCACGCGGATCGAGCGTCTTGGTCGTTTAAAACAACAAACGGTGCAATGTTGTCGGACAGAGCAAATCCGCGGAAGGTTTCCACGTCGATCGCAGTGTGATGGCTGCCAAGGTTGCCAATGAGAAGGACGAAGACGCCGGCCGCCTCGACTCGCGAACGCAGCAAAGCGAATGCGCTCTCCGGGGACGCTTGGGCCCGAAACTCAGCCAAGTCCAGTTTGATTGTGCGCCGAATTGAAGACAACACTGCGCCAACTCCGTCGCGCATGCTCATTGACGCAACGAACGGCAAAGGCTCTGCTTCTTCCTCATCCGCCAGAACGGCGCGGACTGTATTTTGCCTGGCGCCTATGTCGCGCACCAATGCGTCCACCAAGCCATGTGTGTCTCGGAGGCGATCCGGAAGATTTCGGAAATCTTCGCCACGATCGCCTTTCCTCGGAGGAGCGCTCATGTAGAATGTGACGAGCGGCCGCCTGTACTGTTTGGCCATCCTGACCAGCAGGCTTCGGCTAGGCTCCCTTTCGCCAGCTTCGATTGAGGCCAGACGGTCGACCGCAGCGATCCCTCGCGCCTCGTTTATGCCTAGGCGTTGAACGGCGTCCGCCAGGGAAAGCCCTGCGGTTTCTCGCGCCCAAGTCAAAATTTCTGGGTTCACTCTTGGCATGCACTGACTTTGCACGAGCCCTGCGCTCGATCAATGGGGCGGCATCCGATTTATTACACGGCCCATCGTGCGCCCTTCGCTATCATTTGTCGATCTGGCCACTCTTCGGCAGCGCCTTCGCGCGAGAGGAGGCTCCAACCCTATGCTATCGCGCGTCAGGAGATCACCGCCTTGATCTGCGCGGTATCCGCAAACTCGATCAGCTCGGCGATCTTGCCATCCTGAAATCTGAACAGGTCCAGGATTTCGGTGCTGAAAGTCTTTCCGCTCGGATTGTATCGAACGAGAACCCGGGAATGGACTGCGACGCGATCTCCGTCGACCAGCTCAGCCAGGATCTCGCGGCTTTCGAAGCCGAAGGTGTCAGTGAACTGAGTGAAAGCCGCGCGCAGGGTCGGGTGGCCCTCCATGCGCCCCGTCAGTTCGAGCGCGCTCTTATCGCCCGTCAAGGTGAAGTGGCCCTCGGGATGAAAAGCCGTCACCAAGCCCTCGATGTCGCCCTTGCCGCGCGCGGCGTAGGCGGTCCTGATCAATGCAAGCATCTCTTCGCGCTGTGCCATGTGCCCCTCCCTGTAATGTGTATCGGGGCAGCCTAGCGACCTTTGCGTGCAAAGGCAAAATGATTGGAACCGTGCTGTCCTACCTCCCTCTCGCCACGACCCACACCACCACCGGCAACGTCACCGCCGCCAGCAGCGTCCCCAGCGCCACTGCGCCGGACACCGTATTACGGTGACAGTGCCACAGCATCGGGCGACATCGATGTTGTCACCGCAACCCCTGTCACCGTAACCCCGCGCAGTACTATGCGAGCCGCTTGAGTTTCCCGGAAAGTCTCCATGCGCTCTCCTGAACGCTTATATCCAAGCCGCGCGAGCGAATTGTGGGCCTCGCGTTCGGCTGGACAAATTCGCCATTTGGAGTAGCCTTTTCAGACACGGCAACATGTTAGCGGAGGTTCTCCGTGGAACATCGCGGCGTAAGCTTCTCGGTCGTTGAGATGAGCTACCCGGCTGGTTGGAAGTGGACTGTCGGAAAGGGCCGAACAGTGTCGGTCGGTGTCTGTGCGACGAGGCTCGACGCGATCCGCCAGGCTCAGACCTTCATCGACGCGATCATGGACTGGGCTGCCTAGGCCTCGTCCTTCGAGACGGCTGCTTCGCAGCCTCCTCGGGATGAGGCTCAACGGCATTGGTGCCCGTCGAAACTGCCGCCGCGCACGCCATCCTCATCCTGAGGGCCCGCGAAGCGGGCGTCTCGAAGGATGCGCCGCAGGGGGACTCAACCCCAACGCCGCTACGACCCCAGCCCGATGATCCGGCGCGCCATGCGCACGTTGGCATAGTCGATCATCTTGCCGTCCAGCGTCGCCGCGCCCTGGCCCTGCGCCTCGGCCTGCTCCATCGCTTCGACGATCCGCCGCGCCTGGGCCAGCTCCTCGGCTGACGGCGTGAACGCGCGCAGCGTCACCTCGATCTGGTCGGGATGGATCACCTGCTTGCCGTCAAAGCCCATCGCCGCGGCCTTTTGCGCGCTGGCCTCAGTCAGCCTGGCATCGCGGAATGCGCCGCAGGGGCCATCGATGGCGCGCAGGCCGAAGGCGCGCGCGGCGACCAGCAGGCGCATCATGGGATAGGCGAACAGGTCGAGCGGCGCGGCGGCGTAGCCGCTCTGCGCGGAGCCGACGTGGCGATAGCCGTCCGGCGAGATGCCGATGTCGGAGGTGCGGGCGCCCAGCGAGGCTGCGAGGTCGCCGACGCCGAGATGCAGCGCGGCCACGCTGTCGTGGCAGGCGGCGAGCGCGTCGACATTGACGAGACCGAGCGCGGTCTCGATCAGCAGCTCGAGCGTAACAGGCGCGGCGCGATCGGGCGCGGCTGCACGGAAGCGATCGGCGATGGCGACGATGTCGCTCACCCGCTCCGCCTTCGGCACGATCAAGGCATCCAGCCGGGGCAGGGCCGCCAGGGTGCGGATCTCCTCCGCAATGAACGGGCTGCCATTGGCATTGAGCCTGATTGCGACGTGCTTGTTGCTCCAGTCGAGCGAGGACAGCGCGCGGACGGCTTCCTGCAGCGCAACGCCCTTCTGGCCTGCCGGCACGGCGTCTTCGAGGTCCATGAACACCGCGTCCGCCAATGATGCCGCCGCCTTGGCAACGACACGGGCGCGATGGGCGGGAACGGCGAGATAGGCCCGCGTCGGCCGGAGCGAGACCATTCTCACGTTCCCTTAACGAGGCCGAGTTCGCCGAGGATCGCCTCGTTATGCTCGCCGACGTCAGGCACCGGATCCATCCGCGGCGTCACGCCGGGAATCGTGAGCGCGGGCAGGAAGCTCATCACCTCTCCGCACGGCGATCCCACGCTTCTCACCCGCGCGCGGGCATGAAGCTGCTCATGAGCTAAGAAAGCCTCGACCGAATTCAGATGCGCGTTGGCGATCGCGGCTTCGTCCAGCAGCCGCAGCACCTCCTCGCTGGTCATGGATGCAAAGCGCTGCTCGATATGCGCCTGCAGCTCGTCGCGGTTCTGCATGCGCAGCGGATTGGTGCGGAAGCGCAGGTCGTCGGCAAGTGCGGCATCGCCGAGCACGATGCGGCACAGCGACCGCCATTCCCGGTCGTTCTGGATACCGAAGAAGATGGTGTTGCCGTCGCCGACCCGGAAAGGGCCGTAAGGCGCGATCGTCGCATGCTTGGCGCCGGTGCGCGGCAGCGGCCGGCCGGTACTCTCAGTGTAGAAGGCGGGATAGCTCATCCAGTCCGTGATGGAATCGAACAGCGAGGCCTGGAACGCCGTGCCTTTGCCGGTCCGCTCGCGGGCGTACAGCGCCATCAGCAGGCCGTTCAGGATGTACATGCCGGTGGCGATATCGACGACGGAAAGCCCGACCTTCGCCGGCTCCGCCTCGGTGCCGTTGATGGCGAGCACGCCGGCCTCGCACTGCACCAGCAGATCGTAAGCCTTCTTGTCGCTGTAGGGGCCATCAGTGCCATAGCCGGAGACGTCGCAGGCGATCAGACGCGGAAATCTGCGCAGCAGCGATGCGGCATCGAGGCCGAGCCGCTCCGCCGCGCCGGGCGCGAGATTCTGGATGAAGACATCCGCCCGCGGCAGCAAGGCATCGAGCACCTTGCGACCCTCGGGGCTCTTGATGTCGATGGCAAGGCTTTCCTTGGAACGGTTGGTCCAGACGAACTGGCTCGACATGCCGTTCATCACATGATCGTAGTCGCGGCAGAAATCGCCGGTCCCCGGCCGCTCGATCTTGATCACCCGCGCGCCCCAGTCGGCGAGGTGCCGGCTCGCCAGCGGCGCCGCGATCGCCTGCTCCAGCGAAACCACCGTCACTCCCGACAGCGGCAGCTCCGCCTCATTCCCCGTCATGCGATCGCCTCCACTCCCGCTCGCTTCTGATCAGCGCAGGAGAACGAGCACCACCCACGCGCATTTTGATGGTGACATCTTGCCCCTGTTTTGCCCGACGAGTCAAATTTGGCTTCGAAAAATCCTAAGATTTGGCGACGTGAGCGTTTGCAATGACTTGGCTACTGTGCATGGGGTTGTTTTCGCAGTTTTGTGTTGGGGGCCCCGACAGCGGCGCCTTCGTCGCGTTGCCCCGGAACTGTCGAGGCTCCTGACCCCGCCCTGTTGCCGAGACCGCACACGTGCCGGCTTTCGCGATTCCCCTCGGTTGCCAACGAACCGAGGTTCACCCACTATTCGCACCGACTCGTCATGTGGGGGGATCGATGCCGGCGTTTCGCTTGAAGTCCTTTGCCAAGCCCTTGGCCGTTGCAAGCCTCGCGCTTGCCCTGGCCGTCCTGGCGCTGCCGCGCGCCGGTTTCGCCTACACCCAGGAGGAGCAGCAGGCCTGCACGCCGGATGCGATGCGGCTGTGCAGCGAGTTCATCCCGAACGTCGATGCCATCACCGCCTGCATGATCAAGAAGAAGGCGCAGCTCTCGCCGCAATGCGCGGTGTTCTTCCGCCGCGGACCGGAGCCCGGCCAGACCCGTGCCGGCAAGCCGACCAGCATCGCGCCCAAGACGGCGTCAACGACCGCGAAGAAGACCGCCAAGCCGGCCACGAAGAAGAAATCCAGCCAGGGCTAAGCGCCTTAGCGATCGTTCCTGTCTTGAAATCCCGCCGAAGGCGCCGGCGCGCTTCGGCCGTGAATCAGCTTCGCGACAGCCGCCGGACTCGTTTTGTTCGCAACGCGCCCGGTAGGCTTGCGCTGATCGACGAGCGCGCCGCGTCCGAAAAGAGCCGCGGGCAGGTTTACGCGGCAAGGTTGCATTCCGCTTTGTCCCGTTCGTTGCTCAAAAAACGCACAAACGCTGGCACCAGCGGCATTTCGGTGCGGCGAGTGTCTGCCTCCTGCGAAGCAGTGTGACTCAAAAGCCAACACGTCTTGTTATTTCGTGGCTGTCGCGCAACCCCCGACAAATTTTTCTTTCACGAATCAGCGGCGTGATTCATTTTCGCGGCCTGGGGTCAATCTGGAGGCCGAAGGTATGAACGTCATTGTTTTTGCATCGCGTAAAGGCGGCTCGGGCAAGAGTACCCTGGCTGCACATCTTGCTGCGCAGATCAAGGCAAGCAAGCAGGTCATGCTCGTGGACGCCGATCCGCAGGGCTCGCTCACGCTGTGGCACAAGCTGCGTGGCACCAACGAGCCGCCGATCAAGGCGGCCGTCAACTCCGTCAGCGGCATCGTCTCCGCTGCCAAGCGCGACGGCTACGAATGGGTGTTGATCGACACGCCGCCGAACCTGTCGGCCGTCGTCGACGACGCGATCAAGAATGCCACCATGGTGGTCATTCCCGCCCGGCCCGGCGTGTTCGACGTCAACGCGGTGCAGGAAACCATTCAGATGTGCCGCGCGGCGCGCAAGCCCTACGCGGTCGTGCTCAACGGTGCTCCGGCCAAGCGCGACGAAGCCGAAAGCCCGATCGTCACCATCGCCCGCGAAGCCCTGGCGAAATTCCGCGCTCCGGTGTGGGGCGGCCAGATCACCAATCGTTCGGATTTGTTGATGGCGCTGAGCCACGGCGAAGGCGCGCGCGAGTATCAGGCCGAGAGCCGTGCGGCTCAGGAAATCGCCAGGCTCTGGGCGGCGATCGAGCGTTCGGTGAAGGCTATTCGCGGCACGGCGTCGGCATCCGGCGCAATGCACAAGCAGGCTGCTTAATTTTCATTGTTTCATTTCAAGAGGCGAAAAACGCGCGGAAGTCCGCGCGTTTTGCGTTTCTGCTTTCGCTCACGCCACCATCAGCATGTAGAACACGATGACCGGCGACAGGGTCAGGATCACCGACCAGATGCCGACGGCCCAAACAATGTCCTCGGTGGTAAAGCCCTGCTGTTCGGCGTCGAAATGCGACGCCATTTCATTCTGACTATTCACAAACGCCCCCGCGATTTCTTCGCTTATGGGGGTCAGTGATAGCAGCGATGTTTTAAGATCCGGATCGCATCGGCCGGTGCATTTTGAACACAGGTGCTACCACGGATTAACCATCCCGCGCGCGCCGGCCTCAGCCGACCAGCCAGACGCGAAACAGCAGCACCGGCATCAGGCCGAGCATCACCGCCCAGAACCCGAACGACGAGACGACGAGAATTCCCTGCAAGAGATCGGCGGGCGCGAACTGGCTCGCGGCCGTAGGCCGGTTGCGATACCCCATGGTCATTCCCCCTTCGGTGACTTTGAAGACAACGATAGGCGCGTCGCGTAAACGAGACGTGGATGCGGATTGCCGCAGCTGCGAAGGCCGTTGGGGCGCGGTTAACCAAAAGCGGCGCTCTCTTACCCTGCCCTGGAGGGGGAGGGTCGCTCCACATGAAGCGAAGCGGAATGGGGAGCGGGGTGGGGTGACGGTCTCTCCACATCCAACACTGCCCGTGTTGAGAGATACCCCACCCCGCTCGCGCTACGCGCGATCGACCCTCCCCCTCCAGGTGAGGGTGGAAGCGCTACGCCGCGACCTTCATCCGTTGCTCAATCTCCCGATCGATCGTTGCCGCGAGCTCGCTGCTTACTTCCACCATCGGCAGGCGCACCTCGGGGCTGTCGATCAGGCCGGCTCGCCACAGCCAGTACTTCGCCGGCGCGGGGCTCGGCTCGGCGAACAACAGCCGCGTCAGCTCGGCCACTTCGTTCCAACGCGCCAGCGCCGCATCGTGATTGCCGCGCTTCGCCTCCGTGTACACGGCCGCGAACGTCGCGGTCTCGACATGGGCCGACAGCATGATGCCGCCGTCGGCGCCGTCACCGAGCGCCTCGAGATAATTGGCGTCCTCGCCGGTGAGCACGCGAAAGCCCTTCGGCCGGTCGCGCAAGAGCGCGATCGATTGCTCCCGGCTCGCGCCGCAATCCTTCAGCCCGATGATGTTCTTGTGCGCGGCGAGCCGCAGCATGGTCTGGTTGGTGATGTTGACCGCGCAGCGATAGGGAATGTTGTAGAGCGCGATCGGCCATGCCGCATGGTCGGCGAGCGCCTCGAAATGCGCCAGCAGGCCGCGCTGCGACGGCCGCACATAAAAGGGGCTGGCGATCAGGTAGCCGTCGATCGGCCAGTCCGCGGTCTCGTCGAGGCGCTCTTGCAGGCGCGAGGTGTCCGCGCCCGACAGCCCGAGGCAGATCGGCAGGTTGCAGCCGCCGGCCGCCATCTCCTCGCGCACCACGGCGACGAGACGTTCGAGCTCGGCCGCGCGCAGCGTCATGCCTTCACCCGAGGTCGCGCCCAGGATGAAGCCGTCGATGCCCTGCGCGCCGTAGTGCCGCGTCAGCCGTCGCAGCGACCTCTCGTCAAGCGCGCCGTCCTGGAACGGCGTCACCAGCGGCAGCCACAGCCCGTGCAATTGGTCTCGAAGTCCGGTCATGTTTCCATCTCCTTCTCGGGAAAAGCCTGAGACGGAGGGCACATGAAAAAACCCCGTCCCGGCGGCGGGGTTTTCGAAGATTTGCCGCGATGACGAAGTCAGCTAGCGCGCGCAAAGATCCGAGGCCCCGGGATGGGGGCCTTTTTTCGAGATTGCTGCGCACGACTTCGTGATCATGTGTAAATGATGCGGGGTAGGCCTGGAACTGTCAATACACGCGGAGGGCGAAGCCACATTTTGACGAAAAAAAGCCGGACCCGAGGGCCCGGCTTAGGTATTGGCCACGTGAGGCCGACACAATCACCTTCCAAGAGGGATTACTGAACTCCCGCGCCACTGGAGGAGGGGGACAAATGCGCAACGCGAAGGCTCAGCGTGCAAACATTATGGGCTTGCCGAGTGCCTTGCAGCAACAGCCGAGGCCGCATGTCAGTCATGCGGAAATCAGGACGGCCAGCGCTGCGCCTTGCTCACCACGAAGTCGCGGAACACCTGCACGCGCGCGACCGTCTTCAACTCCTCGGGATAGACGAAGTAGGTGTCGAGCTGGATCGAATCAGACTCGCCGAACAGCTGCACGAGCTTGCTCTGCTCCTCGACCAGGTAATCGGGCAGCGCGGCGATGCCGAGGCCCTGCGCGCAGGCGCGCACGAGACCGAGGATGTTGTTGACCTTGAAATAGGCCTCGCGCGGACCCGAGCCGTTGCGACCGGCTTCGATCAGCCAGTTGCGGTTCTGCAGGTGCGGCGCGAAGTTGCCGTCCGACAGCGTGATGATGCGGTGGGAGTCGAGCTCCTCCAGCGTGCGCGGCGTGCCGAAGCGCTTGATGTATTCCGGCGAGCAATAGGCGTGGAAGCCCATCGCGAACAGCTTGCGCTGGATGAGATCCGGCTGCGTCGGCTTGCGGGTGCGGATCGCGACGTCAGCCTCGCGCATCGACAGATCGAGCTCCTCGTCGGTGACGATCAGCGAGATGCGGATCTCGGGATAGAGCGCGGTGAATTCGCCGAGCCGCGGAATCAGCCAGTTGATCCCGACGCCGGGCGTGGTGGTGATCTTGAGATCGCCGCTCGGCCGCTCGCGGCTGTCGGTCAGCTTGGCGCGCGCCGCCTGCAGCTGCATGAACACGTCATGCGCGGTGCGGAACAACAGGTCGCCCTGCTCGGTGAGGATGAGGCCGCGGGCGTGGCGGTGGAACAGCGAGACCGAGAGCTCCTGTTCCAGTGCCGAGACCTGGCGCGACACCGCCGATTGCGACAGGCCGAGCTGCTCGCCCGCATGCGTGAAGCTGCCCGCTTCCGCCGCGGCGTGAAACACCTTCAGCTTGTCCCAGTCCATATCCGTAAATCCGTCGCGTGTTCGGGGCATGATTCTATTCCGCTGCCGCGCGCTCGCTGGCGCGAAGGGCCAAGAAACGTTCGGCTTCGAGTGCGGCCATGCAGCCGAGGCCGGCGGCCGTCACGGCCTGGCGATAGGTCTCGTCGGCGACGTCGCCGGCGGCAAACAGGCCGGGTACCGAGGTCGCAGTCGAGTTCGGGGCGACCTCGACATAGCCCGACGGTTTCAGCTTGACCTGATCCTTGACGAGCTCGGTCGCCGGCGCATGGCCGATGGCGATGAAGACGCCGTCGGCCTTCACGTTCGTGAGCGCGCCGGTCTTGACGTTCTTGAGCCGGACATGGGTGACCTTGTTGGGGTTCTCGGTGCCGCAGATCTCGTCGACGGCGGCGTCCCAGATCACCTTGATCTTCGGATGCTTGAACAGGCGCTCCTGCAGGATGCGCTCGGCCCGGAAGTGATCGCGACGATGCACGATCGTGACCTGGGAGGCATGGTTGGTGAGGTACAGGGCTTCCTCGACCGCGCTGTTGCCGCCGCCGACCACGATGACTTCCTTGCCGCGGTAGAAGAAGCCGTCGCAGGTGGCGCAGGCCGACACGCCGCCGCCCTGGAACTTGGCTTCCGACGGCAGCCCGAGCCAGCGCGCCTGCGCGCCGGTGGCCAGGATCACGGCCTCGGCGAGATAGACGTCACCGCTGTCGCAGGTGAGGCGGAACGGCCGCTGCGCCGTCTCCAGCTTGGTGACCAGGTCGGTGACGATCTTGGTGCCGACATGGACCGCCTGCTTCTCCATCTGCTCCATCAGCCAGGGGCCCTGGATCACGTCGGCAAAGCCGGGATAGTTCTCGACGTCGGTTGTAATCGTGAGCTGCCCGCCGGGCTGGATGCCCTGGATCAGGATCGGCTCCAGCATCGCGCGCGCGGCGTAGATCGCGGCGGTGTAGCCGGCCGGGCCGGAGCCGATGATGACGACCTTTGCATGAACAGGAGCGGACATTTCGATGGACGCCTTTCACGGGGGATTTGCAGCGCGGGCGCGGAATGTGCCGGGAGGCCTCGCGGAGGCGCTGAAATATCAGAGCTAATCTAAGCCTTCTGGCGAGCCATGCAAGAATTGCATTCCCTATCGGCGGATTTTTCCAACAGGGAACAAAAGTCGATTGCGCTGCACGCGCAATAAAATTGCGCTAGCTGTGCGGCTTAGGCTATGAGGATTTCGACAAATCACCCAATACCGCCGTAAAGGCCAGGAGTTCCAATCACGTGTCGCGGAACCTAGACGAGATCGACCTGAAAATTCTCGGCGAGATTCAGGCCGACGGTCGAATCACCAATGTCGAGCTGGCCAAGCGCGTCGGCATTTCGCCGCCCCCCTGCCTGCGCCGCGTCCGGGCGCTGGAGGAGGAGGGCTATATCCACGGCTATCGCGGCCTCCTGGACGCGCGCAAGCTGGGCTTCGACGTCACCGTTTTCGCCGCCGTGCACCTGTCCAGCCAGGCCGAGGCGGATCTGCGCGCGTTCGAGGAATTCGTCCGCGCCGAGCCCTTGGTGCGGGAATGCTGGATGCTTTCCGGCGAAGTCGATTTCATCCTGAAATGCGTCGCCCCCGACATGGCGACCTTCCAGGATTTCGTCACGCACCTGACGGCGGCGCCGCATGTCCGCAATGTGCGTACGTCATTGGTGCTGCACAATTCGAAATACGAGGCGGCCGTGCCGCTGGAGGTGAAGGGACGGCGGTAGGCGCGCCAAGCGGTCTATCAGCTCCGTCATCCTGAGGCGCGAGGCATGGGACGCAACGCGTCCCATGGGGAGCCTCGAAGGATGCACGGCCCGTATGTCGCTGCGCGCGGCACCAGTGGGGCCGTCGCCCTTCGAGGGCCGCTGAAGAAGCGGCCACCTCAGGGTGACGGTGATGGAGGCAGTCTGGATTGCTTCGCTGCGCCTGCAATGACGAGGTGAGAGCGTGTGTCCACCACAACCCCAGCAACCCGCTGAAACAAAAAGGCCGCGCAGTGCGCGGCCGTTTCGACACATCTGACGCAGCAGCGGCAAATCCTTACCGCCACTCCACCTTGGTGATCTCGTACGCCTTGGCGCCGCCCGGCGTGTTGACCTCGACCGTGGCGCCCTTCTTCTTGCCGATCAATGCGCGTGCGAGCGGCGAGGTGATCGAGATGCGGCCCTTCTTGGCGTCCGCCTCGACCTCGCCGACGATCTGCCACACCGTCTTCTTCTCGGTGTCCTCATCGACCAGCGTCACGGTGGCGCCGAACTTGATGGTGTCGCCGGAGAGCTTGGAGATGTCGATGATGTCGGCACGCGCGAGCTTGTCCTCGAGCTCGGCGATGCGGCCCTCATTGTGCGACTGCTCTTCCTTCGCGGCATGATATTCCGCGTTTTCCGACAGGTCTCCGTGCGAGCGCGCCTCGGCGATATGCTCGATGATCCGCGGACGGTCCACGGACTGGCGCTGCTTCAATTCTTCCCCGAGCGCGACAAAGCCGGCCTGGGTCATCGGAACCTTTTCCATCGTCTCTCTCGTCCTTCGATCGTGCGCCCCAAAATGCGGATGGGCGCCGCAACCTTTGATTCGTCAGTCCTCCAGAGCCCAAAGAGGGGCTGCCGGACCTTGACAGATATGGGCTTTAGCGCCGGAACAGAACTGCCACCTGGCCGGACAGTTCCTCCGGCCATTGTGGCTTCATTGCCAATCACTTAGCGGAAGCTTCGCTGCCGCTAGCGATCAGGTTTCCGAAAAGTAGCTCTGCAGGGTACGAACCTCAAGGTCCCCGCCCAGATAGGCGTGGATGCCCTGCGCGGCCGCCACGGCCCCGGAAAGAGTGGTGTAATATGGCACTTTATGCAAGAGGGCCGCGCGCCGCAGCGAACGGCTGTCGGCCAGCGCCTGCGGGCCTTCGGTGGTGTTGAAGACGAGCTGGACGTCGCCATTGGTGATGGCATCGACGATGTGCGGCCGCCCCTCCAGCACCTTGTTCACCTTCTCGGTCGGGATGCCCTGGTCGGTCAGGAAGCGCGCCGTGCCCGAGGTCGCCAGCACCTTGAAGCCGAGCGAATGCAATTCGCGGACGGCATCCGCAATGCGCGTCTTGTCGCTTTCGCGCACCGAGACGAACACCGTGCCCTTGCGCGGCACCCGCGTGCCGCCGCCGAGCTGACTCTTGGCGAAGGCCACCGCAAACGAGCGGTCGATGCCCATGACCTCGCCGGTCGAGCGCATCTCGGGCCCGAGCACGGTGTCGACGCCGGGGAAGCGTGCGAACGGGAAGACCGATTCCTTGACGCCGACGTGCTTGAGCGTCGCCTTCTTCAGCTTGAAATCGGCGAGCTTCTCGCCGGCCATGATGCGCGCGGCGATCTTGGCGACCGGCGTGCCGATCACCTTGGCGACGAACGGCACGGTGCGCGAGGCGCGCGGATTGACCTCGAGCACATAGATCTCGCCATCCTTGATGGCGTATTGCACGTTCATCAGGCCGATGACGTCGAGGCCGAGGGCGAGCTCGCGGGTCTGCCGCTCCAGCTCCTCGATCATTTTCGCATCGAGCGAGTGCGGCGGCAGCGAGCAGGCGCTGTCGCCGGAATGGATGCCGGCTTCCTCGATGTGCTCCATGATGCCGACGATGAAGGTGTCCTTCCCGTCGCAGAGGCAGTCGACGTCGATTTCCGTGGCGTCCGACAGATAGCGGTCGAACAGCAGCGGGTTCTTGCCCAGCACGGTATTGATCTGCCCGGTCTTGTCGTTCGGATAGCGCGCCTTGACGTCGGCCGGCACCAGCTCCGGCAGCGTGCCGAGCAGATAGTCGTTGAGCTGGTTCTCCTCGCGAATGATCTGCATGGCGCGGCCGCCGAGCACGTAGGACGGGCGCACCACCAGCGGCAGGCCGAGATCGGCGGAGACGAGGCGGGCCTGCTCGACCGAATAGGCGATGCCGTTCTTCGGCTGCTTGAGGCGAAGCTTGTCGAGCACGCGCTTGAAGCGGTCGCGGTCCTCGGCGAGGTCGATGGCGTCGGGCGATGTGCCGAGGATCGGCACTTCGGCGGCTTCCAGCGCGCGCGCCAGCTTCAGCGGCGTCTGGCCGCCGAACTGCACGATCACGCCGTGCAGCGTGCCCTTGCTGCGTTCCTTGGCGATGATCTCCAGCACGTCCTCGGCGGTGAGCGGCTCGAAATAGAGCCGGTCGGCGGTGTCGTAGTCGGTCGACACCGTCTCCGGATTGCAGTTGACCATAATGGATTCGTAGCCGGCGTCGTGCAGCGCGAAGCAGGCGTGACAGCAGCAATAGTCGAACTCGATGCCCTGGCCGATGCGGTTGGGACCGCCGCCGAGAATGATGACCTTCTTCTTGTCGGACGGCGTGCTCTCGTCCGCGGGCAGGCCGGCGAACGGCGCCTCATAGGTCGAGTACATGTAGGCGGTCGGCGAGGCAAACTCGGCCGCGCAGGTGTCGATGCGCTTGTACACCGGGTGAACGCCGAGCGCGTGGCGCTTCGCCCTGACCTCGGCCTCCGTCGTCTCGGCCAGCACGGCGAGCCGCGCGTCGGAGAAGCCCATGGCCTTCAGGGTGCGCATGCCGAAGGCGTTGCCAGGCAGGCCGTTCTTCCTGACCTTCTCCTCCATCTCGACGATGCCGCGCATCTCGGCGAGGAACCACGGATCGATCTTGCAGGAGTTGAAGATGTCCTCGTTCGACCAGCCGAGCCGCATGGCCTGGGCGACCTGGAGAATGCGATTCGGCGTCGGCGTGCCGAGCGCGGCACGGATCGCGTTCTTGTCGTCGTCGCGGCCGAGGCCCTCGATCTCGATCTCGTCGAGGCCGGTCAATCCGGTCTCGAGCCCGCGCAGGGCTTTCTGCAGGCTTTCCTGGAAGGTGCGGCCGATCGCCATGACTTCGCCGACCGACTTCATCGAGGTGGTCAGCGTGGTCGAGGCGCCCGGGAATTTCTCGAAGGCAAAACGCGGCACCTTGGTGACCACGTAGTCGATGGTCGGCTCGAACGAGGCCGGGGTGGCACCGCCGGTGATGTCGTTGGCGATCTCGTCGAGCGTGTAGCCGACCGCGAGCTTGGCGGCGACCTTGGCGATCGGAAAGCCGGTGGCCTTCGAGGCCAGCGCGGAGGAGCGCGACACGCGCGGATTCATCTCGATGACGACCATGCGGCCGTCCTCGGGATTGACGCCGAACTGCACGTTGGAGCCGCCGGTCTCGACCCCGATCTCGCGCAGCACCGCCAGCGAGGCGTCGCGCATGATCTGGTATTCCTTGTCGGTCAGCGTCAGCGCCGGCGCCACCGTGATGGAATCGCCGGTGTGCACGCCCATCGGATCGAGGTTCTCGATCGAGCAGACGATGATGCAATTGTCGTTCTTGTCGCGCACCACCTCCATCTCGTACTCTTTCCAGCCGAGCACGGATTCTTCGATCAGCACTTCGTTGGTCGGAGACGCGTCCAGGCCGCGCTCGATGATGTCGAGGAACTCTTCCTTGTTGTAGGCGATGCCGCCGCCGGTGCCGCCCATGGTGAAGGAGGGACGGATGATCGCGGGCAGGCCGATCTCGGACAGCGCCATCATCGCCTGTCCCAGCGCATATTCCTGATAGCGCTTGCGGCGGTCGCCCTCGCCGAGGGTCCATTGCCGGTCGAGCTCTTCGAGCGCCGCGCCCGACAGCTTCTCGCGTTCGGCGAGATATTTGTCGCGGAACGACTTCTTGAGCTCGGAGGCGTTGGCAAGCCGCGACTTCGGCGTCTGCAGCCCGATCTTCTGCATGGCGTTGCGGAACAGCTGGCGGTCTTCGGCCTTGTCGATGGCATCGGCGGTGGCGCCGATCATCTCGACCTCGAATTTCTCCAGCGTGCCCTGCCGGCGCAGCGATAACGCGCAGTTCAGCGCGGTCTGGCCACCCATGGTCGGCAGCAGCGCAAAGCCGCCGGGAATGACGTGACGCTCCTTCTCGATGATCTTGGCGACGATCTCGGGCGTGATCGGCTCGATATAGGTCGCATCGGCCAATTCCGGGTCGGTCATGATGGTGGCCGGGTTGGAATTGACGAGGACGATGCGATAGCCCTCTTCCTTCAGCGTCTTCACCGCCTGCGTGCCCGAATAGTCGAACTCGCAGGCCTGGCCGATCACGATGGGACCGGCGCCGATGATCAGGATGGTGGTGATGTCTGTACGTTTGGGCATCAACTCTCGCCGAAGTGGAAATTTGGCACAAAAAAAGGGCGCGCTTGCTGCGCGTCCCTGTGGCCGAGAGCGCGGTGGTCTCCCTCGCGCGCGGGTGGGTACTTAGACCAGTTTTCGGGACGGCGAAACCCCGAAAAACGCCCATCAACCGGCAATTTTGACGGGTTTTGGCCGCGCCTGCCAGCCGCGGGCGAGGTGCACCAGAAGCGATGCCGCAACGCTCGTTCCGCCGATCCAGCCGAGGTCGGTCGGCGAGAGGGTGGCCAGCACCGCGCCGCCCAGCGCTCCGCCGATGGCGAAGCCGAGATACATCGACGAGGCGTTGAGCGAGAGCGCGATCATCGAAGCCTGTGGCTCGATCCGGATGATGCTGGCGAGCTGGGCCGGATAGAACGCCCAGCCCGAGAGGCCCCAGAGGAAGATCGCGCCGAGCACCGCGTAATGCGCCTGCGCGGGCATCAGCTTCAGGACCAGCGAATGCAGGATCAGGGCGCCCGCCATCCCGGCGAGCCCGAGGCCTGCGGTCGCGAGCGTGCCGAGCCGGTCGGCCAGGACGCCGCCGAACATGTTCCCGATCGCCGCCGCGCCGCCAAACACCAGCAGAGCAAGGCTGATCTGCGAGGCGTCGAAGCCGAGGCCACGCAGCGGGACTGCGAAATAGGTGAACACCGTGAAGCCGCCCAGTGCCCACAACATCGTGATCAGCAGCGCGACCACAACGTTGCGATGGCGCGCCACCGCCAGCCTCTCGCCGAGCGAGGCCGTATTGCGCGGCAGGCCGCGTGGCAGGCCGAGCAGCAGGCCGGCGAGCGCAACAGCGCCGATCAGGGCGACCATGGCAAAGGTTGCACGCCAGCCGAACAGGCTGCCGACGAGATTGCCGAAGGGAACGCCGATCACGGTCGCAACCGTGAGGCCCGCGGTGACGAGCGCCACGGCGCGGCCGCGCCGTTCGGGCGCGGCGACCGCCACGGACACGGCAAGCGCCGTCGGCATGCACAGCCCCGAGCCCAGCGCCATCAGCATCCGCGAGGCCAGCAGCAGGGCATAGTTGGATGCGACCATCGCGGCGAGGTTACCGGCGATGAAGGTCGATAGAGCCAGGGCCAGCACGGTGCGGCGGTCGATATTGTTCAGCGCCACTGCGAGGATGGGCGAGCCCACCGCATAGGTGAGGGCGTAGGCCGTGACCAATTGGCCCGCGGCGGAGACGGAAATCGACAGGTCGGTGGCGATCGCTGGCAAAAGTCCAGCGATGACAAAGCCTTCTGTGCCGATCGCGAAGGCCCCCAGGGCCAGCCAGAACACGCTCATTGGAAACGATCCCTATGTTCAAGATTCATTGAACTATCGAACGAAGTGATTTCGCTGTCAATTGGTTCAAGAACTATTGAACATTGCGGTCGCATCGCTATGATTCCCGAACCATGAGCCGCACGCCGCACCATCCCACCCGCGAGCAGATCGAGCTGCCGATGGTCCTGGATTGCCTGAGCGATCCGATCCGTCTGGCGATCGTCTACCAGCTCGCCCAGCAGGAACGTGTCAGCAGCGAACTCCGCTGCAGCGACTTCAGCGCGCTGAGCGGCAAGTCCAACCTCGCTTATCACTTCGCCAAGCTGCGCGACTGCGGCCTGATGCGGACGCGCATCGCCGGCACAAATCGATTCATGCGACTGCGCCGTGAGGATCTGGAGGCGCGGTTCCCGGGCCTGCTCGATGCGGTGCTCAGCTCCGCAGCCAAGGATGCCGACCGGCTTCCGCTCGTGTCCGGCTGCGACTTGATCGAGGTTGACCGAAAATGAGACGGTTGCGCGCTGCTTGGCGGCCAGTCCGTCTACGCTTGCGCTTCGCTTAAGCTACGCCGGACACGCTTCGTCCCTTCGGACCTCGCGTGGCTGCGCCACGCGTAGCCCCGCAGGGGCGAAGCGTGGAGACCCGGCCTGGATTTGAACCAGGATGTAGAGCGTTGCACCGCCCTCGCGTAGACGCTTCCGCCACCGGGCCACGGCGATCATTACCGATTGCAGTGCGACAAGCCACAACGGCTAATTGTTATGCTTAACGGACCAGAGGCGGCCTCGCGATGAAGGTCATGCGCCAGCGGTTGTGGCCGATATTGCTGTGCGCGCGCTGGACCGCGAAGCCCGCCGCCTTCAGCTTGGCCGTGACCTCGCCCTCGCTGTAGCGCTGCAGCCCGATCCGCGAGCGCAGCTGGCGATAATCCGACAGCGCGGTGCTGATCAGCCCGATCAGCGCGTCTTTCAGAAAGCCGTGGCGCAGGCCGAAGCCGAGCAGCGCCATCACGTCCCTGGCCATGCCGACCTGCGGCTGGAGAATGTCGCCCAGCACCAGCTTGCCCGAGGGCTTCAGGATCCGGCGGATGTTCAGCAGTGCCGCATCGAGCTCGTCCGGCGTCATGTATTGCGCGACCGAGTTCATCACGACGAGGTCGATCGACTGGTCCTGCATCTTGCGGACGTCGTCGAGCGAGCGGACGCGGATCTTGGTGTTCGGGGCAAACCGCGCGATCAGCCGGCCGCGCACGCCCGGTGCGGGCTCGGCCAGGATCAGCTTGCCGCAGGCGGCTGCCACCTGGTTCGCGGACAGCGCTTCCCCGCAGGCATAGTCCAGCACCGACGCCTCGGGCGAGGGGATGTAGCCGATGATGTCCCGCGCAATGATCTGGAAGTGCAAGTCGCGATGCAGCTTGCTGACATAGATCGTATGCGTCGAGTCGTAATAATCGATCCAATCGTCCATGGTACTCGAAGGTCCTGGCCAAACGGTTCCGGTAGCGGAACTGGCGCTGGCCGCCTTGCGTTAGGTGTGCGACGGCGCGCCGTCAATGTCCGCGTCCTAACAGGAAGGTCTCCCGTGAGCAAAACCAACAACAAGGTCTCGCCCGAACTCGATACCCCCACTGATCTGTCGTCCGACGGTGTCAAGAAAGTCTCTGAGGCGCTCAACGTGCTTCTGGCCGACGCGTTCGCGCTTTATCTCAAGACCAAGAATTTCCACTGGCACATCAGTGGGCGCCACTTCCGGGATTACCACCTGCTGCTCGACGAGCAGTCCGACCAGATCTTCGCCACCACCGACCAGCTCGCCGAGCGCGTCCGCAAGATCGGCGGCACCACGCTGAAGTCGATCGGTCAGGTCGCAAAGCTCCAGACCATCAAGGACAACAACGAGGACTACGTCCCACCGCGGGAGATGCTGCGCGAGCTGATGCAGGACAACAAGCACGTCGCAGCCGCGATGCGCAAGGCGCACGACGTCTGCGACGAGGCCGGCGACGTCGCCAGCGCCAGCATTTTGGAAAACTTCATCGACGAGACCGAGCGCCGGACCTGGTTCCTGTTCGAAGCGACCCGGCAGGAAGGCGCCAACGAGGCGTAGAGGATGTGTAGGGTGGGTTCGCGTTGCAATTGCGCGAAGCGCAGTCGCTGAGCGTAACCCACCGCTTTTGGATCCGCGGCGAAGGAGATGGTGGGTTACGCCTTCGGCTAACCCACTCTGCTGCACGGCGCTCGCAGTTACCGCCACAACCGCATCAGCGCGCCATCCTTCCCCGTCACGGGATCAGCCGGCGGCAGCGCGACGTGCGGAATCGTCTTCAGCGCTTTCGCATGGTTCTCCGGCGTTGCCCTGGTGATCTCCATCTTGCTGCCCGGCGGATAGGCGCCGATCACGCAGAAATCGTCGCTGGCCTTGATGCATTGATGTCCGGTGCCGGCAGGCAGGATCGCGACATCACCGGCATGGATCTGAAGCTCCTGGCCATGATCGCCGCCGAAACGGACGCGGGCGCTGCCGCGCGCCACGCCGAGCACCTCGTGCACCGTCGCGTGATAGTGCAGATAATCATAGACGCCGTTGCGCCACGTGCCGCCCCAGCCGTTCGCTTCGAACAGGTTTTCGATCGTCTCTTCCGGGCGCCTCGGATCGAGCTTCACCGCGCCCTGGTAGACCAGGAACGGAAGGATGTTGTTCGGCACGAGCCCGTCATCCTCGAACACGATGGCGAGCGGCTCGGCCTTGTCGCGGACGACGGACATGGCAGGGCTCCCACTGCAGACCTCGAATCAAGAGAGCGCAAGGCCTCTTGTTCCTTGTGACAGTCCATACGCCGGCTTGACGGAGATCAAGGCGCAGGCGGCCATTAGCGGGCACGCCAATCAAAGCGAAGAAGAAGAGGGAACGCCATGTACGCATCCGAGGTTGCGCAGCGTCATTTCTCGGCGGCCGTCGACGAGGCGGAGACGGAAGGCCTCGGGCACGAGGCCGTCTGCCGGGCATTGCTCAATCTGGTGATTGCGAAATATCTGGAGACGAGGCCGGTCGCCGACATCCAGGCGGAGCTGCGCTTCATCGCCGAGAATTGCGATCCCGACACGGACTTCATGTTCATGCGTCCGTGACGGCCGGGCCCGGCGGGCCTATCCGCCGGGGTGTCGGCTTACGCGCTCTTCCTCTGCCGCATCAGGTCGGCGAAGCGCTGGAACAGATAGTGCGAGTCGCGCGGGCCGGGTGAGGCCTCGGGGTGGTATTGGACCGAGAACACCGGCTTGCCGTCGAGCTGGATGCCGCAGTTGGACCCATCAAACAAGGAAATGTGGGTCTGCGTCGCGCCCTTCGGCAGCGTCGTCTCGTCCACCGCAAAGCCGTGGTTCATCGAGGTGATCTCGACCTTGCCGGTGGTCTCGTCCTTCACCGGGTGATTGGCGCCGTGATGGCCCTGATGCATCTTCTTGGTCTTGGCGCCGACGGCAAGGCCGAGCATCTGGTGACCGAGGCAAATGCCGAAAGTCGGCGTGCCCGACTTGATCACGTCCCGGATCACAGGCACCGCATATTTGCCGGTCGCAGCCGGATCGCCCGGGCCGTTGGACAGGAACACGCCGTCGGGCTTCATCGCCAGGATATCTTCGGACGACGTCGTTGCCGGCACCACCGTCACCTTGCAGCCGACGCCGGCGAGCAGGCGCAGGATGTTGCGCTTGATGCCGTAGTCGATGGCGACGACGTTGAACTCGGGCTTCTCCTGCCGGCCAAAGCCCTTGTCCCAGGCCCAAGGCGTCTCGTCCCAGGTGAAGCGCTGGCCGCTCGTCACCATCGGCACGAGGTCCATGCCTTCGAGGCCCGGCCATTCGCGCGCCTCTTCCTTGAGGCCGTGCAGATCGAACTCGCCGGTCCTGGAATGCGCGATCACGGCGTTGGGCATGCCCTTGCTCCGGATCAGCGCGGTCAGCGCGCGGGTGTCGATGCCGGAGAGGCCGATGATGCCGCGCGCCTTGAGCCAGGCGTCGAGATGCTTGGTGGCGCGATAGTTCGAGGGATCGGTGATCGCGGTACGCAGGATCACCCCGCGCGCGCCCGGCGTCGCGGCCATGTTCACCGTCTCGATGTCGTCCTCGTTGGTGCCGACATTGCCGATATGCGGGAAGGTGAAGGTGATGAGCTGGCCGGCATAGGAGGGATCGGTCAGGATCTCCTCATAGCCGGTCATCGCGGTGTTGAAGCAGACTTCGCCGACGGCGTGGCCCTCGGCGCCGAGACCGAAGCCCTCGAGCACCGTGCCGTCGGCAAGCACGAGGAGCGCGGTCGGTTTGTGGTCCGGCCAGGCGGGATCGTTGTCATGTTGTGTCATGAGCCCGCTTCATAAGCCCCCCGCGTGCGCCCGTCAAAGCGGGAGAGGCTGGATTCACATGCGTTTTTGCATATTTGACAGGCCTCCTCCCGCCCTTAAGCTCGGCTGAACAATTTCCGGCAATTTCCTGGGCTTGCGAGGCAATAATGGACCAGACCACCCCCATTGTGCTGGTTCCGGGGCTGGCCTCCTCAGCCCGGATCTATGGCCCGATCATCCCGGCGCTCTGGCGGTTCGGCGCAGTGATGATTGCCAACCACATCCGCGACGAGAGCATGACGGCGATCGCCCGCCGCATCCTCGCCGAGGCGCCGCCGCGCTTCGCGCTCGCCGGCCATTCCATGGGTGGCTACATCGCCTTCGAGCTCATGCGCCAGGCCAGCGAGCGCGTGACAAAGCTCGCGCTGATCAACACGCAGGCGCGGCCTGACACGCCGGAGGCGACCGCGCGGCGCCGTGCCCAGATGGAGCGCGCCAGACGCGGCGAGCTGCGCGCCGTCCGCGAGGAGAGTTTTCCGGAGCTCGTGCATCCGTCGCGGCGCGACGATGCCGGCATTCTCGAGCTCGTGCATGCGCAGGACGAGGACGTCGGCGTCGAAGGCTATCTGCGGCAGCAGACCGCGATCATCGCCCGCGTGGATTCGCGGCCGACCTTGGCGACGATCAAGTGCCCGGCGCTGGTGCTGACGGGCGATACCGACAACACCATCCCGAATGCGCTCTCGAAGGAAATGGCCGAGGGCATCGCTGGCGCGAGGCTCGTGATCCTCGATCGCTGCGGACACCTGCCGCAAGCCGAACAGCCGGGAGCGACGGTGCGGGCGCTCACCGAATGGCTGGGGAGTTAGGTTGTGCAACGGCCGCCAACGGCCTAGATCAGGCGTTTATATCGAAGGGATCACGATCATGCTGCGCGACGACATCAACAATGCGGTCAAGGAGGCCATGAAGGCCAAGGACGAGCGCAAGCTGTCCACGCTGCGCATGGTCAACTCGACCATCAAGAACGCCGACATCGACGCGCGCGGCAGCGGCAAGCCGCCGCTGTCGGACGCCGACATCCTCGCGGTGCTGCAGAAGATGATCAAGCAGCGCCAGGAGGCGGTCGAGCTCTACGACAAGGGCGGCCGCGCCGAGCTTGCCGCGCAGGAGCGCGAGGAGATCGCGGTGATCTCGGCGTACCTGCCAAAGCAGATGTCGGAGGACGACGTGAAGAAGGCGATCGCGGATGCGATCACCGAGACCGGCGCCGCCGGCATGAAGGACATGGGCAAGGTGATCGCCGTGCTGCGCGCGAAGTACGCAGGACAGATGGATTTTGGTAAGGCGTCTGGTCTCGTGAAGGCCGCGCTGTCGGGTTAGAGTCCTTACCCTCCCTGGAGGGGTCCGGGACGAGCGTAGCTCGCCCGTGGTCGATCGCGCGTAGCGCGAGCGGGGTGGGGTGATCTCTCCACTCGGGCACCGTTTCCCCGGAAAGACTGTCACCCCACCTCGGTTCGCATGCCGCTTCGCTCTATGCGAACCGATCCTCCCCCTCCAGGGGAGGATGGGCACCTTTGATGTCGCATCGGTTCGGTCTACTCTCTCCCGGCAGAAACAAATCGGGAGCAACCGATGACCGCCATCAAGCCATTTCGCATCGCCATCGGTGACGACATCCTCGCCGACCTGAAGTCGCGCCTCGGCCGCACGCGCTGGCCGGATGCCGAGCTGGTCGACGACTGGAGCCAGGGCGCGCCGCTGAAATGGATCCAGGAGATCTGCACCTATTGGGACAACGAGTATGACTGGCGCTCGCGCGAGGCAAAGCTCAATCGCTTCGCGCAGTTCACCACCGAGATCGACGCGCTCGACATCCACTTCATTCATGCGCGCGCGAAGGAGCCGTCAGCGCTGCCGTTGATCATCACCCATGGCTGGCCCGGCTCCATCGTCGAGTTCCAGAAAGTGATCGCGCCGCTCACCGATCCTGCCGCACATGGCGGCAATCCCGCCGATGCCTTTCATGTGATCTGCCCCTCGCTGCCGGGCTTCGGCTTCTCGGCCAAGCCAAGGACCACCGGCTGGGGCGTCGATCGCATCGCCGCGACCTGGGCCAAGCTGATGGACCGCCTGGGCTACGCGCGCTACGGCGCGCAAGGCGGCGACTGGGGCTCGGCGGTGACGACCTCCCTCGGCGCGCAGGATGCTGAGCATTGCGCCGGCATCCACATCACGCTCGCCTTCAACGCGGCGCCGAAGGTCGAGGGCGAGCCGACGCCAGAGGAGAAGCGCGCGCTCGCCGGCCTCAAGCATTATGTCGATCTCGATTCCGGCTACTCGAAGCAGCAATCGACGCGGCCGCAGACGCTGGGCTATGGCCTGACGGATTCGCCGAGCGGCCAGGCGGCCTGGATCCTGGAAAAGTTCTGGGCCTGGACCGATTGCAATGGCCATCCCGAGAACATCTTCAGCAAGGACGAGCTGCTCGACAACGTCATGCTCTATTGGGCGACGCAGACGGCAACGTCGTCGGCGCGGCTCTATTGGGAGAGCTTTGGCAAGCGTCGCAGCACGCCGGTGGTGAAGGTGCCGACGGGCGTCGCGGTGTTTCCGAAGGAGATCATCACGCCGGTGCGGCGCTGGATGGAGCCGAACTTCCCCGGCATCACCCACTGGAGCGAGATGGAGAAAGGTGGTCACTTCGCGGCCTTCGAGCAGCCGGAGCTGTTCGTGCGCGATGTCAGGAAGTTCTTTGCGACGGTGCGGTAGCTCTCTCGCTGTCATTCCGGGGCGAGGCGTCAGCGTCGAGCCCGGAATCTCGAGATTCCGGGTTCGGTCCTGCGGACCGCCCCGGAATGACGCTGCATCGCATGCCCGGGCTTGTCCCGGGCATCCACGGCTCTAAACTGGCAATGAAGCAAGAAAAACGTGGATGGCCGGAACAAGTCCGGCCATGACGCTGAAACTGGTGGAAACGACCAAGCCCATGCTCACCGAAGCCGCAACCTACGACGAGCTCGTCCGCAATTTCCGTTGGGACATCCCTGCGCGCTTCAACATGGCGGAGGCGTGCTGCGATCGCCATGCCGACGGCACCGGCCGGCTCGCGCTGATCTATGTCGACGAGGCCGGCGCCACCAGCCACACCTCCTTCGACGAGGTCGCGGAGATGTCGCGCCGCTTCGCCAATGTGCTGAAGGCGGTCGGGCTCGTCCGCGGCGACCGCGTCGCGGTGTTCCTGTCGCAGTCGCTGGAATTGCCGATCGTGCACATGGCGGCGTTTCGCTCCGCCATGATCTCGATCCCGCTGTTCGCCCTGTTCGGCGAGGACGCGCTGGAATTCCGTCTGTCGAATTCGCAGGCCAAGGCGATCGTCACCGACGAGGGCGGCTGGGAAAAGCTGTCGAAGATCCGCGACCGCCTGCCGGAGCTGAGGAACGTCTACATCGTTGGCGCGCGCGCCCCCGCCGGCACGACATCGTTCTGGGATGCGGTGAAGGCCGCTTCGCCCGACTTCGCGCGGATCGATACCTCGGCCGACGATCCCGCGCTGATCATCTACACCTCGGGCACGACGGGTAACCCGAAGGGCGCGCTGCATGCGCATCGTGTCGTGCTCGGCCATCTGCCGAACGTGGAGATGTGCCACAACTTCTTACCCAAGCCCGGCGATCTCATGTGGACGCCGGCGGACTGGGCCTGGATCGGCGGGCTCATCAACGGCTTGCTTGCGTTCTGGTACCACGGCATTCCTCTGGTCGGCCATCGCGCGCGAAAATTCGAGCCGCAGGCGGCGATGCAGATGATGGCGGACCTTGGCGTGCGTAACGTCTTCCTGCCGCCGACCGCGCTGAAGCTGATGCGGCAGGCCGGCGTGAAGCACGCGGGCGTCAAGCTGCGCAGCATTTTTACGGGCGGGGAATCGCTCGGCGGCGAATTGCTCGGCTGGGTGCGCGAGACGTTCGGTATCGACGCACATGAGGTGTTCGGCCAGACCGAGTGCAATCTCGTGATCGGCAGCAACTCCAACCTGTTTCCGATCCGCCCGGGTTCGATGGGCAAGGCGACGCCGGGCTTCGATGTCCGCATCGTCAACGACAAGGGCGAGGAATTGCCGCGTGGTCAGCGCGGCATCATCGGCGTGCGCCAGCCATGCCCTGTCACCATGCTCGAATATTGGCGCAACCCGGAGGCGACGGCGAAGAAATATGCCGGCGGCTTCCTGCTCACCGGCGATCTCGGCGTCGAGGACGAGGACGGCTATTTCTGGTACGTCAGTCGCGAGGACGACGTCATCACCACCGCCGGCTATCGCGTCGGCCCCTCCGAGATCGAGCACACGCTGATGAAACATCCGTCGGTGGCAATGGCCGCGGTGGTCGGCATTCCCGATCCGATCCGCACCGAATCGATCAAGGCCTGGATCGTGCTGCGTCCGGGCTTTACCGGCAGTGACGCGCTCGCGCGCGAGATCCAGGAGTTCGTCAAGGTGCAGCTCGCCGCGCACGAATATCCGCGCTTCGTCGAGTTCGTCGAGACGCTGCCGATGACGGCGACCGGCAAGGTGCTGCGCCGCGAGCTGCGGGCCAAAGGCTGACTTCTTATAAGGGCTAGCTTCCGACCATGGCAAAGACGTCTCCAGCCGCGGGCCTTCACCGCGCCTCGCTTGCAAAGCTGCACGAGCTCGATGCGGCGCTGGAGCTGATGTATTACGGCTGGCGCGGCATGACGCTCGAAGCCGACGCATATCTGGCCAAGCAGGGCCTGTCGCGTCCGCATCAGCGCATCCTCTACGTGGTGGCACGCCGGCCCGACATCGCCATCGGCGCGCTGATCGAGATTCTCGGCATTTCCAAACAGGCCTTGAGCCGGCCGCTCAATCTGCTGCTGGAGCGCAAGCTCCTGACCTCAAAGCGCGCGCCGGAGCAGCACCGCTCGAAATTGCTGCGCCTGACGGAAGCGGGGCGGCGCATCGAGCAACGGGCCTCGGACCACGAGCGCCAGGTCCTGCGCGAAGCGTTCGCGCGCGCCGGGGCGAGCGGTGCGGCGGGATGGATCGGCGTGATGGAGGCGATCGCCGACAGCAACTGACCGAAAATCTCAAGTCAACATAGTTGACATGACGCGCGCGCTTTGCCACCTTCCCGGCCACAAGCCAAGGGGGAGGATCCGTGTCGTGAGCGGACAGGCAATGAACCGCGCGGCCGCCGCAAGCTTTGTCGCGGCATGGTGCGCGAACTGGTGCAAAGTAGACATCGACGCGGTCGTCGCCCATTTCGCCGACGATGCGCAGATGCGCAGCCCGCTCGCGCTCACCCTGACGGGGTCTCCGACCGTCACCGGCGCCGAGAACATCCGCGGCTACTGGCGGAAAGCTTATGGCCACATCGAAAGTGCCGACCTGAAGATCCTGGACTGGAGCTGGGACGATGCGATCGCGCGACTAACGGTGTGGTGGCAATTGGGCGATACGCGCGCCAGCGAATTCATGGACTTCGACGATGCGGGCCGTGTGGTGCGCAGCGAAGCCTTCTACGGGAAATAGCCATGCGATTTTCGGATATCGTGCTGCTCCTCAACACGCTCTGGTTCGTGGGCGCGTTCATCCAGTTCAGCATCGCGCAAACCAACACGTTGAAGATCCTGCTGCCGCGGGAGGAGCGCAGCAATCCGATCGCGCCGACCCTCGCGGCGAGCGTCGCTTTCCTCGGCGGCATGAATCTGCCGATCGGGCTGTTGTCGCTCTATCTCCTGGCCGTCCGCCCGTCCTTCTTTCAACCGGTCGAAGCGCAGCTCGCGCTGTTTCTGTTCTTTGCTGCCTGCCATTTCAGCCAGTTCGCCTACAACGTTCCGGTGCTGATGCGCGGCGGTCGCGTAGGGGTGGCCTATTGGCCGGTGTTGAAGGGTCCGATGCTCCGGATCTTCGTCATCGATGCGGCGCTCTTCGCGGCCAATCTCGCAGTGGCGCTGCAGCTCACGATCGCGTCCTGATCTACCGGGGCGGCTCCGACAGGGCGGACCGCAGCATTGCGGCAAGATCCTGCCTTCGGAACGGCTTGGTCAGAATGCGCGCGTCGATCCCGTCGGGCGTCTTGACCGGATCCTGGCTGTATCCGGAAGTGAAGAGCACCTTGAGGCCGGGCCGCAGTTGAACGGCCTGTCTCGCCAGCTCCGGCCCGAACATGCCGCCGGGCATCACGACGTCGGTGAACAGCAGCTGGATGTCCCCGGACCGGCGCAGCACGTCGAGCGCCGCGGGTCCGTTCGACGTCGTGATGACGCGGTAGCCGAGCGCCTTCAGCTCGTTCTCGACGTAGGCGCGCACCATGCCGTCGTCCTCGACGACGAGGACAGTCTCGCGTCCCTCCAGTGCGGCGCCAGGCGCGGCCGGTGGCGGCTCCTCGTTCGGCGACGTCGCGAGGCGAGGAAAGAACAGCCTGACCACGCTGCCTTGACCCGGTTCGGACTGCATCTGCACAAGTCCGCCGGATTGTTGCGCAAACCCGTAGACCATGCTGAGGCCAAGACCGGTCCCCTTGCCGACCTCCTTGGTGGTGAAGAACGGCTCGAACGCGCGCCCCAACACCTCGCTGTTCATGCCGGACCCGGTATCCTTCACAGCCAGCATGACGTAGTCGCCGGGCCGCGGCTCGCCATTGACATCGAGGTCGGATTCACCAAGCGATGTGTTGCGCACCTCGACCGTCAGCTTGCCGCCGTCAGGCATCGCATCGCGCGCGTTGAGCACGAGGTTGAGCACGGCCGTCGCCAATTGGCCTGGATCGACGCTGGCGCGCCAGAGATCCGGCGCGAGCGTGAAGCTGGATTCAATGTGCTCACCCAGGGTCCGCTGCAGAAGCTGCTTCATGCCGGTGACCTGCTCGGCGATGTCGATCTCGCGAGGCCGCAGCGGCTGCTTGCGCGCGAAGGCGAGCAGGCTCCGCGTCAGGTCAGACCCGCGTTCGGCGGCGGTGGCAATGTCGTCGGCGATCCGTTGCAATTCCTTGTTGCCCGCAAGCCTGTCGGCGAGGTGCTCGGAATTGCCGAGAATGACGGTCAGGAGGTTGTTGAAATCGTGTGCCACGCCGCCCGTGAGCTGGCCCATGGCTTCCATCTTCTGGGACTGGCTGAGCTTGTGGCTGAGATCCGCGATGGCGGCGCGCTGCTGCTCGAGCGATTCGGCCGTGCTGTTGAGCAGGGTCATCAATCCGCCGAGCTCCCCGCCCGGGTGGGGCTCCGGAATGCGCGCGCTGAGGTCGCCGCGCCCGAGGCTCTTCGCCATGGCGGCGAGCCGTCCGACCTGTCGTCCGATGCTCACGGTCGTGAGGATCCAGAGGCCGGCGAGGAGCAGCAGCGAGGCCACCGCCAGAATCGCCATGTCCTCGTAAAGCCGGCGGTTCGCTGCCGCGACCAGCCCGTCCTTGGATCGCCCGACCAGGATGGTGAGGCCGGCCTTGCGGATCGAGGGCGAGCGGGCAACGGCCCAGATCTGCGTGCGCCCCCCGCGATCGGTAATCTCCCGAAATGGCTCGCCATCGGACCCTGCCGCGAAGTGGAACAGGTCGGAGCCCGCAATGGATCCGCCGACGGGTACGCTCCAGCCGCCACTTTTGGGGGCGGCCAGGACCGTGCCGTTGGCGTCGACGAGCAGGATGTCCTTCTCGGAGAGCAGCCGCTTGTCGTGAAATTCCGCGAATTTTTTCAGGTTGAAGGACGCAAGCAGCACGAATTTCAGCGCGCCCGCCTCCGAGCGTACAGGATAGGCGATCTGCAGCGACAGCCCGGTGAGGCGGCCGAACACCGGCTCCACCGCGACGCCGCCGTGAAGATTCTTGACCTCTTTGAAATAGCCGCGGTCGTTCAGGTCGAGCGTGCGGTTGGTCCGCAGCGAGTCACAGAACAGCCTGCCGTCGGGATCGATGGTCAGGATACCCGTGAACTGCGGATATTCTTCGCGGACATCCGACAGAAACGCCGAGCATGCCGCCTTGTCGCGCGTGTCGAGGTCGCGGGCACGGGCGAGCCCGTAATGAAGTTGCGCGGTGCCCTGGATCTTCTCCCCGAGATCGCTGGCGATGTCGTCGGCGGATGCGGCGAGATTGGCCAGCGCCGCGTCGATCTCGCTGGCCCGGTTCTGCACGAAGCGCAGCCCGACCAGAATGGCCGGGACGAGCATGGCCGCGATGACGAGGATCAGTAACCGGGTACGCAGGCTCATCGGTGGGTGATCCGCTCTCGGGCGAGGGTGCTCGGAGGTACAATTTGCGGCACGATCTTCTGCCCCGTCCATAGCCGTCCGCGCGAAAATCGCGCGAAAGGCTTAAGATTTCGGAGCGCGAGCAGTGTTGCGGCGCTGCTCCTCATCGCGCCGGCCGGCCTTAAGTTGCGCCGCCACGCAGCGGCGCTAATATCGCGGCATGCGCGCGACGAAGATCGCGCCGATCTGCGGAGGGAGCTCATGTCCATCTCGGGCAAGGTCGATCCGGTGGTGCGTCCCGTGGCGGCGGCCGACATCGCCGAGGCGCTGGTCGAGGGCCTGCGCGATTTCCAGGCGCTGCCTCTCTATGGTCTTTGCTTCGGCGCGCTCTACGCCGCCGGCGGCATCGTCATCATGCTCTGTCTCACCGCCTTCGGCATGGTCTATCTGGTCTATCCGCTCGCTGCAGGTTTTGCGCTGATCGGGCCGTTCGTTGCGATCGGCCTTTACGAAGTCAGCCGGCGCCGCGAGCGCGGCGAGCCGGTCTCGTTCGGTGCGATCTGGTCCGCGATCCGCTCGCGCAGCGAGATCGGCTGGATGGCGTTCGTGACGTTGTTCATGTTCGTGGTCTGGATGTATCAGGTGCGGCTCCTGATCGCGCTGCTGCTCGGCCTCAAGGCCTCGTTCTCGAGCTTGCAGGAGTTCATGACGGTGGTGCTGACGACCAGCGAGGGCCTGCTGTTCCTTGCCATCGGCAATGTGGTCGGTGCCGTGCTGTCGCTGATCCTGTTCTCGCTGACCGTGGTGTCGTTCCCGCTGCTGCTCGATCGCGAGGTTGATTTCGTCACGGCCATGGTGACGAGCGTGCGCGCGGTGGTGACGAGCCCGCTGCCGATGATCGGTTGGGCCGCCGTGATCGTGATGCTGCTGATCGTCTCGGCGCTGCCGTATTTTCTCGGCTTGATCGTCACGCTTCCGGTGCTTGGGCATGCGACCTGGCACCTCTATCGGCGGCTGGTGGCGCCGGTGCCTTAGTGTCAGCGCTCTTCCTTCTCCCCTTGTGGGAGAAGGTGGCATAGGCGGCCTTCGGCCGCCGTTCCTAAGAACGCCGATGCTTGCATCGGCCATGGCGCCGGATGAGGGGTCTCTCTCCGCGAACTCATTGAGAGAAGCGTGCGCGGCGAGAAACCCCTCACCCGTCTCGCCGCTACGCGGCGAGCCACCCTCTCCCACAAGGGGAGAGGGAAGAGATACCGATGTTTGTCCTTCTTCAATTAAGGCGTCTTGATCCCCATCGCCTTCAGCGCTTCCAGCAACCGCACCGGCGGGGACATCTCGATATGCGGCGCCTTGCCGGTCTCCAGCAGGCTCTTCAGTCCGGAGAGGATCGCGGGCCAGCCGGCGCGGCCGCCGGAAAGGATGTCGTCGCTGAGCTCGCGGTCGTGACGTTCGCTCATGGTGAGGCGGACGGCTTCGCCGGCTGTCTCGATCTCGTAGGTGACAATGGTGGTGCCGAGCTTCTCCACGAGCCCCGGCCAATTGACGTTCCAGCTCACCGTGAGCCTCTTCGGTGGATCATATTCGAACACTTCGCCGCGGATGTGCTCGGAGCCGTCGGGTGTGCGCACGATGAAACTGCCGCCGAGCTTCGGCTCCATCTCCACCGCAAAGCCGGAGAAATATTTCCGGCTGAACGCGGCGGACGTCAGCGCCTCCCACACCTTCTCCGGCGTCGAGGCGATGTAGGTGGTGTAGACGGTCAGCGGCTTGAACTGATCGAGGTTCATTTTGCGTCGAATCCCTTGTTGAGCGCCGTGCGCGGGATGGAAAGGACCTGGCCTCTCTCCAGCAGGCTCTTCAGTCCGGACAGGATCGCCGGCCAGCCGTTGGAGATGGCGCCGAGATATTTGCCGCCCTCGACGAAACCGTCGTGCAGTACCGTCAAACGCACGAGCGAGCCGAACGGTTCGAGCGTGAAGACGACGCGTGAGACCGGCTCGTCGCGCAGCTCTTCGAACTTATGGTGCTTGAAGCTGTAGGACAGGCGTCGCGGCGGATCGGATTCCAGGATCTCGCCGGAATCGGTGACCTCGCCGTCGAGCGTGAGCGCGAAGGGAGAGCCGACCGTCCAGTCCGACCTGACCTCGGCGCCGAACCAATATTGCCTGGTGAACTCGCTCGACGTCAGCGCCTGCCACAGCTTCTCGGGCGTGGTCTCGATGTAGGTCACGTAGACGAACTCCGGCTTACTCATCGCGTTTCTCCAACTGGCGTTTCAGTTCGCTGAGCGCGGCGAGCTTGCTGCGCTCGAACTTCTTGATCCAGCGTTCGCCGATCTGATGGATCGGCACCGGGTTGAGGTAATGCAGCTTCTCGCGGCCCTGCCTGATGGTCGTCACCAGGTTGGCCTCTTCGAGAATGACAAGGTGTTTTGTGACGGCCTGCCGCGTCATGGCGAGGCCTTCGCAAAGCTCGTTCAATGTCTGACCGTTCCTGGCGTGAAGCCTGTCGAGCAGCGACCGTCGTGACGCATCGGCGAGCGCTTTGAAGACGTCATCCATGGCCGGATAATAGGCAACCAAACGGTTGCATGTCAAGTCGCTACAGCGGGGAGAGAGGGAACGTCTTCCGTTCCAGCCCTCGCCATGCATTAATGCGGCGAAACCGCCGTCAGCGAGTCCCTTCCATGATGTCCATGCAAGCCTACCTCGCCTTCGTCGCCGCCTGCATTGCGCTGGCGCTGCTGCCGGGGCCGATCGTCACCCTCGTCATCGCCAATGGCTTGCGCCATGGCACGCGTGCGGCCCTCATCAACGTGGCCGGCGCGCAGGCCGGGCTGGCCATCGTCATCGGCATCGTCGCAATCGGCCTGACCTCGCTGATGGCGACCATGGGCTATTGGTTCGACTGGGTGCGCTTTGCCGGCGCCGCATATCTCGTCTGGCTCGGCATCAAGCTGATCTGGGCGCCGGTCGAGGGCGTCGATATCGACGCGCCGCCACCGCCGCCGCGCGGCGGTTTTTTCCTGCAAGGCTTCCTGGTGCTGCTGTCGAACCCGAAGGTGCTGGTGTTCTTCGGCGCTTTCATCCCGCAGTTCATGGACATGAGTCAGCCGCATTTCCCGCAGGTCGCTCTGCTGGGCGCCACCTTCATGATCACCGCCGTGATGACCGATGCGCTCTATGCGATTGCCGCCGGGCGCGCGCGAAAATTCTTCTCGGCGCGGCGCACGCGGATGATGTCGCGCATCTCCGGCGGCTTCATGATCGGCGGCGGCATCTGGCTGGCGCTGACGCGAGCGAAGTGACGTTTACGCCATTCCCTGCTTGCGCAGCGTTGCCTCGACCTCGCGCAGGATCCGCGCCAGCCGCTCGGCCCATTGCTGCTGGCCGCTCTCGTCGGCGATCAGGTCCTGGCGGATCTCGATGCCGGTGTTGACGAGGCCGCGCGCCTCGCCGTGGACCGGGATGGTGTAGTCGGTGATGTCGCTCACCGCATAAGGCTGGTTGTCGCCGACGACGAGCGCGCTCTCGTCCCGCAAATGCTGCAACATCAGCCGCGGCAGCACGGTGTCGCGGTGGTAGAGCGTGCCGATGTGCCAGGGCCGCGGATCGCCGTAATAGACCGGCGTGAAGCTGTGCAGCGCCACCAGCACCGTCGGCTTGCCCGCCTTGACGCGCGCATCGATCGCCGCGCCAATCCGGCGGTGATAGGGATCGAAGATCTCGCGCCGGCGCATCTCCTTGGCCGCGGCTGACAGATCCTCGTTGCCGGGGATGGCGGTCGCCTCGGAGATCACGGGGATCGAGCTTGCGACGCCGGGCGGGCGGTTGCAGTCGATCACCAGGCGCGAATAGCGCTGCGCGATCAGATGCGCATCGAGCATTTCCGCGAGCCGCTCGGCGACGCCGGCGATGCCGATGTCCCAGGCGATGTGCCTGACGAGATCGCCGTCCGCGACGCCGAGATCGCCGAGCGCGCGCGGCAGCACCCGTCCGTAATGGTCCGCGGTGAGCAGGAACGGCGATGTCCCTGCCGTATTCACCTCATGCACGGGCGGAATGTCGCCCTCGCCGAGCAATTGATCGGTTGCGTCGGCTATGTCCAAAGCCATCCTGATTTGCCTATGGAATGACAAACTGTGTAAACGGAGTAGCGGTATCGCACCGATGCCGCAACGTTGGAACAGCATGAGCTCGGATCGACTTTTCGTTTACGGCACCCTGATGCGCGGCTTCGACCACCCGATGGCGCGGCTGCTCGCCGGCCATGCGGAATTCCTCGGCGAAGCCACCTGCCGCGGCCGGCTCGTTCTGGTGAAGCACTATCCGGGATTGCTGCTCTCCGAGACGCCGACCGATGTCGTTCATGGCGAGCTGTTTCAGCTGCGTGTGCCGGACGAGCTCTTGCGCGAGCTCGACATGTACGAGGCCTGCGGCGAGGGCTTTCCGGAGCCGACCGAATATCTGCGGCAGATGATCGAGGTGACGCGCTCCGATGGCACCACCGAGAAGGCCTGGACCTACGTCTACAACTGGCCGGTCACCGATCTGCCGCGCATCGAATCCGGGCGCTTCCTGGAGCGTTGAAATCGCACGCGGCCTTCACCTCTCCCCGCTTGCGGGGAGAGGTCGGATTGCATCGAAGATGCAATCCGGGTGAGGGGGTACAGGTCTCTCGACGACCTCAAGCGTGGAGAGAGGCCCCTCACCCCAACCCTCTCCCCGTAAGAACGGGGCGAGGGAGCGCACCGTTGGTGCCGCTTCAAGCCGACAGCACTTCCTTGACCACGCGCACGTCGACCTCGCGCTCGACATAGGTCCACTCCTCGGTCCGCCGCAGCATCGCCACCAGCTCCTCGAACAGCGAGGCGTGCGCGGGGGCGAATTCGAACCAGGTCAGGAAATCGAAGGGGCCGCCGAGGTCGCGGCAATGATAGAGCTGGCGCGCGATCGCGGGCAGGAAACGAAGACTGCTGGCAATGTGGTGCGACTTGTCCTCGAAGATCTTGCGGCGCTCTTCCTGGGTCAGCTCCCACCAGGCCTGCGACTTGCGGATCGGGATCAGCGCCGCGCTGGTTGCTTCCAGCCGGCCGAGGCCAGCCTGCACGGCGACGAGCTGCTGCTTCTCGGCCCGCTCCGTGTAGCGCAGGCTGCTCGCGACGCCGACCAGCCGCCAGGCATTGCGCGAGGGCACCAGCGGCAATGACACGGCCTCGCTGTCGGTCACCGACAACGCCGGCACGAAGGGCAGGGGCTCGCCCGTCACAGGCGAAATCGAGGTCACCCGCCAGCCCCCGCTCTGGCCGCCTCGAAAGGTCCTGAACATGGCGGTATGGAAGCGTGGAACCGGGCGCGGTTCAAGCCTTCCGTTGCCCGTTCCGTCATCCTGAGGCGCGAGTGGCGCGATGCCATGCATCGCGCCGGGAGCCTCGAAGGATGAACGGCCGAGCCGATGCTCAGTAGTTGACGCGGTTAGAGCCGGGCCGTCGCCCTTCGAGGCTCGCCGAAGAGGCGAGCACCTCAGGGTGACGGATGAAGGCGAACGCTCGCGGCATCAGGCTCGCGCTGATGCGTGCGCGGGCGCTGTCAATATTCGCGTGTCGGTATTCGTCTTGGAGACAAATTGCGCATGTGGACAAAGTGGATATGGACTGAACATATCGAGAACATTAAATGAGCAATTGAAGCAAGGCAACGATTTGCCTTTCTGAGTTGGGCGGCCGCGTGCGGCCACTGACAGAGTTCCATCCAGCCATGCGCTTCACACCCCAGTTCCTCGACGAGCTTCGTGCCCGGCTTTCGGTCTCCGAGGTCGTGGGCAAGCGCGTCAAGCTGAAGAAGGCGGGTCGCGAGTGGAAGGGGCTGTCGCCGTTCCAGCAGGAGAAGACGCCGTCCTTCTACGTCAACGACCAGAAGGGATTTTATCACGACTTCTCCTCGGGCAAGCACGGCGACATCATCACCTTCGTGATGGAGACCGACGGCCTGCCGTTCGCCGAGGCGGTGGAGCGGCTTGCCAACATGGCGGGCCTGCCGCTGCCGGCGGGGACGCCCAACGCGGCGCGCGAGGAGCAGCGGCGGCGCTCGCTGTATGACGTGATGGATCTCGCGGCGAAATTCTTCGCCGAGACGCTGGCCTCGCGCGTGGGTGCGAAAGCACGCGGCTATCTCGCCGACCGCGCCATTTCGCCGGCGACGCAATTGCAGTTCCGCCTCGGCTATGCGCCGCCGCCGCCCGATCGCTTCGCGCTGAAGGAGCATCTCGGCAAGCTCGGTGTCTCCGTCGAGGACATGATCGAGACCGGACTGCTCGTGGCCGGCAACGACATTCCCGTGCCTTACGACCGCTTCCGCGATCGCGTGATGTTTCCGATCACGGATCTGCGCGGCCGCGTCATCGCCTTCGGCGGGCGCGCGCTGGAGAAGGACGTGCCGGCAAAATACCTGAATTCGCCGGAGACGCCGCTCTTCCACAAGGGCGACAATCTCTACAACCACCAGACCGCGCGCAAAGCCACCCATGACGGCAACCCGCTGATCGTGGTCGAAGGCTATGTCGACGTCATCGCCATGGTCACCGCGGGCTTTGCCGGCAGCGTCGCGCCGCTCGGCACCGCGCTCACCGAGAGCCAGCTCGCGCTGCTCTGGAAGATGGCGGACGAGCCGATCCTCTGCTTCGACGGCGACCGCGCCGGACAGAAGGCGGCGTATCGTGCTGCGGACCTCGCCTTGCCATTCCTCGCGCCCGGCAAGAGTCTTCGCTTTGCGCTGCTGCCGGAAGGGCAGGACCCTGACGATCTCGTGCGCTCCGGCGGGCGCGGCGCGATCGAGGAGGTGATCGCCGCCGCCCGTCCGCTCGCCGACATGATCTGGTCGCGCGAGCTCGAAGGCGGTAATTTCGCCACGCCGGAGCGGCGCGCCGCGCTGGAGGCCCGCATCAAGGACCTCACGAACGGCATCCGCGACGAGGTGGTGCGGCGTTATTATCGCGACGACTTCGTCGAGCGGCTGCAGCGCACCTTCGCGCCGGAAGGCGGGCGGGGCTTTGGCGGCCGTGGCAATTTCCGCCCCGGTGGCGGCCGGCCGTTCCAGCCGCGGGGCGGGGCGAATCGATTCGGCGGACAAGGGTTCGGCGGCCGCCGCGGCGCCCCGGGTCCGGCCCCGCTGCCGTCCGGCCCCTACCAGGCGGCGAGCCCCCAGTTGGCGGCAAGCCCGATCCTGCGGGGCCAGCGCAGCGCCATCTCCCGCCGGGAGGCCCTGATCCTGCAAAGCCTGATCAACCACCCCTGGCTGCTGCACGAGCATTTGGAGGAGGTCGCCGCCCTGGAGCTGGCCCATTCCGAGGCCCATAAGCTCCGGGCGGGCATCATTGCCGCCTTCGCCAACGACCATCACCATTCGCCGGACCCCGGCGAGCAGGCCGAAAAAATGCGGGGGGACCTCGAAAAAGGTGGATTTTCTCAAACTCTTCAAAGGGTTGAGAACGTCATCACGACCCAGGCGGTGTGGGCCGCCCGCGAGGGCGCGGCCCGGGACGACGTTCTTGCCACCTGGCACCAGCTGGTTGCCTTGCATCGGCAATGGCATTCACTACTTAGAGAGCTGAAAGACGCCGAGCTGGCCTTGGGGGAGGATCCCAGCGAGGCCAATTTGGCGTGGCTGCGTGACGTCAAGGCTCGGATGGGGGAAGTCGACGGTACCGAGGCCCTGATCGAGGGTTTTGGCGAGCTGTCGGGCCGGCTCCAGAAGAGCATGTGATGAAAGAATCATGCGGACGGCCGCAGCTGGTACCGCTAAAAGACTCGCCAAATCCTGGGTTTGGCGGCAAAAACAGGGTTAATCGAGGCTTAACGGTCTTGTAGCACTTTGGCCCAGAGGCGGCCGCAGGCATAACAGACGCGTCAGGAATGAATCCGCGCAATCGCTGTTGGCACTACACCTGCATCCGCCGCGACAAAGAGGCTGACGAAGCGTTAGGCAATTCCGGCGAGAGAAAGTTGGGGGTGGCGAGAGGTTTGTGCGCCGCCCTTTCCGTGTCGAGAGCTGCCGAAGCGAGAGCGTCGAGCAACAGGTTCATGTGAATTCACGCAAGGCGCGGCGGGCGCCTCGCATGAAGCGCGTTTAGGAGCAATGGATGGCCACCAAGGCAAAGACGCTGCAGGCGAAAGACAAGGAAAAAGACGACAAGGCAGCGGATGCGCCGGAGAAGGATTCCCAGGACGCGCCCTCGCCCTTGCTCGACCTGTCCGACGCCGCAGTGAAGAAGATGATCAAGCAGGCCAAGAAGCGCGGCTTCGTGACCTTCGATCAGCTCAACGAAGTCTTGCCGTCCGATCAGACCTCGCCCGAACAGATCGAGGACATCATGTCGATGCTCTCGGACATGGGCATCAACGTCACCGAAGCCGACGACACCGAAGGCGAGGAAGAGAAGGACGAGGGCGACGACGAGACCGATAACGAGCTCGTCGAGGTCACCCAGAAGGCCGTCACCGAGGTCAAGAAGAGCGAGCCGGGCGAGCGCACCGACGATCCCGTGCGCATGTATCTGCGCGAGATGGGCACGGTCGAGCTGCTCTCCCGCGAAGGCGAAATCGCGATCGCCAAGCGCATCGAGGCCGGCCGCGAGGCGATGATCGCGGGCCTCTGCGAAAGCCCGCTGACCTTCCAGGCCATCATCATCTGGCGCGACGAGCTCAACGAGGGCAAGATCTTCCTCCGCGACATCATCGATCTCGAAGCGACCTATGCCGGCCCCGACGCCAAGGGCGGCATGAACACTGCGATGATCGCAGGTCCCAATGGCGAGAACGGCGAAGCGTCCGCCGAGGGCGGCGAAGCCACGGCGTCTGCAGCCGCGCCCGCGCATGTCGCGCCGCCTGCGGCGCCGCCGGCGCCGACCCCGTTCCGCGCCGCGCCTGCGGCCGCCCCCGAGGGCGAGGAGAAGGATCCCGGCGAGGCTGCGGCCGAAGCCGACATGGACGACGACGAGTTCGAGAACCAGATGTCGCTCGCGGCGATCGAGGCCGAGCTCAAGCCGAAGGTGGTCGAGATCTTCGATCGCATCGCTGACAGCTACAAGAAGCTGCGCAAGCTTCAGGAGCAGGATATCCAGAACCAGCTTCAGAACGAGTCGCTCTCGCCGCACCAGGAGCGCAAGTACAAGAAGCTGAAGGACGAGATCATCGTCGAGGTGAAGTCGCTGCGCCTCAACCAGGCCCGCATCGACAGCCTCGTCGAGCAACTCTACGACATCAACAAGCGCCTGGTCTCGCATGAGGGCCGCCTGATGCGCCTTGCCGATAGCCACGGCGTCGCGCGCGAGGATTTCCTGCGCAACTACACCGGCTCGGAGCTCGATCCGCGCTGGCTCAACCGCGTCTCGAAATTGTCCGCAAAAGGCTGGAAGAACTTCGTCCATCACGAGAAGGACCGCATCAAGGACCTGCGCCACGAGGTGCATCAGCTCGCCGCGCTGACCGGCCTCGAGATCGTCGAGTTCCGCAAGATCGTGCACTCCGTGCAGAAGGGCGAGCGCGAGGCTCGCCAGGCCAAGAAGGAGATGGTGGAAGCCAACCTCCGTCTCGTGATCTCGATCGCCAAGAAGTACACCAACCGCGGTCTGCAGTTCCTCGACCTGATTCAGGAAGGCAACATCGGCCTGATGAAGGCGGTCGACAAGTTCGAGTACCGCCGCGGCTACAAGTTCTCGACCTACGCCACGTGGTGGATCCGGCAGGCGATCACCCGCAGCATCGCCGACCAGGCGCGCACCATCCGCATCCCCGTGCACATGATCGAGACGATCAACAAGATCGTGCGCACGTCCCGCCAGATGCTCAACGAGATCGGCCGCGAGCCGACCCCGGAAGAGCTCGCCGAAAAGCTCGGCATGCCGCTGGAGAAAGTGCGCAAGGTCCTCAAGATCGCCAAGGAGCCGCTCTCGCTGGAGACGCCGGTCGGTGACGAGGAGGATTCACATCTCGGCGATTTTATCGAGGACAAGAACGCGATCCTGCCCATCGACGCCGCGATCCAGTCCAACCTGCGCGAGACCACGACGCGCGTCCTCGCCTCGCTCACCCCGCGCGAAGAGCGCGTCCTGCGCATGCGCTTCGGCATCGGCATGAACACCGACCACACGCTGGAAGAGGTGGGACAGCAGTTCTCGGTGACGAGAGAGCGTATTCGTCAGATCGAAGCGAAGGCGCTGCGCAAGCTGAAGCATCCGTCGAGGTCGCGGAAGCTGCGGAGCTTTTTGGATAACTGATCGCTGACAGCGATCCAAAGCAAAACGGCGGGCCTTGGCCCGCCGTTTTGTTTTGTCTTGTCGTCATTGCGAGCGCAGCGAAGCAATCCAGAGTCTTTCCGCAGAGACATTTCCTGGATTGCTTCGCTGCGCTCGCAATGGCGTGGAGGAGCTGAGGGCCTACTTCTTCTTCGCCCCCACCCGCTCGATCCGCTTGATCTCCAGCGGCGGGCGGCCGCTCTTCTCCGCGATCTCGCGGTCCTGCTCCATGATGAACGCGCGCGCGGGTTCGTCGCCGTCGAGGCCGCCGAGGAGTTCGGCTGGCACGCGGCGATTGGAGCGTTGGGAATCGTCGGCATAGACGACGTTGAAGAAGGCGAATTCGCCTTTGGGGTTGGTTCCGGGTTTCTTGGCCATGGCGGCTTGTCCTCGATCAGGACGCCGCAGTCAAATGACTTTCGGGATCGTCGCCACGCCCTTCAATACATGCCCTTCAATAAACGGCGGGCCGAAGCCCGCCGTTTATCTTTTCAGCGTCGCCCGGGGCTGGCAGGGCGACAACCTAAAATAGAACGCTATAGAAGGCGCGCCGCGATGGCAAGGCAAATCGTGGTGGCGTCGATGTCGCAGCCAGCGCATCAGATATGCGCCGTGTGCGATGTGTGATGCAGTCGCGCATCGAAACAATTGTGTGGATTTCCAAATCAATTTGTTCATCTCACTCGCTCTCGCAATGCAGCGAGCGCGCGACGTTCTGTCCGAGAGTGCGTTCGTCTGCACGTCTTCCCGCGGACGTGCAAAGGGTGGCATCCCAGATCCAGCCGCAGGGTCGGATCGTCTGTCTTTCAACGCGCGCGCGGGTGCTGCGTCACCTCCTGCACGGCGAGGCGAGACCCATGTCCGCCGCCCTTGGCGCTATGCTCTTTCCGTCCCTGCACCATGATCGCGCTCCCCATCGCGGCCGAGCCGAACGTGATGAGGAAGGCGGCGAGCAGCAGCACAAGCGCAATACCGGGTGCGCGGTCGGCGAAGATCAGCTCGCGCAGATGCCCGGGATTGAGCCAGAGCAGGCCGCCGACCAAGAGCACGGCGGCGCAGGCGCCGATCGCGAGGTTGATGGCGAGCAGGCGGAACAGCGGGATGCGCAGGAGGGAGCGGCCGGATTGAGGCTGCTGGTGGTTGGGCATGGCGACACCCTTCACCGTCACGCCGCCGGCGCGGCGCGCGCGGCCTGCTGCCGTTCCATCATGGTCTGCCACAGCGTCGCGATGCTCTCTTGAGTCTGCGGCGCGATCAGGCAGTGACCCTCATTGTCGAAGCCGCAGAACCGCACGGAAGCGTCCTTCTTCACCGCGGTCAGCGCCTGGTTGATCATTTCGAGGCACGTCATGACCTCGCCGATCTCCTGCAGGCGGGTGTGATGCAGAATGTCCATCAGGCGGAACGTCATCACCGCGGGGCGGCCGAAGCTGATGCCGGGGCGGCCGAGCTCGAACAGCACGTTCACGGCAGGAAGCACGCCGCGGATGTGCTCGAGCACGCCGGCCATGTCCTCCACGCTGCAGGCGACGAGGTGGGGGACTTGCGGCGGCACGGCCGCCGGCGTCCGCGGCGCAAGGCCGAGCGCGGCGATCACCTCCTGCTCGATCCATTGCCGCACCAAGGCGGGCGCATTGCGGATCTGCTCGGCGGTCAAGGTAATTCCGGTCATGTGCGGTTCTCCTGCTCGGCTCAGTCTAGAAAGCACGGTGTGAGACGGTTTGATGCGGATCAAGCCTTGTGCTTCAAGGCGTTGCCTTCAATCCTTGCTCTTCAAGCCTTGCGCTTTGACGGTTGCGGCGTTCCCGGGCATGATCCTCAGCGCTGCTTCGCACTGGGATTCTTGAGGATTCTTGGGGGATTGCTCCACATGCTGAGACTGCTTCTCGCTGCCGCCTTGGTCGTGTCTCTGGCCGGCGGATCGGCGCAGGCCGCCCGCTGCGGCGGCGACTTCAACAGCTTCATCGCCAGCATGGCGCAGGAGGCGCAGGCCGCGGGCGTCTCAGCAAGCGTGACCAATGCGGCGCTCAGCGGCGTGACGCCTGATGGGGCCGTGCTCGCCTTCGACCGGCGCCAGCGTTACACCTTCAACAAGAGCTTCGAGCAGTACGTCTCGACCCGCGTCGGCCCCGGCCGCATCAATGGCGGCCGCGCGCTGCTGCAGCGCCATGCCGCGCTGCTGTCGCGTATCGAGCAGCAATTCGGCGTGCCACGCTATATCCTGGTCGCGATCTGGGGCCTCGAGAGCGATTTCGGCAAGGGCGACACCGGCAAGCTGCCGGTGATCCGCACGCTGGCGACGCTCGCGCATGATTGCCGCCGCACCGATCTGTTCCAGGGCGAGCTGCTCGCCGCGCTCAAGGTCGTGCAGCGCGGCGACCTGCCGCTGCGCGATCTCATCGGCGCCTATGCCGGCGAGATCGGCCAGACCCAGTTCCTGCCGTCGTCCTACATCAAGTACGGCGTCGATTTCGACGGCGACGGCCATGTCGACCTCCGCCACAGCATCCCCGACGTGCTCGCCTCGACCGCAAACCTCTTGAAAACGAGCGGCTTCAAGATGGGCCAGCCCTATGGCGAGGGCACGCCGAACTTCGAGGCGATGCGCGAGTGGAACAGGGCGGTGGTCTATCGCAAGACGATCGGGTATTTCGCCGATCGGCTGATGGGGCAGTGACTTCACCCTCCCCTGGAGGGGGAGGGTCGATCGCGCGAAGCGCGAGCGGGGTGGGGTGATCTCTCCACTCGGGCAGTATCGGATGTGGAGAGACTGTCACCCCACCCCGTCTCACATTTCGCTGCGCTCAATGTGAGCCGACCCTCCCCCTCCAGGGGAGGGTGAAGCGCCACGCCTACGTCCCCTTCGCCATCTTCTCCAGCCGCCGCTGCAGCGGCGCCCAATAGGTTCCCGGGCGGAAGCGCTGCAGCAGGTCCATGAAGCGGGCGTCGTTGCCGATCAGGATGCGCGGCTCGTTCCGCTCGATGCCCCTGATGATGCGCAGTGCCGCGTCCTTCGGCGAGGTCTTCGCCGCATTCTCGAACCGCTCGATCGATTGCGCGCGGCGGGCATTGTCGGTGACGCCGACGCCGGTGCGCGCGTTGCGCGCAATCGCGGTGGCGACGCCGCCGGGATGCACGACCGACAGCTTCACCGGGCTGCCGGCGACGCTGAGCTCGTGCCGCACGCTCTCCGAGAAGCCGCGCACCGCGAATTTCGCCGCGGCATAAGCCGATTGGCCCGGCGGGGCGATGATGCCGAAGATCGAGGAGAGGTTGACGATGTGCCCCTCGTCCCTCGTCTTCAGATGCGGCAGGAAGGCGCGCGTGCCGTGCACCACGCCCCAGAAATTGATGTCGAACAACCAGTCCATCTGGGCCTGGTCGATCTCCTCGAACGAGCCCATCAGCGCGACGCCGGCATTGTTGACGACGATGCCGAGGGCGGGATGCGCGGCGATGGCTTCGCCTGCGAACTGCGCGATGTTCCCGGCCTCGCCGACGTCGACGCGATGCAGGCTGACCTTGCGCGTTGTTCCGATCTCCGCCGCGAGCGCCTTCAATCCGCCCTCGTCGCGATCGGCCAGCGCAAGGTCGCAGCCGCGCTGCGCGAGCTCGATCGCCAGCGCCCGGCCGATGCCGCTCGCAGCTCCCGTGATGGCGGCGGCGCCCCGAATCGTCGTCATGAGTTCCCCCTTCAAGTGCCCGATGATGGAACTATGAATTACTTTTTTTGAAATGAAACCGAACCCACGTCCGCCTGGGTTTTTAACATGCGTTATGAGGGCATGCATTGGGAGCCGCCGATGGGACAAGCGACGCCATTACGCGCGACAGCGCTGATCGTTGAAGACGACGCCATGCAGCGGGAGATGCTTTGCGTCCTGCTGGAGGAGAGCGGCTACCAGGTCATCCAGTGCGAGAGCGCCGAGGCCGCCGAGCGCGTCCTCGACAACAGCGCCGGTGCGCTCTGCCTGATGTTGACCGACGTGCAGCTTGCCGGCCGCATGGACGGCGTCGAGCTCGCGCATGTCGCCAAGCACCGCAATCCCAAGCTCGACGTCGTCGTCACCTCTGGCCGCCCCTTGAAGCAGGCCTTGCCCGACGGTGCCAAGTTCTGGGCCAAGCCCTGGGCGCCGCTCGACGTGCTGCGCGAGGCCGAGATCGCTCAGCTGTCCTGACGGCATAGGTTTCGCCTCGTTGCGAACCAAACTGCTATCAACTCCGTCATCCTGAGGTGCGCGCGCTGCGACGCGATAGTGTCGTAGCGCAAGCCTCGAAGGATGCACGGCCGAGATGCAGCCGGGCCGTCGCCCTTCGAGGGCCGCCGAAGAAGCGGCCACCTCCAGCGACAACGGCTTCGCCGTTGCGCGGGGGGTGAACGGATCGGCTTCCCCGCCTTGATCCGGGGTGATAGCGTCGGTCCATGACCTGGTCCTTCCTGCTCACCTCGCTCATCGTCGTCGCTTCCCCCGGCACCGGCGTGCTCTACACGCTGGCCGCGGCGCTGACCCGCGGTTCGCGCGCCAGCGTGGCGGCCGCCTTCGGCTGCACGCTCGGCATCGTGCCGCACATGGCGGCGGCGATGCTCGGCCTTGCCGCCGTGCTTCACACCAGCGCGCTCGCCTTCGCCGCGCTGAAATGGTGCGGCGTCGCCTATCTGCTCTACATGTCCTGGCAGGCGCTGCGCGAGACCGGGGCGCTGGCGGTTGGCGGCGAGATCACGGAGCGATCGAGCAGCCGCGTCATCGTCACCGGCTTCCTGATCAACATCCTCAATCCGAAGCTGTCGATCTTCTTTCTCGCCTTCCTGCCGCAGTTCATCGCGGCGGACGAGGCCCATGTGCTGGCGCGCGTGCTGCAATTGAGCGGGGCCTTCATGGCGATGACGTTCGCGGTGTTCGTCCTCTACGGCTTCTCCGCCGCCGCGGTGCGCGAGCGTGTCATCTCCCGCCCGGCCGTCATGGCCTGGCTGCGCCGCAGCTTTGCCGCCGGCTTCGCCGCGCTCGGCGCCAAGCTGGCGTTGTCAGAGCGGTAGATTTTCCTTCACCTCTCGAGAGGTCTCGTCACGCCCGGGCTTGTCCCGCCTGCGCGGCCGAAGCCGCTTCGGCGAGGCGAAGGCCCGGGCATCCACGTTCTTCGGACTGTGCGGCAAGGCGTGGATGGCCGGGACAAGCCCGGCCATGACGCTGTCAGAGCGGGTGCGCCTCGAACATTCGCGCAATAAAAAAGCGGGCCTTGCGCCCGCCACCTTCGATCGACCCGACGCCCGGGCGGAGCTGAGTCCACCCGGGCAAAGAAACAGAAGCCTCGTTACTTCTTCTTCGCCTTCTTGGCCTTTTTCGCCTTCTTCTTCGCCGCCTTCTTCGCTTTCTTAGCCATAGTATCCTCTCAAGGGTTAATGGTGGAACGCGACACGAGGGTGCTCGGCGGAGGGCCAGCCTCGCAACATCCTCGACGACAAACTCAGCAGATTCGGAGCCGGCTGCCCCGCGTCGTCACATCCGTGTCATCCTGTTATCCACAGCTCAGATGCATTTTCGGGTGATTTTTGGTCGCGAATCCGCTTCGCGCGCCAGCGCGGCCATCGGCGGCGACAGGCTTAACGATCCGACAATGGCGCGTGGCGTTCATGAATCCAAAACCAAGCATGCGTTTTCGCAAGCCGCAGTGAGACTCCATTAAGCGCAACCGTCGCATCGTCCTCCGCAAGAAGACGGGGATGGGTCATGGACGGACGGCTGCCGGGAAGGGGGAGCGGGACGCTGCGCGTGCTGTACGCGCCATGCTGAACGTACCGACATTGTGGACGGTCTTCGTCGTCAACTTCCTGGCGCTCGGCGTGATCTGGGCCTACGTGACGCGCTCCTACCCGAATTTCGCGGCTGCGCGGTTCTGGATGGCATCGGCCTTCGTTGGTTCGGGTGGAGCGGTGATAGCCCTGATCGGCCTTTCGGCCATGTCTCCTGTGCCGCTTCTGATCGCCGGTGCCGGCATCATCGGGGCGAGCTGCTTTGCCGCAATGGGCATCGAACGCTTCTATGATCGGCCAGTGTCCTGGCGGTTCATGGTCGCGACGGGGGTCTTGAGCCTCAGCGGAGTCGTTCTGTTCAAGTTCGGCTTCGATCACATGCCGTTGCGGATGCTCTGCTACACGCTCGGACAGTCCTTGCCGCTGTTGTGCTCGCTGGACTTGCTGCTGTCTCCGCCGGAAGGGCGAGCCAGCCCGGGCGCCCGGCTGTCCGGCATCGTCATCATCGCCATGCTCGCGACATTCTGCGTGCGCGTCGTGGGCAACCTGCTCGACTACGATTTCTCGGCCGTGGCCGGCGGCCAGAACCATGCCATCATGGTGCTCGGGCTGCTGTTCCTGTCGATGACGCTCAACTTCGGTTTCCTGCTGATGGCGATCGATCGCTTGCGCAACGAAGTCGCAGACCTCGCGCTGCTCGACGATCTCACCGGCGTCGCCAACCGGCGGCACCTGCTGCAGCGTCTGACCGAGGAATGCGCCCGTTCGGGGCGCAGCGGTGTGCCGTTCTCGCTGCTGGTGATCGATCTCGACGGCTTCAAGACCATCAACGACACCCATGGCCATGCCGCCGGCGATGCCTGCCTCAAGCACTTCACCCTGATGGCGCAGACGCGCCTGCGGCCCGGCGACATGCTCGCCCGCACCGGCGGCGACGAGTTCTGCGTCGTGCTGCCGTCCTCGTCCCTGTGCGAGGCTGCCACGATCGCCCGCCGCGTGCTCGAGGTCTGCCGTCAGGATGCAGCCAGCTGCAGCGGCCGCGACATTCCGATCGCGATCTCGATCGGGGTTGCGGAGTGGGATCGCGGCATCGGCGAATTCCCCGACCGGCTGATGGCCAACGCCGACCACGCCCTTTATGCCGCCAAGAAGAGCGGCAAGAACGATTTTGCGGTCTATGACCCCGCCCCGCCGCTTTCACCCGAGGTTGTCGGGACGGTGAGGACATTCGCGTAAAGCCTGTTAGGCTCAACGTCGCATTGGACCCTCCATGATGATGTTTCGCCTGCTCGCGGCCGTCCTGGCTGCTCTCCTTCCGATCGTCCCCGCCGCTGCTGCGGATGCCGAGCTCGCCAGGCTCGCGCGCGCTTCCGGCACGCCCGAGATTCCCGGCCTGAACATCGTCTGGCTGGCGCCGTGGGGCGACGTCCGCAACGCAAGACCCTGGCGCAACATCATCGTGCACCAGACCGAGGGACCTGCGGGCTCGGCGCGCGGCGGCGCGCAGGCACAGGCGAAGAACCCGACACGGCGCGGCGTCACGGTCTGGGTCGAGACCGACGGCACGGTCTATTGGGCGGTCGCCGAGAACCTCGTGCCGACCCACGGCGACGGCGCCAACCGCAACGACAACAAGTACATCGACAACCGATCGACCTATCGCCAGGTCGTGCGCGACAATTCGATCGGCGTCGAGTTCGCCGGCAATTATCCCGACGTGACGGCGGGGCCGACCGAAGCTCAGGTCGTGGCGTGGAAGATCCTCGTCAAGGTGCTGCGCGCGCGCTACGACATCCCGCCTGATCGCGTCTATGCGCACAACTGGATCGACTACAAGGACGCGCGCTATTGCGAAGGCTGCATCCTCGCGACGCTGGCGCGGGAATGGGGGGAGTAGGCGGAGTCCAGCCACGAAGGCGCGTCCGGCAACCAGCGGCCGAAACCGCCGGCCGAACGGCCAATGCTTGGCGAGCCGTTCCCATTCAAGGAAATGCCTTGGGAAGGTCGGCCGAAGGCTTGGCGACGATCTGATGCGCATCGCGCCAGATCACTTCACGCTGGTGCGACGTCGTGATCGTACGCACCGGCAGGCCGCCTTCCTCGAGCAGCCACGCGCAGTAGCGCGCGCGGCTGACCGCCTCGCGGGCCCCGGGATCGAACCAGCAAATGCCCCAGATCGAATCGCGCCGCTTGAAGTGCCGCGCGATCCGCCCGGGGATCGGCAGATGCCGCGCGAACCAGTCGAACTGATCTGCCATCTCGTGCCGAATCCAGTCGGGGCAGTTGGTCCGGTCGAGGTACCAGGACGCACGAAAGAAGCCGCTCTCCACGCGGCTGTGCGGGTGGATGAGCGGTGTAACGAACCGCAAATACATGACGACACGGCGCGACGCCGTGTTGCGTCACGCCCCTCGGAACCGGAGTGAATAATTGGAAGAACAGCCGCGAAGCGGCGCTCAGCTCATGACCTGCCGCGGCCGAGCCGTGGGCGGGCGGCGGTCGGAAGGTTTCGATCTCAACTTCATGCCGCCTCCCTTTGAAAGCGTGAACAAAGCGGCGCGCGATTGCGCCGGGGCGCAGCACTTACACGAGCTAGCGTCCCGCGACAAGTGCGATCGAGCGAGGCGCATCGACCGTAATCTCACTCCGGTTGTGCCATCCAGCTGAACAGCCTCTGCATCAAACCCGGACGCCGCCGCTTCGGCGGTCGATCCGCCGCCAGAACGCGTTTGAAGAAATAGTCCAGGAACACCATGTCGTTCGGTGCTGTGACGCTGAATTTCTCGTCGCCGAAGAACACGCTGTAATCGTAGAAGAACGGCCCGAGAAACGGCACTGTCGCGGTCGATGCATAGTCCTTGGAGATCACGAATTCGGACGGCTCGAGCCCGTGCTCGCGCATCGCCTGCTCGACCGGCGGCAGCTTGCGCATGAACTGCTCGGAGAAGCCGCCGACGGTGGATTGCAGGATGATCGACACGGCGCGTGTCCGTTCTCTGGATGTGGCCGACAAGAGTTTGTCGGGCGATCCGCTGCTGGCGTTCAAGATGCCCTGCCAGCATCTCCGCAACAGATGCCCTAGCTCACACCCAAACAAAAAGCCGGCGTTGCCGCCGGCTTTCTGTCTCTTTCGATCCGCCAATCTCTGGCGCTGAACCGCCGCGCTTAGTGCGCGGCTTCCAGCGCGGCTTGTTCCTGCCTTGCGATCGTGCCCTTGACCGCGGACTGCACCTTCTCGAAGGCGCGGACCTCGATCTGGCGGACGCGCTCGCGCGACACGCCGAACTCGGCAGCAAGGTCTTCCAGCGTCATCGGCTCATCGGCGAGGCGGCGCGCCTCGAAGATGCGGCGTTCGCGCGGGTTGAGCACGCCCATGGCGCCGTTCAGCGCGTCACGGCGGTGATCATATTCCTCGTGCTCCGCCATCATGGCTTCCTGGTTGGGCGTGTTGTCGACCAGCCAGTCCTGCCATTCGCCGGCTTCGCCGTCGTCGCGGATCGGTGCGTTGAGCGACGCGTCGCCGCCAAGGCGGCGGTTCATGTCGATCACGTCCTGATCGGTGACGCCGAGGCGCTTGGCGATCATCTTGACCTGGTCGGGGCGGAGATCGCCTTCGTCCAGCGCGTTGATCTTGCTCTTCGCCTTGCGCAGGTTGAAGAACAGCTTCTTCTGGTTCGCGGTGGTGCCCATCTTCACGAGCGACCACGAACGCAGGATGTACTCTTGAATCGACGCCTTGATCCACCACATGGCGTAGGTGGCGAGACGGAAGCCCTTTTCGGGTTCGAAACGCTTCACCGCCTGCATCAGGCCGACATTGCCTTCCGAGACGACCTCGGAGATCGGCAGGCCGTAGCCGCGATAGCCCATGGCGATCTTGGCCACGAGGCGGAGATGGCTGGTGACGAGTTGGTGCGCCGCGTCGCGATCGTCATGCTCGCGCCAACGCTTGGCGAGCATGTACTCCTCCTGCGGTTCCAGCATCGGGAACTTGCGGATCTCGGCGAGGTAGCGAGAAAGGCCGGATTCTCCATTGAGGACCGGCAAAGCAGCGGTACGGGCCATAGTGCGCCCTCCAAAAGGTTCAGGCCCCCGATAGCGGCGGGCCAGGCAGACGACCGCTGTGTTAAAGCCGGCCGTAGCTGCGATGTTCCGCGTTGGTGATTTCAACGCAGGCGCAATATACCCCATGGGGGGGCAAAAAGGGAAGGATTGCTGACGTCACGTCCCCGTGTGGCAGCTATAACTTTTTGTAATGTAAAGGCTTTCTGAAGCGGCCTGCGTCATAGCGCCGCTTTTAGCATCCGTTCGAGGAGAAGCAAATCCTCCGGCAAAGGCGCCTCCCAGTGCAGAAGTTCTCCCGTTCTCGGGTGCTCCAATACCAGCAGGTAAGCATGTAAGGCCTGCCGCCCCAGCGCCGCCAAAGCTGCCTGCGACTCGAGGCCGAGCTGGTTGGCCTTGGTCTTGAAATGCGGGCCATAGACGGCATCGCCCATCAGCGGATGGCCGATATGGGCGAGATGGACGCGGATCTGGTGGGTGCGGCCGGTCTCGAGCTCGCAGGCGAGCAGGGCGGCGACGCCCTTGCCGTCGCGTCCGTCAAAGCTCTCCAGGATTTCCCAATGCGTCACCGCCTCGCGGCCACCCTGGCGCACGGCCATCTTCTCGCGCGCATGCGGATGCCGATCGATCGGCGCATCGACCGTGCCGCGATGGCGGTTCGGCACGCCCCAGGCAAACGCCATGTAGCCGCGCCGCATCGCGCCCGTGCGGCCGTGGTCGGCGAACTGGGACGACAGCGAGGCATGGGCGAGATCGTTCTTGGCAATGACCATCAGCCCCGTCGTGTCCTTGTCCAGCCGGTGCACGATGCCCGGCCGGCGCACCCCGCCGATGCCCGACAGCGAGGCGCCGCAATGGGCGATCAGCGCGTTCACCAAGGTACCGGTCTCGTGGCCGGCCGCGGGGTGCACCACCAGCCCCTTGGGCTTGTTGAGGACGACGATGTCGTCGTCCTCGAACACGATGTCGAGGGCGATCTCCTCCCCCTTGGGCTCGGCGGGCGCCGCTTCCGGCACGTCGATTATGATCGTATCGCCGGATGCGACGTGATAAGCGGGGTCGCGGACCGCGGCGGCCTTCAGCTGCACTGCGCCTGCCAGGATCAAGGCCTTCAGCCTCGACCGCGACAGCTCCGGCAAGCGCGCCGCCAGCACGCGGTCGAGCCGGGCCGAGCCCTCGTCGCCGGCGACGACAACCTCCAACCTTTGCGCTGACCCAGAGCTTTCCATGACGACGTCTGATACCGCTGTTCCCGAACCGACCCCCGAGCAGGCCGCGCTGTTCGCGCGGGTGCGGCGGATGATGCTGATCGCGGGGTTGACCACGGCGCTGGCGATCTGCGCCGTGCTGATCGCGGTGGGCTACCGCCTTTTCAAGTCCGAGGGAAGGGCGGCCGAAGCCGCCGGGGATGTCACCGCCACCCTGCCCAAGGGCGCCAGAATCGTCTCGACCGGGGTTGCGGGCGACCGGCTCGTAGTCACGCTCGATCTCGGCGGGGTCATCGAGATCCGCACCTTCGACGCCCACACCCTGAGGCCGGCCGGCCGGCTGAAATTCGCCAATGAGCCGTAAAAGGCCCCTCGGGGTCCTTGCGGCGGACAAATTTCGAGGCTATTGGCTAGCCCTCACGCTCCCTTCGTCTAGCGGTTAGGACGCGGCCCTCTCAAGGCTGAAACAGGGGTTCGATTCCCCTAGGGAGCGCCATGCCTGCCGAGTGTGCCGATTTCTGCGTTTCCGCAACGTGAGGTCAAGCCTCGTCGGCAAGATCGAGATAGGCCACGCGATCCATGACGCCGTCCGCGAGCGCCAGGTTGTAGACGGCTTCGGCGAAGCGCCTGTCGTCTGCTACGCGGCTCAGCTTGCCGTTGGCGAGGCGCTGCGGCAGCCGCATGCAAACTTCCTTGAGCATTTCGATTTCGAACGGGACCATGACGCCGGCTGTCATCGAGAACGCCTCCGGGGTAAGGAGTCTTGTGGCGATGAGTTCTCCATCGTGCATCGAACTTTCAATCCCCACGTCGAGCAACCATACTTTCGAGTTGCGGAGAATGTCGGTGGCGATCAGGCCCACCGCGTCGTGACGCTGCTCGATCAAGAGTATCGCGAACTGCGACCGACGCATTGCGTCTAGCATCAACCCTTCGTCGGACTGCGCCTCGAACATGGCCGACTTCGCGTAGCGATCAATCGCCCGCGAACGATCCGCCGGTGCGGTGTAAATGGCAAGATCGTAGAGGTAGTAAATCTCGTCCATGTCTTCGAGGAGCAACCTCTTTCCCTGTGCCAATCCGAGCCTGCGTGCGTGATTCAGCAAGGCATCGTCGGATACACACTTGAGAACTTCCTCATGAACTTTCTTGGAGATTTCCCGAAGGTGCAGGTAGCGGGCGAGGATGTCTTCAGGCGTCGAAGGCACGTCGCCGCCCCAGGCAAAGATCGACTGCTGTTGGGCGAGGGGAAGCGCCATGAAACTCTCCCGAGCTGGGTCGCCAGCTTTCATCATCGTTAGCGACGCGCATTGATTCGCAAAACCGCAATGTCCATTATCAACAGTATGTCGGCTGCAATCCGAGCAGTCTGTTCAGGCTGACGGGCCGCATCTGGACCTGGAAAGGGTTGGAATCCCGCGAAATTGATCCGCTCCGCCGAGACTGGCGGGTCGGGTTCGGCGTCGATCGGATAGGTGTGCCGAGAGTTACAAATGAGCCGGAAGAATCGGGTTCCACTTGGCGATCGCATCGCCATAGCAGCCGAAAGGGTGCTGGCGGCACGGCACTTTGTGAGCGCTATCGACATCCTCGTCGTGGCTTGATCCCGGAGCAGTCGAGCGCTGGCAGCGCGGACAGGTCGGCTGCCTGGAGGAAGTTGTCCAAATCGACCCGCCGCGCATCCTGGAAGCCATGCGGCTATTCCAGTCCTGGGCAACCGCGACAGGACTGATCGCAAGCCCCACAGCCTATGTTGATCGTACGCCGCAACGCCGGGCGCTGTGCTTCAGTCGAAGCGGAGATCCGGGGATCGAGGCGGCATACCGGACACACTGGGTGTCGCCGCAACTTTCCGAGGCGAAGCGCGAACGCCTGGCGGAGAAGGCAAGCCGCGCCCCGGAACTGGTGGTCATCCAGCCATTGAACACGGAGTGGACATGCCATCGCTGCGGCGCCACTGGTGGTCTCCTGATGATGGAGCCTCCCGGCCCGGCGTGTCTGCGCTGCGTTGGCCTCCATGATCTCGAATTTCTGCCGGCAGGCGACGCCCTGCTTACGCGGCGTGTGAAGGCGAACAGTTCCCGATATGCCGTCGTCGTACGCTTCAGCAGAAGTCGCCGCCGTTACGAACGACAAGGCCTGCTGGTCGAGCCGCGGGCCCTCGCGGATGCGCGGTGATCGGACCTCGATGAGTGCCTTTGTCGAACACCATTGGAATCTCGCAGTTTCGTTCTGGTGGCGCGAGGTTCTTGCTGCCTTAGCTCAGCCTCAGCCAAGCGATGCCGCAATATCGGCGATCGATCTGAAGAGGATAAGTGGATCGTCTTTTGAGGGAAGGAAACCGCGTCGGGCCCAGAACTCGGCAGCTTCAACGTCAACCGCGTTGACAATCAGAGCACGACCGCCGATGAGGCTCGCGGCCGTGGCACACCGTTGCAATGCATGCTTGAGCAGGCCGGTGCCAATTCCCTTGCCGATCCAATTCTGATCGGTCGCAAGCTGCCCCAGAAGCAAACAAGGGACAGGGGCGGGCGGCTGACCGGTCCGGATGGACCGTGGCAGGCGTGGCGGAACGATTGCCGTTGGCGCGAGACCATAATAACCGACCACGCGCCCGGCTTCGTGGACGACGAGAACGGCCGTAAAGCCCTTTTCCTGGTTGGAGAGCGCGCGCGTCTTAAGCCACCGATCGAGAGATGGCTTGCCGCAGGAGAACTCGTCTAGAATATGAGCCGGCGTCAGCGGTTCGGGGCCGGAGATTGCCAAGTCTCAGCCTCTCTTGTCCGAGCCACCTTTTTGCTTTGACGCGTTTTCTTCACGCGAACCGGTACCCACTGCGCTCGAAAACGCTTTGCTCTCCCATGGTGCCGCGCGTTGGAAGAGTTCAATCATTTCCGGTACGGGGGTGGCGGGACCGGACAGTGCTGCCATGAAAGCTTTGAATCCGGCCGGACTCATTCGAATGGGTGCCGTCTCCATCAGCACCTCCTCGGCCGCACGTACTGCCGCGTCACGCACGAAGTCTGTGCGTGAGCGGCCGCGCAGAGCCGCTGCCCGGTCGATGATGGCAATGTCGGTTTCCGGCAGCCGCATCGAAAGCGGATGCTCCTTGCGCTCAACAGCTCGGGGCATGACGAACCTCCATACGAGCAATATAGAATGCGTAGCGCTTTTTGCAATACGGAGGAGGAAAATGGAGAGTTATATCACAATTTCAATCACATAAGAGTTCGCGGTTTTATTCTGGTGGAGCGCCAAATCCGCGCTCTGCCACCTCGTTGTACGATACGGCTTCGCAGCCGCAGCACTATCTCCGGCGATGGCTGACTGATTGCGTCGGCAGCATCGCTGAGCTTTCCGCTTTGTGTTGTTCCGCGTGCGCCGGGGTTTCGCCCATATGCGTCCCTCGCCGTGGGTGCAATGCCGGCCCGAATCAAGCGGCGGACGTCCGTCATTTCCGCTATGATCAGGCATGACGATCCGGATTGCCGGACCCCAACGCAAGGCACCACGGCTAAGTGGCGTGGTCGGGCTGACCGTTGTGGCTGTCGTCATTACGATTTGCCTGATCCTGCTCGAGCTCGCGAGCGATTTCCTGGTCGACTGGCTATGGTTTTCGTCGCTCGGCTATCTGCAGGTCTTCTGGATGACGATCGGCGCCAAAGCCGCAGTCTTTGTCGCGATCTGGACAGCAACTGCTCTCGTACTTTGGGTGAACGGGTGGCTCGCGCTGCGTGTTGCCGGCAAGCGGTCGACACAGCTTGCGGCGGCTGCGGTGTGGCAGGCCGCGGGCAGCGCGCCGGCGGATCCGCTGGCACAGTGGCGCGATCGCTTGCCGTGGCGCTCGATTATCGCAGGCGGGGTTGTCCTGCTCGCCCTTCTCGTTGCAGCGGCCGAACTGGGCAACTGGGGCACCATCCTGCGGTTTCTCTATCAGGTGCCATATGGCTCTGACGAGCCGCTCTACGGCAAGGATATCGGCTTCTATCTGTTCTCGTTGCCCGCCTATATCCTGATCAAGAACTGGATGATGCTCACGCTCGCTCTGAGTGCGCTTGTCGCCGGAACGATCTACTGGGCTCACGGCGATATCGAATACGACTCGCAACACCGTTCGATGTCGCCGACAGCGATTGGCCACGGCTCGGCGCTGCTCGGTCTTTTCTTCGCGGTGAAGGCTTGGTCCTACAGTCTCGATCGCTATCTGCTGCTCTACGGCGACAACGGCGTGGTCGTCGGCGCAAGCTACACCGATGTCCATGTGGGGCTGCCGGCCCTGTGGCTGATGATCGGACTTTCGATCGTTGCGGCTCTCGCCACGTGGGCGAACTTGCGGACGCGCAGCTACCGGCTTCCTGTCGCCGCGTTCCTGCTCGTCGTCATCGGCACTTTCGTGCTGTCCGGCGTAGTCCCCATTCTGGTCTGGCAATTCTTCGTCAAACCAAGCGAGTTGGATCTGGAGAAGCCCTACATCGAGCGCAACATTGCGCTCACCCGGCAGGCCTACAATCTGGACAAGATCGCAGCCAGGCCCTTTGCGGCCGAACAGAAGCTTACCGCCAAAACGCTCGACGCCAACAAGGCGACAATCGATAATATCAGGCTGTGGGACTGGCTGCCTCTGTCGGACACCTACGCGCAGCTGCAAGAGATCCGCACTTACTACAAATTCCATGATCTAGACGTCGATCGCTACTGGCTCGACGGCTCCTACCAAAGTGTGATGCTCTCGGCACGCGAACTGCGGCCCTCCCTGCTGCCGCCGAACGCCCAGACATGGGTCAACCGCCACGTGCTGTTTACTCATGGCAATGGTGCGGTGATGAGCCCGGTCACGCGCAAGAGCACTGAAGGACTGCCGCTCCTCTATTTGCGGGATATCCCGCCCGTTGCGGATGGAGGCCCCAAAATCCACGAGCCGCGCATCTACTACAGCGAACAGAGCAACAACTACGTCATCGTCAAGGGGAGCACAGCTGAGTTCGACTATCCGAAGGGAAAAGACAATGTCTACGCGGCTTATGACGGCACGGGTGGCATTCCGATAGGAGCGGCGGTGTGGAGAGGCCTGTTTGCCTACTATTTCAATGACCCGAACCTGCTGCTGTCAAGCTACATCACCACCGACAGTCGGATCATGATCCGCCGCAATATCGGGGAAAGGGTGCAAACGATCGCTCCGTTCCTCAGGCTCGATCACGATCCTTATCTGGTCATCAGCAATGGGCGGATGTTCTGGATTCAGGACGCCTACACGGTGAGTTCCTATTTCCCCTCTTCGCAGCCAGCGCAGGATTTCGATCTCAATTACATTCGCAATTCAGTGAAGGTCATCATCGATGCCTACAATGGGACCGTCGATTTTTACCTCATTGACACCGGCGACCCGGTCGCGGCGACTTATCAGCGTATCTTTCCGAGCTTGTTCAAGTCGTTCGAGGCGATGCCTCCGGACTTGCAGAGGCACATTCGATATCCGGAGGACCTGTTCCTGATCCAGGCGCGGCTCTATCAGACCTACCATATGGAGGCCGCCGACGTTTTCTATAACCGCGAGGATCTGTGGCAATTCCCGCGCCAGCCAGGCGGCGGCGGCATTGCAACGATGGCCCCGTACTACATCGTCATGCGGCTGCCCGGAGAGCCGCAGGCCGAGTTCTTCCTCATGCTTCCCATGGTGCCCAGCCGCCGCGACAATATGATCGCGTGGCTCGCCGCGCGTTGTGACGCGCCCGATTACGGCAAGCTGATCGTCTACGAATTTCCCAAGGAGAAGCTCGTCTACGGGCCGTTCCAGATCGAGGCGCGGATCAACCAGAGTACCGAGATATCGCAGCAAATCACGCTGTGGAATCAGATGGGTTCGCGGGTGATACGCGGCGCGAACTTGCTTGTGATCCCGATCGAGAACTCGATCCTATATGTATCGCCGCTCTATTTGCGAGCGGAGCACGGACACCTGCCAGAGCTAAAGCGTGTGATCGCAGCCTATGGTGAACACGTGGTGATGAAGGAGACGCTCGACGAGGCCTTGTCCGCGTTGTTCATCGAGCCTGGCGGGGCGCGGCCGGTCTCGAGCACAAATGGGGAAATGCCTGCTACAGGCCCGTCCACAGGTCAGGCAAGGGAGGCGCTCGATCGCTACAATCAGGCCGTTGAACGATTGCGCTCCGGCGATTGGAAAGGCTTTGGCACACAGTTCGACGCAATGCGCGGGCTCTTGGAGGAAATGAACCGACGTCCCGTCGGCCAGTAGTGCCCCCCATCACGAACGCGGCGCCACGATGGGGCTCTGCTCAAGATCATATCGCGATTTCAATGACACAAGAGCTCGCAGTTTTGTTCTCAGTGGAGCGCCAAGCCACGATATTCCGCGCTGTTCTACGACATTGTCCCAGTTACACGGGCGTCGGCCTCGCTCGCGTCGGCCTAAGGCTCTTCTGCACGAGATTCCCGCACCGGCCCGACTTCGCAAAGGTTGGATCGATGGGAAGGCGTGCCGCTGACGGGGTCGCGAACGCTGGCGTCGACGGTCAGGTTGAAGTTCGTGCCATCAGGACCGAACGGATCGCAAGCGCCAACGCCCAGTTCATCGCAACCTTGCCACCACCCATGCTCGCCCACGACGACGCGCGGATCGAGCGCTTCACTGAAGCGCGCACGGGCGCGCATTCCGCCGGCGGGAGTGCGCACATCAACCCAATCTCCATTCCTGATGCCGCGTGCCGAGGCCGTCGCAGGATTCAGCTCGATCTCCGGATCCAATGCGCGCTTGCGCAGGCCCGGCAGCGCACGATGCTGGGTCTGACAAAAAAGACTGGGTTTCGCGCACGTCAGGATCAAAGGGAAAGACGCGGCCAGGTCGGGGCGGGCGGTCGGGCTCACGGGTGGTTCGACAAAATCCGGCATGGCCGAATAGCCGTGATCAATGAAGGTTTCCGACCAGAATTCGACTTTCCGCGACGGCGTCGGGAAGCCGCGCGGGTTTCCCTTGTCATCGCGCGCGGCGTACTTGGTGTGCTGCGTCGTCAGCGGTTTCCGCAATCCGGCTGGTTGCGCTCGAAGCTCATCCAGGGTGATGCCGCTCGGACCAAGTTGCTGCCGATAAGCGGCATCGACATCGCCGTTCCAGAAATGCTCGCCAAGACCGAGACGTGTGGCAAGGCCGAGGACGATGTCGGTATCGGACCGTGCCTCGCCGGGCGGCGCGACGATGGCCTGTCTGAGTTGAACGTGCGATTGCGCCTCCGCGCTGATCTCGAATCCGATCTTGAGAGCTTCGCGTTCGAAGCAGGACGCGACAGGCAGCACCACATCCGCAAGCGCCGCCGTCGGAGTCATGAACAGATCGGCATGGGCATAGAAATCGAGCGCGGCCAGCGCAGCGCGTCCACCAGCGGGATCGCCGTGAGCGAGCAGCAGATTTGCGCCAAACCCGACGAGTCCGCGGACTGGATATGGCGTGTCTTCCAGAACGGCTCGGTAAAAGTCCCGCGGAGAGACATAGTTCCAGCGCGCAGGTCCGAGCGGTCGTTCGGCGACCCCGATTGCGGGAGCAAGCCGCCTTGCCGCAGGCAAGTTCTCTCCACTGATCGACCCGGCCGGCACTGCAGGGAACAGCACATTGCCACCGGCCGCATCGAAACTGCCGGTAAGAGCATAGAGCATGGCCATCGCCCGCGCCGTCTCCGTGCTGTTGGCGTGATGCTCGTGCCCGCTCCAGGCATAATATGAGACGGGCCGGGCGTGCCAGATCGTGCGGGCAGCTTCCTCCAACTGGCCAGGAGGAATCCAACATGTCGCTTCAATCATTTCGGGCGAATACTTGCTGCACAGCGCTGCGTAGCGGTCGAAGACGGGCCGGCAGGAAATCGGACCGTCTCCGGTTGCGACAGTGTATTCTCCGCGCAAGGCAAGATGGTCAGCGGATGCCTCGTAGCAGCCGGTCACCGGATCATAGCTGACGGCGCGGCTGGATTCGGAATCCCAGGCGACAAATTGTCCCGATCCGCTGCCGGAAAGGAGGTCTTCCGTCCTGAGCAACCGGTCGGTATCGGAGCGCACCAGAAGGGGGCCGTTGCTCCACCTCCGGACGAACGCCTCGTCGTGCCATCCGCGTTCGATCATGATGTTGGCCAGACCCAGTGCGAGCGCGCCGTCGGTTCCGGGGCGCACCCGCAGCCAGACATCGGCCTTGTTGGCAAGCCCGGCTTTGCGCGGATCGATCACGATCAACTTCATTCCGCGTTTCAGGCCGGCGACCGTCGCGGTCGCATGCGTAATGCGCGTAAACGATGGATTGTAGCCCCACAGGATAAGGCAGCCCGATTCGGCAATGTTGGCCATCGCCCCGCCAGCACTTCCGGTCGCAACACTGCCGACGCCGAAGACGTAGCGTGTCGCATAGCCGCGTCCCCAGCCGCACAGCTCGAGCGCCGACACATGGTTCGGCGTACCGAATGCATTCATGAGTCTGACAATGAACGCAGCGGAATCCGCAATTGCGGTCGTCGAAGGCGATGATTGACTGAACGCTACCGCTTCAGGTCCATGCCGCTCGGCGATGCGCCGCATGGCGGTTGCGATCTGATCGAGTGCTGCATCCCATGATATTTCCTCCCATCCGGGATCGGCGTCGCCTTTCGGCCGTGTTCGACGCAGCGGTCGCTTCAGCCTTTCCTTGTGATAGACCAGTTCGGGAGCCGCTCGGCCCTTGGCACAAATTGCCGCCCCGGTGGGGTGGGTCGGATCGGGGTCCAGACGCGTGAATTTGCCATCCGTTACCGTCGCGACGGTACCGCAGCGGGCGATGCACAGACTGCAGTACCCTTGCACCTGACGTACGTTCGGCATCTCTGCTGACATGCACAAACTCCCTCGCGGCACCGCGTGCGGCCGCTCATGGCCGCGGTATCGCGTCGATCGAGTATCAAGCTGCCGTCATCAGACTATCTGCGCAAGCTGTCTTTTGAGTGCAACAATTTGCGGCGCCACGATAGGGCTCTGCTCAAGATCATATCGCGATTTCAATAACATAAGAGTTCACAGTTTATTCTGCGCGGCGCGCGCCATTTCGGCGGGAACGGCTCGCGCGACGATCAGCCGGACCGGCGCCATTCTTGCGCCGTCAAGGCTTCCAGCTCGGCGAAATAGGCCTCGTTCGGATCGCGCTTCGAATTCTCCTCAACGCCATGGCTGCCCGATCTGGCCTCACTCACCAGATCGTGCATCTGGGCGGCGAGCACCGAGCCGATCGCATGAATGGCCTCGTGACGATCCAGCCCTTCAGACATCAAACGCTGCGCGATGCGTCGCACCGGCAGTTCGGCATCGGCAATCTGGCTCTCTACGATAACGTGAAAGATAGCATGTGCTTTCGCGCGCGGGACGCGGATCCGTGCACGGCGATGGTACTCCATGACGAGATCGATCCGCTCCTGTTCGTCGAGCGCAAGCCATTGTTCGGGGTCAGGCTCCACGACCGGATCGTATTCCCGAAACGCTCCTTGCGCCTGCTCATAGAGCGGAAGGGTGATTTCCCCCTCCTGCGGATCGCATTGTAATCCGGATGGGATCTCGGTCGCGCCTTGTGAGTTGAGACAGCACCTCTTGAACTTCTTGCCGCTGCCGCAGGGGCAGGGGTCGTTTCGTCCCACTTTCTTGTCTGAACTCACCATGGGAACCATCTTTTAAGTTGCGCTCGCGCCGGCCCGGCGATCAGACCTAATGAAGGTATCGGGGAATCCCACCCGACAATGTAGCAATGGGACCGCGCCGTTCCCAGGACGCGGATGCCGTGCCGCCGGGCCATCGGCAATGGAGGAATCATACAGCGATTTCAACGATATAATAGTTTCGCAATTGTGCTCTGAACGGAGCGCCATGCGATCCTAAGCCATTGAAAACCTGCACACTCTAGGCAACCATGTGGGCCTGGAGAGACCGCCCTGCTCCGCGGAGCTCACGAGGTGGTCCGCAAATGGTGCTCGCGGTCGTGACATGGCAATCCTGATCCCGAGTCTCGGCTTCGCGCGCTTCGACAGCCGTGGGGAGCTACGACTGGCGGAACGACTCAAGGATTTCCTCGAAGAGAACGCTGTCGTTTGGCACAACCTGCCTGTCGGCCCTCGCAACCGGCATCCGGATTTCATCATCATTCATCCCGCGAACGGCCTGCTCGTGCTCGAGGTGAAGGACTGGCGCCTGGAGACGATCGTTTCGGCGGACAAGACCAAGGTCGAGCTGCTGACAAGTCGTGGTGTGGTGCGGGAAAGCAATCCGCTCGAGCAGGCTCGCAAATATACGTTCGAGGTCGTGCGCACGCTGGAACGCGACGGGCAATTGTTGTTTCCGCCGGGTCATCGCCTTGCGGGTCGGTCCATCGTTCCGTTCGGCTTCGGGGCCGTGTTCACCAACATCACGCGCAAGCAGTTCGACCAGACCGATCTCAAGGAGGTGTTCTCCGAGCATCTCTGCCTGTTCAAGGATGAGATGACCGAGGGCGTGGACCCCGAGGAATTCCGGTCGAGATTATGGCGCATGGTTCATCCGCGTCTCGAAGAGCCGCTGTCCATGCCGCAATTCGACCGCCTGCGGGCGCTGCTGTTTCCGGAAATTCGCATACGGCAGATTGCCCTGCCCTTGGACGATGCTCCTCGCGCCGATTCTTCGGACCGGACGCTTGCGGTCATGGACCTGCATCAAGAGCAGTTCGCGCGCAGCCTGGGCGAGGGGCATCGCATCATTCGCGGCGTCGCCGGATCGGGCAAGACCCTGATCCTGGCCTTTCGCGCCGAGTATCTGGCGCGTGCGGCGGCAAAGCCGGTGCTCATCCTGTGTTACGCCAACGGCATCGCCGGCCGGCTCGAGGATGCCATGCAGAGCAGGGGCGTGGAGGACCGCGTTCAGGTTCTCACCTTCCACTCGTGGTGCTACCGCATGCTGCGGACCTACGGGATTGCCGCCCCATCCGAGCGAGACTATCCGGACTACGCAGAGCGCCTGGCTGCGAGCGTTGCAGAGGTCGTGAAGGCGGTCGATCAAGGCCATATCCCGGCGGAGCAGTACGACGCCGTCCTGATCGACGAGGCGCACGATTTCGAGCCGCAATGGCTCGCGCTCGCGGCCAAGATGGTGAACCCGCGCACCAAGGCGCTGATGGTCGTCTACGACGATATCCAGGCCATCTACAAGGGGCGTGAGCGCCCGGTCTGGAGCCAGCTCGGCATTGAAGCCAAGGGCAGAACGACCGTGCTGAAGGTCAACTATCGCAACACCGCGCAGATCGTTGCCTTCGCGAGACGCTTCGCCGCGGACGTCATCGGCGCTCCCGGCATCACGGCCGACGACGAGCACGCCATCCTGCTGCCCGAAGATGCGGGTCGGCAGGGACTGGAGCCGGATGTGCGGCGGTGCGTGAGCATCGACGCAGAAGCTCACTGCGTTGCCGAGTGGTTTCTCGACCGCAAGAAAGCCGGCTACGAATGGTCGCAGATGGCGTGTCTCTACCCGGAGCACTGGATCGGCGGGCGGGTCGCGCAGATCCTCGCCGGGCATGGCGTGCCGATCGACATCGCCAAGGACAATCGCAACAGGGTTTCGGTCAAGCGGGTGGCCGTGCGGTTCTTGAGCATGCACAGCGCCAAGGGGCTGGAATTTCCCTGCGTCGCCATTGCCGGCTTGGGCCTGCTCGGCCGCCACGGCGAGACCGTCGAGGAATGTGTCCGGCTGACCTATGTCGGGGTGACCCGGGCAACTCACGAGGCGCTCCTCACGTATTCGAGCGAGTCGGCATTGGTGCAGCGCTTGATCGCGTAGGCCGACGAGTGAACCGGCCTTGCATCCATTCCGGCGCAACTTGCATTCACTCCGGCGCAAGATGAGCCACATCGCATCGTCGCTTCTGCGCCGCGCGATGGTTGCATGACGAGCGCATGGGTCAAGCTCCCCTCAACACCTGTTCGAGCGGCGACGCGAGAGGAGCCCTGGCCATACGTCTTGGCCGTAAGTTCAGTGATGCGCCGAAACGCTTCTGACCGTCTCCGTGAGCATGTCACCCGATGAGGAATGGCTGACGTCACCCAGGCTGATGATGCCGACCATCCGCTTGCTCTTGTTGATCACCGGCAGCCTGCGGACCTGCAGCTTCTCCATGTGATGCATCGCCTTGGCGAGGTCATCGTCGTCGCGGCAGCAATGGATGCCCTCGGTCATCACGTCACGTGCCTTCGCGCGGCTGGCATCGAAGCTGTGGCTCGCGAGTCCTTTGCAGACGATGTCGCGGTCGGTCACCATTCCGACCAGCTTGTCATCCTCGCCGATCGGAATGCAGCCGATGTCATGCGCCCGCATCAGTTTTGCAATCTCGGTGATAGGCGTGTCGGGGCTGACCCAGTCGACACCCTTGTGCATCACGTCTTTGACTTTCATGGCGAGTCTCCGTTCGTGGGTTTCAAGTGCCTTGATGGAATGCAGCACCCCCGTCTTCCGAACTCCGACCAGACAAGCGCAGACACTCTCGCCGCCACCTGCTGAACAGTATGACGGCGCTTCGCGGCCAGAGTTCCCGCCCAAATCGCAAGGGCAATGGGCGGTGTACAGGACCCTCAGTCATGCGCGCTGAAGCGGCCGTGCGGGGCGTTGGCCGTCAGGCGCGCAAACTGCGCGTGACCCATATGGAGCAGCGTCTCATGATCGCCGGCTTCCATATAGATGTCAGGCTGTGCCTCGAGGCTGTCGTCGACCACGATATCCAATCCGTAGCATTTGCCGACGGCAGGGACTGCACCGTGTGCACAGTCGCTGAACAGCCGATTGATCTCGGTTTCATCGGCCATGTGGACATTGTCGCCGAGGCTTGTCCTCAGGTCCGACAGGCGGAGGTGATGCGATGCGGGCAAGACGGCCAGCATGTATCCGCCGTCGCGCCGCAACACGATGCCCTTGGCGAGGCGGTCGCCCGAGATATGACATGCCTGCGCCGTTCGGGCGGACGTCATGCTGAGTTCGTGCGGGATCACCTCGTACTGGATGTTCTCAGCGGCGAGGTATTTCTGGAGGGTAGGAGCAATGGCCATGGCATCACCTCCGATGCTGAATGGAAACCATCCACCGTGAGGTCGATCCTGCAGTCTCTCGCCATACGATGGGCGGCTGCCTGACTAGACACCCAACATAGGTCTTCCATCCGCAAGCTGCAATTCAATTCCCCTCGGAGCCGCAACGGGTGTGGGCTGGAGCTGGCTTTTCGCGCGGCTCGGCGCAGGCGCTCTCCTACGCGGTGGTGCCGTCGATCGAGCGGCGGATCACCCGCTGCACCTCCGCATTCGACAGGAACAGATCGTGGTTGATGATGCCCCAGCCTTCCTGGGAGGCATCGATCACGCGCACACCGAGCCCCGAGATGGCGGCCTTCTCGGCCGCGCCGACCCGGGTCATGCCGCCTGCGAGCTGCCCCGACAGCGCCAGTGCACGATCGTTGGTCGAGGCGATCACGGTGATCTTGCCGGCGAGCGGGCCGATGCGCTGGATCGCCGACGAGAACACGTCCATGTCGATGTCGGGCGCGGCAAACACCACCGCGCCGATCTTGCTCGTCACCGTGTCGCCGTATCGCCCATGGAGCTGACGCAGGCCTTCGAGCGTCAGCATGGTTCCCATGCTGTGCGCGACGATGTGCACGCGGCCGCCGCCTGGCGCCGATACCAGCGCAGAGAGCACGCGCTCGAAATTGTCGCGCGACCACATCGCGCTGTCGCGGTCATAGGCGTAGTCGAACAGCCCTCCCTTGGAAGGCCAGGAGAACGCCATGGTCCGGCCGCGGAACTTGATCCCATCGGAGAGATGGGCCGCATCCAGTACCGCCGTCTCGAATGTCTGCTTGAAGCCGTGCACATAAACCAGCACGTCTCCTGCGCCCGCCTGCGCAGCGAGATCGCCACCGTCGGCCGGCACCGGTTCGATCCGGTCGAGACGCCAATCCTCAAGTCCAACCGAGGCGAGAGAAAGTCGGCTCTCGTCCGGCGCCGTCAGCTTCGCCCGCGCGACCGTCATGCTCGCGGCACGCTCCGGCCCGAACCAGGGTTTCGCGCGGCCGCCGTTGACGGGCTTGCGCGTGGTGACGACGAGCAACGTCGGGTCAACGGAGAGCGACGAGGCGTCGAAGCGCGCGCCGGTGGCACTGAGGCCAGCACATCCGCCGAGCGCGAGTGCGCTGCCTGCCGACAGGAGTCCGCCGAGGAGAGCGCGGCGCGAAATGGAATGCGAGCTTTGTTGCAGAAAACGTCGGACGATCACACGGAACCTCAGGGAACCTTGCCCACCGTAACACCGCCCCGCCCCGCTCCCTGAAGGACAATGGAGGCGAGAAGACGGCGGAGCCCCTTCCATCTCAACTCACAGCGTTTCGAGCACCTTGCGGGACGGCGCCATTGGCAACCAGTCTGGAATACGGTGCTTGGCGAGCCAGTACGGCCGCCACAGCGACATCCAGCTTTCGCGATCCAGCGGCGCGCTTTCCCAAGTACGTAGCCTCATGTCGATCTGCGACAAGTCGTGCTTGTGCAGCCATTGACGAGCCGCCCACCACAGCTCCTGCGATGCCGTCGCATTACCGGGACCTTCGAGCTCGACGATGTTCGGCAGCGGATCACGGTAGCGGCGCGCGATCCGCAACGTGGCGACCCTTTCTCCGTCCTTCCGAATGCTCCAGAGCCGCGATCGATTGTGGGCGAGATCGGCGCCATATGAGTTGAGGCAGTTCTTCATCGCCTTCGCCTCTGCGGTGACGGCGGCCATGCAATCCAGCGGCACGAATTCATAGCCTGCCATCCGGCCGGGCCGCAGCCACATGTCGGCGATTGGCGGGCGGCCGAGATTGGCTTGCAAGGCAACGACCGTTCGCCAATCCTCTGCGGCCGAACGTGCGGCATCGATCCGCAGGTCCGGCGTCCACGGCCTCTCGATCAGATCGTGCCCCAATGTCGCCGGCTGAGAGGAAAACCACGCCCAGAGACAGATGAGCCGCAACCGCGCAGTCTGAACACGCCGCGGTTCGCGGACGAATTCACGCGCGATCCACGCAGCCATCGGCTCATGCGCGAGCTCGGCGGCCTCGGCGACCAGCTGAAGCCAGCACGGCGCGAGCTTGAGCGAGCGCGGAAGGTGGTTCGCGATCTGTCGGCGAAACAGCTCGCCGTCAGGCAGGCGCGGGACCGGGCGCACGAATGCCTCCGGCGGCAGCTTGCGCAGCCACAGGGGCAGATCGGCAGGCGCGGCGGCTTGCGCGAGGGGAGCGCCGTCGACGACGCATGCAATCGCGCGCGTCGGATCGAGCCGTGTCCGCGGAACAGCCAGCGCGAAGAGGAGCGCGGGAAAGCTCGCGGCGAGGTCGGCCAGGCGCGGGTGCCGCGCGGCCAGGGCACGTACGGCGTCCTGGAAGCGCGGATGATATCGCCGAAGCCGCCGTTCGAGCAGCTCGGAACGTCCGGCCACCTGACAAGGCGCCGGCAGAATGTTGAGTGTCATGACACAAGTTCGCAATCGCGCGCCGACAGGCCGCAGCAAATTCGATCTGATATGGGGTTTTGTGATCTCACCCGGGGAATCGATCCCGGGGGACGCGCTAGGTATCGCGCGGCGAACCCGGGAAGCGGACAGCCGTAGACATTGTCGCCTCCAGAAATTGGAATTGCGCGCATCCCATAGCTTGGCCTTGGCGAAGTTGCAACCCGAGACTGCATCCTGCCTGCACCCTTTCATGGTAGCTGCGCGGCAATACGCATGCAGCGTCGGCATCTGCAGCGGTGGTCGTTCCCTCCAGAATCTGCATCATGCGCGCCGGGACGGTCCCGCGACGTGGCCGGTCTCATCCTCCGAAGCTGCCGGGACTTCGGGGTCTTTTGGCTTTCAGCTTTTCGGAGTGACGAGATGAGTGGTTTGGTGATTTCTGGCGGCCGGGTGGTGGATCCCGCGAGCGGGATGGATGCCGTCGGTGATGTGGCGGTGGTGGATGGCAAGATCGCCGCCGTCGGCACCGGCCTCGGCGGCGCCGAGCGGGTGATCGATGCCACAGGCCTCGTGGTGGCCCCCGGCTTCATCGATCTGCACGCCCATGGCCAGTCGCTTCCGGCCGACCGCATGCAGGCGTTCGACGGGGTGACGACGACGCTCGATCTCGAGGCCGGCGTGCTGCCGGTCGGGTCCTGGTATGAGCGCCAGGCGCGGAAGGGCCGCGTGCTGAACTACGGCGCCGCCACCAACTGGGCCTTTGCCCGCATCGGCGCGATGACGGGCTCCAACGCGGAGAGCTCGCTGGAGGCGTTCGGCAACGCCATGCGCGATCGCCGCTGGATGGACAACGTCGCAACCGATGCGGAAGTCGCGGGCATTCTCGAACGTCTCGGGCGCGGCCTCAACGAAGGCGGCATCGGCATCGGCATTTTGAACGCTTATGCGCCGGGCGCCGGCGTGCAGGAGCTGACCGCGGTATGTCAGCTCGCGGCCGCCAAGGACGTGCCCACCTTCACCCATGTCGCCTTCATGTCACGCATCGATCCCGAGAGCGCGGTTGAAGCCTATATCCGCCTGATCGGCTATGCCGGCGCCACCGGCGCGCACATGCACATCTGCCATTTCAACTCGTCGAGCAAGACCGACATCGCGCGATGCCGCGTGCTGGTCGAGAAGGCGCAGGCGCAAGGACTGCCGATTACGGTCGAGGCCTACCCTTACGGCACCGGCTCGACCGTGCTGGCCGCCGCCTTCTTCAGCGATCCGCAATTCGTCGAGCGTAACGGCACCGGTTACGATTCCGTGCAGCGCGTCACCGATGGCTACCGCTTCCACGACCGCGAGGAACTGCTCAAGGCTCAGGCCGAAGAGCCGTCCTCGCTGGTGCTCTGGCACATCCTCGACACCGAGAACAACGCGCACCACCGTGACCTGCTCGACATGTCGGTGCTGTATCCCGGCGGCGCGATCGCCTCCGACGCGATGCCGTGGACGCTCTCTGACGGCTCAACCTATACCGGCGATGCCTGGCCGCTGCCGGATGACGCCACCTCGCATCCGCGCTCGGCCGGCTGCTTCACGAAATTCATCCGCGAATGGGTGCGCGAGCGCAAGGCCGTGTCGCTGCTGGAAGGCGTGCGCAAATGCGCGCTGATCCCGGCGGAGATCCTGTCCCAGAGCACGCCGGCGATGCGGGCCAAGGGCCGGCTCGCGAAGGACGCGGATGCCGATATCGTCGTGTTCGACTACGAGAAGCTCAGCGATCGCGCGACCTTCACGGCGATGAACCGTCCCTCTGAGGGCGTTCGGCATCTGGTCGTCAGCGGCCAGGTGCTGATCAGCGACGGCATTCTCGATGTGACGGCGCGGCCGGGAAAACCCGTGCGGCGCCCCGTCGTGGAGAGCTGAGCCATGCCGGTCCCGGTTCTCCTGGTGACGGGTTTCCTCGGGGCCGGCAAAACCACGGTCGTCAACCATCTGCTGGCGCACGCGGACGGGCGGCGGATCGCCGCCATCGTCAACGATTTCGGCGCCATCAACATCGATGCGGAGCTGATCGTGGGTGCGAGCGACGGCGTGGTCAGCCTCGCCAATGGCTGCATCTGCTGCTCGCTCGAGGGCGATCTGCTCCGTACGCTTTCGACGCTGCTGCGGCGTGATCCGAAGCCCGACCATATCGTCATCGAGACCAGCGGCGTCGCCGATCCCGCCGACATCGTGCGCAATCTGATGGACCCGGTGATCCTGCGCGAGGCGCCGCTGGAGACGGTGCTCTGCGTTTTGGATGCGGGGACGCCGCCATCGGCCATGGACGACGCGCTGCTGCGGTCGCAATTGCGCGTCGCAGATATCGTGGCGCTGAGCAAGCTCGATCTTGCGGGCGCGGACGCGGGGACGCGGATGCGCGAAGCCATCCGCGCGCAGCGCGTGCCCGCGGTGGTGGTCGACGCACGCCATGGCGAGATTCCGTCCGCGCTGCTGTTTCCCACGACCGCCGACCGCGCGCCTGCGCCGCGCGATCCGGGACCGAAACGGCCGGCGGAGGAACGCTTCGAGACGCTGAGCTGGACCTCCGATCACCCGGTCTCGCTGCCGCGTCTGCAGCAGGCCATCGGCCGCCTTGCGCCGAAGCTGGCACGCGCCAAGGGCCTGTTCGAGACCGTCGAGCAGCCCGGACGCCAGATGGTGTTCCAGTTCGCCGGCGGCCGCGCCACGCTCGCGCCAGGCGAGGCGCCGCCGCAAGGCGTGCCGCGGACACGGATCGTCTTCATCGCCGAGCTCGGCGTGCTCTCGAAGGCCGAGCTTGACGGGATCATGGAGGGGTGTGTTGCGGGCGGCTGAGGCAAGGCGGTAGGGTCAACCGCTTCCGCCGTCAGTCACCGCCCTTCTCTTGCTGAATCGATCCGAGACTGAACAATGCCTCCAAATATCCCACCCGCCCCCGCTGATGCCGCTTCGCGCCGCGCCGCCAAGCCGGCCATCGTCTATCCGGCCGGGACGATGCCCGGGCCGGATATGGCCACGCTCGAAGCCGCCCGCCGTGCGGCGGTCAAGACGCACGAGCTCATCGTGCCGCCGCGCGATGCCCGTGCCTTTCGCGTGGCGCGAGGCCAGTTCTTCCGCATCGTCAGCATCGAAGGCCCTCAGGTCGGCGACCTCAATCTCTGGAACGCGGACGATCTCTCCGAGCGTTTCTTCAGCGGCAAAACGCGGGCGCTCCATGGCACGCATGTCGGCATCGGCGACCGGCTCTGGAGCAACATGCCCTATCTTCGGCCGATGGCGACCATCAGTCACGATACGCTCGGCTGGTACGGCTTCGACGCGGACGGCGCCGGCATTCACGATGTGATCGGCACGCGATGCGATCCCTATACAAATCTGCTGCTGAACGGCACGGTTTACGATTTTTGCTGCCACTCCAACCTGTCGCGTGCGCTGGCGACCGAACTGAAGATGGAGCCGCATGCGGTGGAGCATCATGTCCACGACGTGCTCAACGTCTTCATGTGCACCGGCTTCAGCAAGGACACCCATCAATATTTCATGAAGGCAAGCCCGGTCCGCCCCGGCGACTTCATCGAGCTCTTCGCGGAGATCGACCTGCTCGGCGCGTTGTCGGCCTGTCCCGGTGGAGACTGCAGCGCAACCCATTCCAGCGATGCGGCGGCATGCCATCCGCTCAAGATCGAAATCTTCGAGCCGGATCGAACGGCCCTGGAGGGCTGGACCTGGCCCACGCCGAGCGCCTATCATCGTCGCCACGGTGCGCATGCGGGAAGCTGAATCTCAGTCCTCGACCGGCAATCCGTCGCCGTGCACATACCAGTCCGCGCGTGATGCCCACTGCACGTGCCGATCGGGTGTTGTCCGCAACGGCTCGTCGAATGCGCCGGCATGGATGATCGCTTCGCGTCCGCTGCGGGTGAGATGCGGCATCGGACTGCCGCAGGTCCTGCAGAACGCGGTGGCAAAGCTCCGCGCGTTGGGCAGGTCGAAGCGCCCGACGGATGCTTCACCGCGCAGCCAGCGAACAGCCTCTGCCTTCACGATCACCTCGCAGGAATGTGCGGTCCCCGTCGCCTTGCGGCAGCGCGAGCAATGGCAGTTGAGGAAACGGTCGAACGGAGCATCGACCTCGAAGGCGACCTCGCCGCAGAGGCAGCTGCCGCGGAATGCCACCATCTCATTCAACCTCCGGCTCGGCCGGGCTCTCGGCCGGCTCGTCCGCATGGATCGGGAGAGCGCCATGCGCGCCGCGAAGCCGGATCATCGTATCGATCACGTCGACGTCGATCTTCAGCATGTCGAGGTCGCGTGTCATCTCGCGCACCTCCTGGCCCTTGCGCGCCAGCTCCTCCGAGACGTCGACCGCCATCCTGCGCTCGGTCACGCCGCCGGACGTGTTGACGAAGAGCTTCGCACGCATCCATTCCAGTCGGGCCCGCTGGGTGTCGCGCTCGAACTTCTTCTCGACATAGCGGCGCCGCGCTTCGGCATAGGCGCCGACCAGCGCGGTCTCCGGCAGGCTCCACAATTGCTCGATCGACATCGTCATGCCGTTCAGGTCCCGGGGGTGCAGCACGGATTTCTCCTCCGTACCCCATCAGAGCCTTCCGGCGATCAATTCTCAAGAGGGATATGCGAACATTGGCTGTCAAGCCCTCAGCAAAGCGCAAGCGCGTTGACGGCCCGTGTCGCCGCATCTTCCTTGCCGGAGCCGACGAATTGGCAGACCACCGACCCGAGCTCGCCCGGCTGCTTGCGGCGTGCGACCGCCAGCAGGCGCATCAATTCCGCCTCGTCCTTGGAAAGCCGCCTGCAGGACGGCGGCATGAAGCATAGCTTGCAGGGCCGCTCCCTGCGCAGGATCCTGACGAGCGCTGCCGCGCGCGCGACCAGCAACGGGCTGTCGGCGATGCCGGGGGCTTCCTCGGCAACGCGATAGGCCGCTTCCCAGCAATCCGATGCGCCGGTTGCATAGGCCGCTCCGATGAAGCGGAGCAGCGCCAGCGCGAGGCGGGAAAAATCATCGTAGCTGTCGATGTCCGGCCGGGTCGCAAGCGCGGCTTGAAGTGGACAGAGCAGCGGCTCGCCCGCGTCCGACGTCGGCGCAGAATCGCAAATGGCCCGCATCGTGAACGATCTCGTCAATGCAACGTCGTGCTGCCGACGAACCAGCTCTTCATCGCCATCATCCGGTCATGCTGGAAAGACTGCACGTGCCGGTCGGGCAGGATGAGGCCGGCCATGCGGAAGATCGTTGCGAGCCCCTGGACCGGCGCGAGCGCCCAATCGGCGCCGACCGGCGGCAGCCAGCGCTCGAACTGCTCGCGCGCGACATCGACGCGGTCCTGCTGGGCTGCGGCAATCGCGCGCAAGATGCCGTGCTCGCTGTCGGACATGCGCGGACAGGTGGGGCAGTGCACCTCTATCGCGGTATGCGCGGTGCAGGCAAAGATCTCGATGACGGCTTCCAGCGACAGCACGGCATCGCCGACGCGAAAATGGTCGTACACCTGCTTGATATCGTCCGCCGTCGGGACGGCGCTTCCGCTGCGTGCCTTCGCCCGAAATCCCCAGATAAAGAGCCGCTCCGCTGCGCCCAGCGCAGGAAGATCGAGGGGCCTGGTGTATGTCGATCGATGCATTGTGCCTCTGGCCTCCGGCTGCGCTCACGCCAGCGCTGGCGCGGATGATCTGCGCCGATCGTTCCGCCAGAGAGCTCTCCAAGTCAACGCGCGAAGAGGCAATGTCGAGGTGTTCTACATTGGAAGAATTCGTATCTTGGGACGTCGGTCTCGCTTGTCTCGTGGCCACACCAGCATGCCGCATCGCTCTCTCCGCGCAATTTCGGGAGCCTCGGGAACCCGAATGCTTAAAGCTTTGCTAAGGGACACGGGATAATCTGGCATATCAGCCCTTCCAATTCCTGTGAGCACCGATGATTTTCTCCCGCATCAGTTTCAAGCTGGTCCTGATTGTCGGCATCAGCCTCCTCGGCATGATCGCCCTGGCGCCGGTCGCCCTCTCGACCCTGCGCGCACAGATGGTCACCGACCGTCAGGCCAAGACGCAGCAGATGGTCGATGTCGGTTACGGCATCCTGGCGCATTACCAGAAGCTCGAGAGCGAAGGAAAACTCTCGCGCGAGCAGGCCCAGGCCGGCGCGATGGCCGAGATCAAGAGCCTGCGCTACGACAAGGTCGAGTATTTCTGGATCAACGACATGACCCCCAAGATGGTCATGCATCCGATCAAGCCCGAGCTCGACGGCAAGGATCTCTCCGCCATGAAGGATCCCGCCGGCAATGCGCTGTTCATGGGCTTCGTCGACGTCGTCACCAAGCACGGTGCGGGCTTCTACGGCTATCTCTGGCCGAAGCCCGGCTTCGACCAGCCGGTCGGGAAAATCTCCTATGTGAAGGGCTTTGCGCCCTGGGGCTGGATCATCGGCACCGGCATCTATCTCGACGATGTCGACGCCGCCTTCCGCCAGAACGCGATGACCTTCGCCTACATTTGTCTCGCGGTGTTGGTCGTGGTGCTCGGCGCCTCGTTCCTGATCGGCCGCAGCGTCACCAGGCCGCTGGCCCGCATCACCGCGCTGACCGAGCGCCTTGCCGCCGGCGACAGCGCCTTCGACGTGCCCTACGCCGACCGCCGCGACGAGGTCGGCGGCCTCGCCAAGGCGCTCGCCGTGTTCAAGGACAATGCATCGGCGGTGAGCCGGATGCATGCCGAGCAGCAGGAGCTGAAGCAGAAGGCCGACGACGAGAAGCGCAAGGCGATGGCCGACCTCGCCGGCAAGTTCGAGGCGAGCGTCCAGGCCGTCGTCCGCGACGTCTTCGAGGAGGCCCGCGCGATGCAGCAGGCCGCGCAGGGCATGTCGGAAACCGCGAACAAGGCAAGCGACCGGGCCAGCTTCGTCGCCACCGCCTGCCAGCAGGCCTCGAGCAATGTGCAGACGGTGGCCTCCGCCGCCGGCGAATTGTCGACCTCGATCGCCGAGATCAGCCAGCGCGTGGCGCAAGCCGCGACAGTGGCCGACAAGGCCGCCGCCGACGGCCAGCGCACCAACGACACCGTGCAAGGCCTTGCCGCCGCCGCGCACAAGATCGGCGAGGTCATCGACCTCATCAACCAGATCGCCTCGCAGACCAATCTGCTCGCGCTCAACGCCACCATCGAGGCGGCGCGCGCCGGCGAAGCCGGCAAGGGTTTTGCGGTGGTCGCGAGCGAGGTGAAGTCGCTGGCGAGCCAGACCGCGAAGGCGACCGACGAGATCGGCGCGCAGATCACCGCGATCCAGGCCGAAACCAATCAGGTCGTCGGCAACATCGAAAGCATCCGCGCCACCATCATGGAGGTCAACGAGATCTCCTCGTCGATCGCCGCCGCGGTCGAGGAGCAGGGCGCCGCGACGAAGGCGATCGCGCACAGCGTGCAGGAGGCGGCCTCCGGCACCGACCAGGTCTCGCACAACATCTCCGGCGTCACTGATGCGACCGCCGAGACCGGACAGGCCGCCGGTCGCGTGCTGCAATCGAGCGGCCGGCTGACGCAGAAGCTGCAATCGCTGCAGGACGAGGTCAGCACCTTCGTCGCGGGCGTGCGGGCGGCGTAGCTGAAGCGCTGTACGGTCATCTTTTTCCGCGTCGCGGCATCGGCCATGATGCGGAGACTGTTTTTCTTGACATGAAGTCTGCCGTGCTCGACGTGTAACGACGTCGACTGACGGCACGTGCGTGCCGTCCCGAAAAGAAAAGCAACACGGGAAGGACGTCATGAACACGGGCCTCGACGAGAAGGACTACCTCGCCACCTTGCGCGGCCTGTGGGACAAGGCCTGGCCGGCGGGCCTGCCGCGCTCGCCGAACTATCTGCATGGCGAAGTTCCTCTGACGGAATATCTGCGCACCTGGGCGAAGCGGAGTCCGGAGCGGCCCGCCGTGATCTTCTACGGCCATGTGACCACCTATGCCGATCTCGATCGGCAGAGCGATCGCTTTGCGGCGCTGTTGCAGCAGAAGGGCGTGCGCAAGGGCGATCGTGTCGCCGTCTTCCTGCCGAACTGCCCGCAATTCCACATCGTGTTCTTCGGTATCCTGAAGCTCGGCGCGGTCCACGTTCCCGTCAGTCCTTTGTCGCGCGCGTTCGAATTGTCCTACGAGCTCAACGACACCCAGGCCGAGGTGATCGTGGCGCTCGACCAGCTCATGCCTATCGTTGATCAGGTCCGCGGCGAGGTGCGGTTGCGCGAGATCATCGTCACCAGCTTTGCCGATGTCGTGCCGGCGGCACCTGCGTTTCCAGCGCCGGACTCGATCCGCACGCCGCGCGTCGCGGTCTCCGGCGCAACTGATCTCCTGCCGGCGCTTGCGGCAATGCCCGCACCGACCCCGCTGCCGCCGCCTCGCCTCGATGATGTCGCCGCGCTCAACTACACCGGCGGCACCACCGGGATGCCCAAGGGTTGCGTCCATACCCATCGCGACATGGTCTACACGGCCGCCGCCAATTACGGCATCTCGCTTCCCTCGGACGAGAGCAGCGTGTTCCTGTCGTTCTTTCCGGAGTTCTGGATTGCGGGCGAGAATTCCGGCCTGATCTTTCCGCTGTTCTCAGGCGGCACGCTGGTTCTGCTCGCGCGCTGGGACGCCGTCGGTGCGATGGCCGCGATCGACAAATACAAGGTCACGATCACGGCGATGCCGGTCGACAGCGCGGTCGAGATGATGGACCATCCGCGCTGGAGCGAGTTCGACCTGTCGTCGCTGAAACAGGTGCGCGTGGTCTCCTTCGTCAAGAAGCTCAACGCCGACTATCGCAGGCGCTGGAAGGATCTCACCGGCACGATTCTGATGGAGGCGGCCTGGGGCATGACCGAGACGCACACCTCCAATACCTTCACCGCTGGCTTTCAGGACGGAGATTTCGACCTCAACAGCCAGCCGATCTTCGTCGGCCTGCCGGTCCCCGGCGCCGAGTTCAAGATCACCGATTTCGAGACCGGCGCGCTGCTGCCGCTGGGAGCCGAAGGCGAGATCCGCGTGCGTACGCCGTCGCTTCTCAAGAGCTACTGGAACAAGCCGGAGGCAACCGCGGAATCGCTCGTCGACGGCTGGTTGCGCACCGGCGATATCGGCACCATCGACAAGGACGGCTTTCTGCACTTCCTCGGCCGGCGCAAGGAGATGCTGAAGGTCAAGGGCATGAGCGTGTTTCCGCCGGAGATCGAGGCGCTGCTGGGGCAGCATCCGAAGGTGCTGGGCTCGGGCGTGGTCGGCCGTGACGATCCCGACAAGGGCCAGGTGCCGGTCGCCTACATCCAGCTCAAGCCGGAAGCGATCGGCACGGTCTCGGAGCAGGAACTGCGCGCCTGGTGCGCCGAGCGCATGGCCGTCTACAAGGTTCCGGAAGTCCGCATTATCGATGCGCTGCCCCTGACGGCGACGGGCAAGGTCAGGAAGCAGGACCTCAACCCAAATCCTCCTGCCGTCCAGTGAGAGAGACGATGTCGTTCAAGAAGCTCCTGATCGCCAATCGCGGCGAGATCGCCATCCGCATCGCACGCGCGGCGGCCGATGCCGGCATCGCGACGGTCGCGATCCATCCCGCCGACGATGCGCTGTCGCTGCACGTGCGCGTCGCGGACGAGGCGATCGAGATCCCCGGCCGCGGCGCGCGGGCCTATCTCGATATCGAGGCCGTGGTGAAAGCAGCGAAGAGCACAGCGTGCGATGCCGTGCATCCCGGCTATGGCTTCCTCAGCGAGAACGCGGCATTTGCAAAGGCCTGCGCGGACGCAGGGATCACTTTCGTCGGGCCGAAGGCGGCGGCGCTCGAACTGTTCGGCGACAAGGTCGCGGCACGGCAACTGGCAAAACGCTGCGGTGTGCCGATCATCGCCGGCACCAGCGGGCCGTCGAGCCTCGAGGAGATCACCGCGTTCTTCGCCTCGCTCGGCAGCAATGCGGCGATCGTGATCAAGGCGATGGCGGGCGGCGGCGGCCGTGGCATGCGGGTGGTGGAGAATGCGGCAGACCTGGCGGAAGCCTATGCGCGCTGCCAGTCCGAGGCCAAGGCGGCGTTCGGCTTCGACGGCGTCTATGCCGAGCGGCTGATCCGGCAGGCGCGTCACATCGAGGTGCAGATCATCGGCGATCGCCATGGCGCGATCTCCCATCTCTGGGAGCGCGAATGCACGATCCAGCGCCGGCACCAGAAGCTGGTCGAGGTCGCGCCGAGCCCGTCGCTGAGCGATCCCCTGCGCGGCCGCATCATCGAAGCGGCAAAGCAGCTGGCGGGTGCGGCGTCTTACGACAATCTCGGCACGTTCGAGTTTCTGGTGGACGGCACCGCCGAGGACAGCTTCGCTTTCATCGAGGCCAATCCGCGGCTCCAGGTCGAGCACACCGTGACCGAAGAGGTGCTCGACGTCGATCTCGTCCGCGCCCAGCTCGCGGTCGCCGCAGGCAGCACGCTGGCCTCGCTCGGTCTTGCGCAGGATTCGATCCCGAAGCCGCGCGGCCATGCCATGCAGCTTCGCGTCAACATGGAGACGCTGGACGAGACCGGCGCCACGCATCCGACCGGCGGCGTGCTTGCCGTGTTCGAGCCGCCGTCGGGCCCCGGTGTTCGCGTCGATAGCTTCGGTTATGCCGGATACAAGACCAGTGCCGCCTTCGACTCGCTGCTGGCCAAGGTGATCGTGCACACGCCAAGCGAGGCCTGGCATGACGTGGTCGCGAAAGCCTCGCGTGGCTTGCGCGAGTTCCGGATCGACGGCGTCGTCACCAACATCGCCTTCCTCCAGGCGGTGCTCGCGCATCCCGATTTCAGGACCAACCGTATCGCGACCGATTTCATCGACCGCAACATTGCCAAGCTCGTGGAAGCATCGGATGGCGCCGCCAAGCCGCTTTATTTCGCGGCGGCCGAGCGCAGCGGTGGCCACAGCGTGGAGGCGCACGTCGCGCAAGCCGTGCCCGAAGGCACGGTGATGGTCGCGGCGCCCCTGCAAGGCACCATCGTCACCATCCAGGTGAGGGAAGGCGAGATCGTCCGCCCCGGCCAGCAACTCGCCGTGATCGAGTCCATGAAGATGGAGCATCTGGTGATGGCCGAGCGGGGCGGCCGGGTGACAAAACTCGTCGCCGGTGACGGGGTCACGCTGATGCACGGCGAGCCGATCCTGTACCTCGAGCCGCTCGACGTCGCCGCCGATAGCGCAGCGGCGGAAGCCGATGTCGATCTCGACCATATCCGCCCCGACCTCGCCGAGCTGATCGCGCGCCAGGCCAACACGCTCGACGAGAACCGCCCCGCTGCGGTCGAGCGCCGCCGCAACACCAACCAGCGCACCGCGCGCGAGAACGTTGCCCAGCTGGTCGATGACGGCTCGTTCATGGAGTACGGCAGCCTCGCGATCGCGGCGCAGCGGCGCCGGCGCAGGCTCGACGACCTCATCAAGAATACGCCGGCCGACGGCCTCGTCATGGGCGTCGCCACGGTGAATGCCGAGAAATTCGGCCCCGAAGGCGCGCGCTGCATCGTCGTGGCCTACGACTACACCGTGCTCGCGGGCACGCAGGGCCACATGAACCACAAGAAGATCGACCGCATGCTGACGCTGGCGGAAGACTGGCGCGTGCCGCTGGTGTTTTACGCCGAGGGCGGCGGCGGCCGGCCCGGCGATACCGACCGGCTCGGCATGACCGGCCTCGACGGTCCCTCCTTCGTGCAGTTCGCAAGGCTCTCCGGCCTCGTGCCTGTCATCGGCGTCGTCTCCGGCTATTGCTTCGCCGGCAACGCCGCGATGCTCGGCTGCTGCGACGTCATCATCGCCAGCAGGAACGCCTCGATCGGCATGGGCGGCCCCGCCATGATCGAGGGCGGCGGCCTCGGCGTCTATCATCCGGCCGAGGTCGGCCCCGTCTCATTCCAGTCGCCCAACGGCGTCATCGACATCCTCGTCGAAGACGAAGAGGAAGCGACATCCGTCGCGCAAAAATACCTGTCCTATTTCCAGGGCGCGGTGACGGAGTGGGAGGCTGCCGACCAGCGTCTGCTCCGCCGCGCCATCCCCGAGAACCGCCTGCGCGTCTACGACATCCGCAGCGTGATCGACCTCGTCGCCGACAAGGACAGCGTGCTGGAGCTGCGCCGCGACTACGGCGTCGGCATGATCACCGCGCTGATCCGCATCGAAGGAAAACCGTTTGGCCTGATCGCCAACAACCCGCGCCATCTCGGCGGCGCCATCGATGCCGATGCCGGCGACAAGGCCGCGCGCTTCCTGCAGCTTTGCGACGCCTTTGACCTGCCGATCGTCTCGCTCTGCGACACGCCCGGCTTCATGGTCGGCCCGGAAGCCGAGAAGACCGCGATCGTGCGCCACGTCTCGCGCATGTTCGTCACAGGCGCGAGCCTCACCGTGCCGCTGTTCGGCATCGTCCTGCGCAAGGGCTATGGCTTAGGGGCGCAGTCGATGATCGGCGGCGGCTTCCACGCCTCGTTCTTCACCGCGGCCTGGCCCACGGGCGAGTTCGGCGGCATGGGCCTGGAGGGCTATGTCCGCCTCGGCTTCCGCAAGGAGATGGAGGCGATCGCCGATCCCGAGGAGCGCGAGACCTATTACCGCAACAAGGTCGCCGAGCTCTATGCCAACGGCAAGGCGGTCTCGATCGCCTCGGTGTTCGAGATCGACAACGTCATCGACCCCGCCCAGACGCGGCGGTGGATCATGGCGGGGCTCAGGTCGGTGCCGAAGCCGCCGGCGCGGACGGAGAAGAAGCGGCCGTGCATCGACACGTGGTGAGGGCGGTGCAGCAATAGCTGCGTTCCCGGTTCCCGATTGACATCCCCGCCCGTGCTGCCAGACTTTGCACAATTATACAGGGTGGAGACGTCCGCGATGGCCAGCCTTTCGGCCTCGAACCATGTCGCCCGTGTCTTGTCCGTCGCCAATCACGTGGCGGACGTCGATGCCTCCTCGCGGATTGCCAATTCGTGGCGGCGCTGCCTGATCAGCCACAAGCTCGATCCCGCCCGCCAGGGCCCGCCGCAGACGCTCACCGAAGCCGAGATCCGCCATGTCGCCGGGCCGATGGAGGAGACGATCCGGCTCGTCACGCCCGAGCTCGACGATCTCGCCCGTGTGCTGCGCGACGCCGGCTACTGCGTCAATCTCGCGGATGCGAACGCGACCATGCTGCTCAGCCGTCTGCCGGGCGAAGCCGACGCAAGGATGTTTCTGGACTGGAAGATCTACACCGGCTCGAACTTCGCCGAGACGTTCGAGGGCACCAATGGGCTAGGGACCGCGCTCGCGGAGGAGAAGCCGATCCTGGTGCATCGCGACGAGCATTTTCGCGCGCAATGGCACATCTTTTCCTGCGCGGTGGCGCCGCTGTTCGATCAGGCCGGCCGGCTTGCCGGTGCCGTCAACATCACCTCCTGTCGCGAGGATCTGGAGCGCGCCGCGCATCAGCTTGCACTCGCGGTGACGATGGAGGCGACGCGGCGGATGGAGGGCGCGATCTTCCGCGGCCATTTCCGCAACGCCTGGATCGCCACCGTGCCCGGTGACGGCGGCAGTGGCCTCATCGCCTATGACGACGATCGGCGCGTCGTCGGCGCCTGCCGTTCCGCGCGTGCGCTGCTGGGTCTCACCGACGGCATGATTGCCTCCGGCATTGATCTGTCGCGCTACGTCAAGTTCGATCATCACGCCACGCGTGGCGCCGGCGAGATTGTCGAGCTGCACCATGGCGATGGCCGTCCGTTAGGGCAGGGGCATGTTGCTCCGCCTCTGCGTGCGCGATCGCAGGCGCCGCGCCGCGATGCGCCGGTCGATCGCTTCGACGCGTTGCATCGGCTTGCCGGCCGCGACCCCGGCCTGATCCGCAACGTCAAGCGGCTCCGAAGCGTCGGCGATCACAATCTGCCGGTGCTGCTGCATGGCGAGACCGGCGTCGGCAAGGACGTGTTCGCGCGGGCTATTCACGGCGCGAGCAACCGCGCGCGCAACAATTATGTCGCGCTCAATTGCGCGGCGATGCCGGAAAGCCTGATCGACGCCGAGCTGTTCGGCTACGAGGCGGGCGCCTTCACCGGCGCGCGGCGCGAGGGCTCGAAGGGCCTGATCGTGCAGGCCGACGGCGGCACGCTGTTCCTCGACGAGATCGGCGACATGCCGATCGGCTTGCAGACGCGCCTGTTGCGCGTTCTGGAAAACCGCGAGGTCTGGCCGCTCGGCGCGCTCAAGCCTGTCGCCGTGGACATTCGCCTGATCAGCGCCACGCATCGCGATCTCGGCCACATGGCCGAAGCGGGGGCCTTCCGCGCCGACCTCTATTTTCGCCTGCGCGGCATCGAGGTGCGCCTGCCCGCCCTGCGCGAGCGTGCCGACCGCGCCGACATCATCCACCAGATCGCACGCGAGGAGGCGCCGAGCTGCCGGCTCTCGGACGAGGCATGGTCGCAGCTCGCGGCCTATCCGTTTCCTGGCAACATGCGCCAGCTCCGCCACGTGCTGCGGCTAGCCGGCTGCACGGCGGAAGACGGCGTCATCACCGATGCCGATCTCGATCTGCCGCCATTCGGCGGACGGGCTGCGGAGCCCGATCTCGAAGCGGCCGAGCGCGCAACGATCGTCGAGGCCCTGCGCAAGCACGGCGGCCGCGTCACCGACGCAGCGCGGGCGCTGAAACTCAGCCGGGCCACGCTCTATCGCAAGATCAAGCAATTGAAGATCTCGTTCTAGCGCGCTCGCGGGCCTCTGCTGGAACCCGGACGCTGCCCGGCTCCTGATCGACTTTCGCAGATCGATTCCAGGGCGGCAATTGCGTTGCCGCGAACATACATTCCCGACGGAGCAAGAGGAGCACACGCGATGGAGGAGATCGAAGTCTTCCTGGCTGTCGTCGAGGCTGGCAGCCAGACCGCCGCCGCCCGGCAATTGGGGCGGTCGCTGCAATCGGTGAACCGCGCGCTGGCCGCGCTGGAACAGAGCGTCGGCGTGGAACTGGTGCGGCGGACCACGCGGCAGTCAGTGGCGACCGAAGCGGGACTGGCGTTCTATCGCCGCGTCAAACCGGCCTTTGCGGAAATCACCGAAGCGCGGCTCGAGGCTGCGAACCGGCGCGACGAGCCGTCGGGACTGCTCAAGGTCGCAGCACCGGTCCTGTTCGGTTCAACCCATATGGTGCCCGTGATCGCCGAGTTCATGGCGCGCTTCCCGCAGATCGAAGTCGACGTCAACATGTCCGACCGGCCTGTCGACGTCGTCGGCGACGGCTTTGATCTCGCCGTGCGGATCAGGGAATTGCCGGACTCGTCGCTGAAGACCCGGCGGTTGGGCGAGCTGCGCACGGTTGTCTACGGCGCGCCCGACTATTTCGCGTGTCGTGGCCACCCGCTTCATCCGAGCGATCTTGCCGACCATCAATGCATCCTGCGCAGGACCGGTCGCGGCGAAGTGGACACATGGCGCTTTCAGGTCGACGGCCGCGCGGCGATCGTGCCGGTGAACGGCCGCTTTCACACCGACAACATGACTGCTGCGCATGCCGCCGCTCGTCATGGCCTCGGTGTCGGATACGGGCCGTTCTGGCAGATCCGCGATCTCGTCGATCAGGGCGCGCTCGAAATCGTGCTGGAGGCGTACGAGGCGCCGCGAACGCCCGTGCGCGCCGTGTTTCCGCCGAGTGCGATACCGCCGGCCAAGACGCACCTCTTCGTTGACCTGCTGGCGGAGAGATTGAAGCACGAGCGGCTTTGAGCCGACACGCGGGAACGCATTCTCTCGATTGGCGGGAATGTCTATCTCGCGATGCGCCGGTTGTCCCGGCGAGCAGTCGATCGCAACTTGAAGCGCAGGGGCCCATCCGCCCGGCGAGGGCGCAGAGGACTGCACCATGACTCCCAATCGACGGACACTCTTGCACGCGGGCGTCGGCGTCACGGCGACGCTGGCTTCGGCCACCCTTGCCGCACAATCGCCGGGCTCGCGCGACCCGCGACCGCCCAAGGCGTTGCTTGCGGACGACGCGAAATCCCGCGCGGCTGCGGCGCAGGATTTTGGCCACATCGTTCAGAGGCAGCCGCGGGCCGTCTGCAAGCCCACGTCGAGCTCCGAGATCGCCGATATTCTGCGCTGGGCAAGGGAACAGGGGCTGAAGGTTGCAGCGCGCGGGCAGGGGCATGCCACCTATGGCCGGGCGATGGCCGACGACGGCATCGTCATGGACCTTACCGCGCTCGCATCGATCCACCGGATCGAACCCGACCGTGTCGTGGTGGATGCCGGTGCGACCTGGCACGCGGTGCTGGAGGCAACGCTGGCCAAAGGGCTCGTGCCACCGGTGCTGACCAACTACCTCGGCCTGTCCATCGGCGGCACGCTTGCCGTCGGCGGAATTGGCGGGTCGTCGTCCCGGCACGGGCTCCAGACCGACCAGGTTCTGGAACTGGATGTCGTCACCGGCGAAGGCGTGGAGCTGACCTGCTCCCCGACGGCGCAGGCTGACCTGCTCGACGCCGTTCGCGCCGGGCTGGCGCAATGCGCGATCATCACCCGGGCCACGCTTCGATTGATGCGCGCGCCCGAACGTGTCAGGCGTTATCTGCTGTCCTATCCCGATCTTGCTTCACTGACGGCGGATCAGCGGCGTGCCCTCGACGAGGCGCGCTTCGACCAGTTGCAGGGCGCTGTCGTGCCCGACGGCGCCGGCGGCTGGCGCTATCAATTGGAGGCTGGTGTCTTCTACGACAGCAGCGCGCCTCCCGCCGATAAGGCTTTGCTCGCTGGGCTCTCCGACAAGCACGAGACTGTCTCCGACCTGACCTTTGGCGACGACGCCAACGCATTCGCCAAGCTAGAAAAGCTGCTGCGGTCGAACGGCCAATGGTTCAATCCGCATCCCTGGCTTCTGACCTATTTGCGCGGCAGCAACGCACTGGAGATCGCGAGCGAGGTCATTGCCGGGTTGAACAGCGATGATCTCGGTCCGTTCGGGCGGGTCACTTACTATCCGATGCTCACGGACAGCTGCCGCACGCCCCTGCTTCGGCTGCCCGATGAGCGCGTCGTGTTCCCGTTCAATCTCATCCGCATCCCATCCTCCGCGGACAAGGAGAATGCCGACCGGCAGATCGCGCGCAATCGGGCTGTTTACGATCGCATTCGCAGCGCCGGCGGCGTGCTGTACCCGGTGAGCGCGCTTGCCATGTCGTCACAGGATTGGGCGGATCATTTCGGTCCAAGATGGCCGTTACTGCGCGAAGCCAGACGCCGTCACGATCCGGCCGGCATCCTCACGCCTGGATATGATCTGTTCTAGGTCACGAAAAATCCGTCCAGCTTAGATGCCGCGCGTCGAGGTCGCCGAGCGCGACGGTCTCGCGGATCTCGTGCGGGGTGTGGAAATTGCCGCGCAGATAGACAAGTGGCTTGGCCGCATCTGCATGTGATACGCCGCGCACCTCGCCGACGAAGATCGAATGCGTTGTCGTCTCGAACTCCTGCGCCAGCACGCAGTCGAACGCAGCCACCGCATCCGCCAGCACCGGTGCGCCGGTCACGCCACGCATCCATTGCCCGAAGGCGAAGCGATCGTCGCCGTTGACGCCCTTCTGGCCGCTGAAGGTGAGGGCGAGCAGCGCGTGATCCTCGTGCAGGAAGTTGACGGCGAAAGCACCTTCCTCGCGGATGCGGGCATGGGCGCTGGCGTTGCGGTTGACGCAGACGATCAGCGAGGGCGGCTTGTCCGACAACGAGCAGGCTGAGGTCACGGTCAGCCCCGTGCGCTTGCCGTGCTCGGCGCCCACCGTCACCAGCGCCACGGCACCGGCGCATTGGCGCATCGCCTGCTTGAAATGCTTGGCGTCGAAGGAATTGGCGTCCACCGTCACGCGGAAATCTCCGAAATGAAAGCGGGTGCGGCACGATCGCGCCGCACCCGGCGCTAAGAGTCTAGCATGATCTCTTCGGAAAACCGCTACGCACTTTTCCGGATCATGCTGGCGGTCAAGCCGCCTTCTTCGCGGAGCCGAGATGCGCAAGGCGCGGCATCACCTCGTTCTTCAGCAGCGAGAGCGAGTGATGCCAGGCTTCCGCCTTGTGCTTGTAGTCGAAGCCGAACACGAGCAGCACGCCGAAGCCGCCGACCTCGTCGTAGATCTTCTCGATCTTCTCGGCGACGGTTGCGGGCGAGCCGACGATCCAGTTCCGCTTGGCGCAATACTCGACCGTGACGTCGCTGTCGGGCACGTCAGGGGCGTGCTTCAGATAATCCTTGAAGCCGAAATGCCCGAGCAGCGGCAGGAAGTACTCGCTCATCATCCGCCCCATCATGTCGCCCGTCGAGAGCCGCCACGCCTCCTCATCGGTGTCGGCAACGAACACCTCGCGCACCAGCCGCCAGTCCTGCCGGTTCGGCTTGCGGCCGGTCTTGGCCGCGCCGATCTCGACCGAGTCCCAGTGGCTGGAGACATAGGCCGGATTGAGATTGAGGCTCATCGGGATGAAGCCGCGCTCGCCGGCGAGCTTCAGCGTGTCCGAGTTCTTGGACAGGCCCGCAACGCCGATCGGCGGATGCGGCGCCTGCAGCGGCTTGATATGGGGCTTGAGGAAGTCGAACATCGTGTCCGGCTTGGTCACCGTCCAGTACTTGCCCTTGTGGGTGAAGGGCGCCGGTTCAGTCCACAGCTTGAGAATGATCTCCAGTGCTTCGCGCGTCATGTCGCGGTTCTGTCCGCTCATGCCGTCGACGTTGAACATCGCCCAGTCGCTCGGAAGGCCCGAAGCCGCAACGCCGAAATTAAGCCGGCCCTCGGAGAGATGGTCGAGCATGGCGACGCGGTTGGCCAGCTCGGCCGGGTGGTGATAAGGCAAGAGGAAGCCGCCCGGCCCGATGCGAAGCTTCTTGGTCTGCATCAAGGCCTGTGCAATCAAGAGGTCCGGCGTGGGGTTGGGTTCCCAGGGCGCGGTGTGGTGCTCGCCGACCCAGGCTTCCTGATAGCCGAGCTCGTCGAGCCAGCGCATGACCTGCAGGTCCCAGTCGTTCCCTTCCTTCAGGCCGCACTCCGGCGGGTGCGAAGGCATCGTGAAATAGCCGATCTCCATGGGTTTCCTCATCTGATTTTGACGCGTCTTGTCGCGCGTTGACGGAGTTGAGTAATGCTGCGTCAGCAAGCGGTGTGCCAGCGCGACGGAGCCCCAAATTGAAGAGAAAGGGCTGGTTTGCCCGCTCAATAGCCGGTATCTCGACGGGAGCCTGCTGGACATCGTCTCACGTGTCGCGGGACGGCGTCTTGGCCATGAGACGAGGACGAGACCTGACATGACCGAACCCGCCTACGTCGCGGTGGACTGGGGCACCAGCAGCTTCCGGCTCTGGCTGGTCGATCGTGCCGGTCAGGTGCTGGCCGAACGCCGCAGCGGCGAGGGCATGCTGGCGGCGGCTAGGAGCGGCTTTCCCGCCGTGCTGCAAGCGCATCTTGCCGCGGTCGAGGCGCCCGCACATCTGCCGGCTCTCGTCTGCGGCATGGCTGGTGCCAAGACCGGCTGGGTCGAGGCCGGCTATGTCGACACGCCGGCAAAGCTCTCGGCCGTCCTGAAGCAGGCCGTGCGCGTGCCGGGCGAGGCGCGCGACATCCGCATCCTGCCGGGCATCGCGCAGCGCGACGCAGCCGCGCCGGACGTCATGCGCGGCGAGGAAACGCAGCTACTCGGCGCGCTCGGCCTCGATGCTGCGGGCGAGGCGCTGGTCTGCATGCCCGGCACGCATTCGAAATGGGTTCGGGTGAAGGAGGGCGTCGTGGAACGTTTCTCCACCTTCATGACCGGCGAGCTGTTCAGCGTGGTCTCACGCGAGACCATCCTGTCGCTCGCGGTCGCGGGCGCCGATGAGGCCGAGGACGTCGCGAGCTTCAAGGCGGCCGTGAAGGCCGCGTTCGACGCCCCGGCCTTCGCCGCCAACCTGCTGTTCACCGCGCGGTCGCGCCAGCTATTGTTCGGCGGCACGCCGGCAGCGGCACGTGAGACGCTGTCGGGTACGTTGATCGGCGCCGAACTGGCGGCGGGGCTCTCCGGCACCGTGCCGCAAGCGGGCGTCCAGCTGATTGCCTCGGGGCGGCTTGCGGTGCTGTATCGGCTGGCTTTCGAGGCGTTGTCGGTGACCGCAAACACGGTCGACGCGGATGAAGCCGTCCGCCGCGGCCTGTCGATGGCGGCTGCCGCGATCTGGACGAAGTAGAAGGACTGCGAGAGATGAGCGTTCCCTTTCCGCCGATGCAGCGTCCGCTGGTCGCGATCCTGCGCGGCGTCAAGCCCGAGGAGACCGAAGCGATCATCGGCGTGCTGATCGAGGCCGGCATGACCGCGATCGAGATCCCCCTGAATTCACCCGATCCGTTCCGCTCGATCGGGCTTGCCGTGAAGCTCGCGCCCGCTGGTGTGCTGATCGGTGCCGGCACGGTGCTGACCACGGCAGATGTCGATCGGCTCAACGATGTCGGCGGCAGGCTGATGGTCTCGCCCAATGTCGACACCGAGGTGCTGGCGCGCGCGCATCAGCACGGAATGGTGACCATGCCCGGCGTGTTCTCGCCGACCGAGGCGCTGCTCGCGGCGCGCTCGGGCGCCTCGAGCCTGAAATTCTTTCCGGCGAGCGTGCTCGGCGCGTCCGGCATCGCCGCGATCCGCGCCGTGTTGCCATCAGGCGTGATGATCGCCGCCGTCGGCGGCGTCTCCGACCAGAACTTTGCCGAGTACATCAAGGGCGGCGTGACCGCCTTCGGGCTCGGCTCCAGTCTCTACAAGCCCGGAATGAGTGCGGCCGACGTCGCGGCGCGCGCGAAAGCGACGATCACCGCCTATGATCGGGCAATTGCGAAAGACTGAACCGCAATAAACTAGCCGTGAACCTGTCATAGCCTATTGTGCCTCATATTGCCGCGATGCTGATTTTGATACATCGGGTAGTGTGGCCGGCGCAGCAGGAGACCGACATGGCGATCAACAACGTGGCCGATCTGTTCGTGGCAACGCTCGAACAGGCCGGCGTCAAGCGCATCTACGGCATCGTCGGCGACAGCCTGAATGCCCTCACTGAGGCGCTGCGCCGCCGCGGCACGATCGAATGGATCCATGTCCGCCACGAGGAGGTGGCTGCGTTCGCTGCGGCCGGCGAAGCCGAGATGACCGGCAGCCTCGCGGTTTGCGCGGGCTCCTGCGGCCCCGGCAATCTGCATCTGATCAACGGCCTGTTCGATGCGCATCGCAGTCGCGTTCCCGTGCTGGCGATCGCGGCGCAGATCCCGACCGCCGAGATCGGCGGCGGCTATTTCCAGGAGACGCATCCGCAAAACCTGTTCCGCGAATGCAGCCATTATTGCGAGCTGGTCTCGGACCCGAGCCAGCTGCCTTACGTCCTGGAGAACGCGATTCGCGCGGCGGTTGGCTTGCGCGGCGTCGCCGTCGTCGCCATGCCCGGCGATGTCGCGTTCCGTGGTCCTCCGAAGCGCGCGTTGTCGACGACGCGCGGCCTTGCGCTGGCTCCGCCGAAGGTCGTGCCGCAGCCGGACGAGCTGAAGGCACTCGCCGATCTTCTCAACGGCGCCGAGCGCATCACGCTGTTCTGCGGCCGCGGCTGCGCCGGCGCGCATGCACCTTTGATGCAGCTCGCCGAAACGCTGAAGAGCCCGATCGTGCACGCCCTCGGCGGCAAGGAGCATGTCGAATACGACAACCCCTATGACGTCGGCATGACCGGCTTCATCGGCTTCTCCTCGGGCTACGCCGCGATGCATGCCTGCGACGCGCTGGTGATGCTCGGCACCGACTTTCCCTACAAGCAGTTCTTCCCTGATGATGCGAAGGTCGCGCAGATCGACATCCGCCCGGAAAATCTGGGACGGCGCTGCAGGATCGATCTCGGCCTCGTCGGCGACGTCAAGCCCACCATCGAGGCGCTGCTGCCGCTGCTCAAGACGAAGACGCAACGCAAGCATCTCGACGACGCCGTCGTGCATTACAAGAGAGCCCGCGAGGGCCTCGATTCGCTTGCCAAGGGCACGCCCGGAGCCAAGCCGATCCATCCGCAATATCTCGCCAAGGTCATCAGCGACCATGCCTCCGACGATGCCGTCTTCACTGCCGATGTCGGCACGCCGACGGTGTGGGCGGCGCGCTATCTCGACATGAACGGCCGCCGCCGCCTGATCGGCTCTTTCGTGCACGGCTCGATGGCCAACGCCATGCCGCAGGCGATCGGCGCGCAGGCCGCCCAGCCCGGGCGCCAGGTCATCTCGCTCTCCGGCGACGGCGGCTTCACCATGCTGATGGGAGATCTGATCACGCTGACGCAACAGAAGCTGCCGGTGAAGGTGGTCGTGTTCAACAACGGCGTGCTCGGCTTCGTCGCACTGGAGATGAAGGCCGCGGGCTTCGTCGACACCAATGTCGACCTGGAGAACCCGGACTTCGCCGCGATGGCGCGCGCGATGGGCATCTTTGCCAAGCGCGTCGAGGATCCCGGCGAGCTTCCGGGCGCGATGAAAGAAATGCTGGCGCATAACGGGCCGGCGCTGCTCGACGTCGTCACCGCCAAGCAGGAGCTGTCGATGCCGCCGACCATCACGGCCGAGCAGGTCAAGGGCTTCAGCCTCTGGGTGCTGCGCGCGGTGATGAACGGGCGCGGCGACGAGGTGCTGGACCTCGCGAAGACGAATCTCTTGCCGCGGTGATGTCGGCCGGCGCGGTGGTTCACCTCTCCCGAAGCTGCGACCCCTCACCCGGATTGCTGCGCAATCCGGCCTCTCCCCGCCGGGGAGAGGTGAAAGTCTGCCAGTGCAGCACGATGCCGATCAGCAGCGCCGGCACGAAGCCGAGCGCGATCAGGAAATGCGGCAGCTGCTTCGGCGAGATGAACGCGATGGCGATATCGGAGATCAGCCACAGCGCTGCGAACATCACCGCAAAATCCGTTCGCTGGCAGCGCAGGTAGTAGAACACGGCGGTGATGACGATGGCGGGGCCGATCGCGATGCCGATCATGATCGCCGTCAGCTCCTTCGGCGTCAGCGCGTCGAGGACCATCGACGCCAGCAGCCAGAGTGCGGCGAACATGGCGACGATGTCGAGCGGATGCCGCAATCCAATTCCTCTCGTGAAAGGCGGGCTATCGTTCTGGCCGGAACCGCAGCCGTCAAGTCAAAATGGGCCTATTCCTCGTCACGTCCAGGCGTCGGGCGCAGCATGAAGTGACCGAAAGCGGTGGCGATCGGCTTGGTCGCATCGTCCTGCCAGGCCCGCGCCTCGAAGGCGACGATACGGCGGCCCTGCTTCACGATCGAGACATCGGCAAAGCTGTCGAGCGCGCGTCCGGAGCGCAAATAGTTGACGGTGAGGCCGATCGGCTTGGGCGGCGCCGCAGTGCCGAGCTCGCGCGCCACTCCGACGATGGCGGTGGTCTCGAGGAAGGCGCCCGTCATGCCGCCGTGGATCGCGGGCAGGATCGGATTGCCGATGATCTGCGGCGAGAACGGCATCGTCAGCGTGCCGTCATCGTTGACGCGGATGCCGAGCGCGCGCGCGAACGGGCTGCGCGCAAAGGGGCCGTCCGGATCCTCCGGCGCCTCCAGCGTCGGGATGCTGCGCACATCCATCCGCCGGTCGGCGAGCATGTTGGTGCGGTTGGCACCGATCATGAAGCAGGCGGTTGCGGTCGCGACCGGATCGTCTTCGGACTCCTGATAGGCGGTGGAGCGCACGAAGGCGATCGAGCGCGTGGTGCGGTAGCAGACCGAATGCGCCTTGATGTCGAGACCTGGCGTTGCCGGCTTCTGGTAGTCGATGCGCAGATCGAGGGTTGCGATGGCGCGCGTGCCGTCGAGCGCAAGTTGCACCGCCATGCCGCAGCTCTCGTCCAGCATCGCAGTGACGACGCCGCCGTGCAGCACGCCGGTCTCGGTGTCGCCGACGAAGACGGGCCGGTAGGGCAGGCTCGACCACGCCTCGGCTGGCGCGAAGCGGTCGAGCTGGAGCCCGCTGATGTGGCCGTAATCGGAGCGGCGGCCCTTGATGGCCTCGGCGAGTTCCTCGAAGGCAAGCGTGGTCGGTAGGGTGCTCATAGGGACGTTCTAGACCAGTGTCGGCTCGCGCAAAACCCCGAATGGGTCCCGCACGGGGCGGTTTGGTCTCGACAGGGCGCGCCGAAGCGCCGATGGTGGGCGCTTCGTTCGTCGATGAACAGCAAGGAGCGCCCATGGCCGACCCCGAAACGCCCGCCACCAATCAGGGGCCCGTCACCATTTCGAGCTCCAGCTCGGAGCGGGCGCCGATCGTCTATTTCGACGGCGCATCCTGCTTCGGCCACCACAACGGCGCGATCCAGATCGAGCTTGCCGCAAACCTGTTGATGCCGGTCGGCGCCGCCGTCAGGGTCGACGTGGTCCAGACCGCGCATCTGCGTTGCAGTGTGGCCGCAGCGCTTGCGCTGCGCGAAGCCCTCGACAAGGCGCTCGCGATGTACAAGCAGGGCCAGCAGCAGCCGCCGACGGAAGACATTCCGGTGGTGAAGAACTAGAGCGCGATGAAATGAGGCTTGATCGCTGCAAAGACGGAGGTGCGCTCCCTCTCCCGCAAGCGGGAGACATGACCGAGCCGCGCCAATCGATTCGACCTAGAGCCATTCCGCTCTAGTGCCTTCGCGGCTCAGCCAGCCAAATCGGCGTTCAGGCAGCACTTCTTGAATTTCTTGCCGCTGCCGCAAGGGCAGGGGTCGTTGCGGCTCACCTTCGCAAACCGGGATCGCCTCGGTGGGAAGTCCCTCCGAGGTGCTCAACCGTTCGAGAATCTCATAGGCCTGCATTCGTGTGCTCCAGGAAACCGGAAGCATCCAGGATGACGTGAAGCGCAACTCGAGTCGAGCGATACCGCCTGCTAGCCCACATGCACCTTCGGCTTCTTGCCGCCGTTCCACTTGCCGTCGAGCGCGCGCTCGATCTGGGCGGCGAGCTGCAGCAGCAGGCCGTCATTGGCCTGCTTGGCGATGGCCTGGATGCCGAGCGGCAGGCCGTGGTCTTGCGCCGCCATCGGCATCGAGATCGCCGGCATGCCGCAGAGATTGGCGAGCGGCGTGAAGGCGAAGAAGCGCCAGAGATTCTCGAACCAGTCGCGCACATCAGGGTTGTCGGAGATGGTGAGATATTCCCTGGTGCCGACCTTCGGCGTCGGCAGCGCCGTGATCGGGGTCAGGATCACGTCCCATTGCTCGAAGAAGCTGCCGAAGCCGCGCGAGGTCGTGTTGAACACTCCTTGCATCTTCGCCCGCTCGGCGAAGCTGGTATGGCGCCCGGCTTCCCAGATGCGGATGTTCATGGGCTCGATCAGGTCATCCGGCGGCTTTTCCAGTCCACGCGCGGCGAGCATATTGGAGATCACCACCGCGAAGTTCGAGATGTAGCAGGTGGTCTGCGCCGCGAAGGCAGCGGGGAGGTCGATCTCCGGCAGCGCGTAGTCGACGTGATGGCCGAGGCCTTCGAGGAAGCGTCCGGCCTTCTCCAGTTCAGTGGCGATCTCGGGCGTCGCGGTGTAATTGCCCCATGTGTGCGACAGCGCGATGCGAAGCTTTGCCGGGTCGCGCTTGATCATCTCGGTGTAAGGCTGCGCCGTGGTCCAGAACGGCATGAACTCGCCGGGCGCGGGTCCCCGCGCGTGATCGACGAAGGCGGCGGTGTCGCGCACGCTGCGCGACTGGCAGCCCTGGATCGAGACGAGGCCGGTCAGGTCGGACATGTGCGGCGCCAGCGAGAACACGCCGCGCGACACCTTCAGGCCGATATTGCCGTTGACGCCGGCGGGAATGCGGATCGAGCCGCCGCCATCGGTCGCGTGCGCGATCGGCACCACGCCCGCGGCGACCATCGCGGCGCTGCCCGCCGACGAGCCGCAGGTGGTGTAGTCGGTATTCCAGGGATTGCGGGTGACGTAGACGGCGGGATTGTCGGCCGACGAGCACACGCCGAATTCCGGCGTCGTGGTGCGCCCGATCAGGTTGAGCCCCGCCTGGCGGAATTTGCCGGTGAGGAACGTATCGGCGCTCGCGCGATTGCCTCGCATCAAGAGCGAGCCCATCTCCTGCAGCCGGCCCTTCATGGTCGGCCCGAGGTCCTTCATCAGGAATGGCAGGCCCGCGAAGGGACCTGCGAGATTGGCGCCGTCCTTGGCGGGATCGGCGATCACGTCCTCGAACAGCTCGACCACGCCCGACAGCGCCGGATTGACCTTGGCAACGCCGGCGGCGGCCTGGCGCGCCAGCTCCTTCGCCGTCAGCTCGCCCTTGCGGACGCGCCCCGCCAGCGCGACGCCATCGTGCTGCGCCCATTCATTCCAGCTCATCGGCAAAGTCATAAAGTCAAATCCCCTTAAGGTCGCGGCGTCACCTTTTTCGCAACGGCCCGCGCGAATCAACTCAGCCGCCGCGAGGGGCAGGGTTGCATGGGACGGAGGGGTCGCAGAGGAGGGCCGTATCAATCCGACAGTCGTGCGATCGCTGCAACCGGGCCACCGCCCGCAGGTCCCTGATGCTCGGCGCCGCCGGAGACATAGACCGCACCGGTGCCGGCGAGACCTGCAATCAGGCCGCCGACCGCGGCGCGCGCGTGGCGGGTCGAGCTGATGTCGGTGTCCTCCAGCATGGTGTGGCGAAAGCCGCGCACGCTGCCGTCAGGCGAAGCCTCAGCTTTGGCAAAGATGTTGACGAGTGCGCAGCCCGGCTGCGGATTTGCACCAAGCCCGACGCTCTCCAATGCCGCGGTCACCGCCGCGGCGTCGATCGCATCCTCCATCACGGCATGCCCGATCACACACTCGCTGACTGACGACGTCGAATTGCCGAGCACGATGACGACGTTGTGCATCAGCTCGATTCCCGACGAGGTCGAGGCCACCTTGGAGAACAGATCATAGCGCCGCAGCACGTCGGCGTCGCCGACTTCTGTGGCGATCTCGCCGAGCGCGACCGCGACGCCCAACGCGGACGCACCGCGTGAATAGGCCATCGAGCTGTAAGCGCTTGTCGTCGCCGTTGTGTTGCCGCGCGCCTTTGCCGCCGCAACGCGGTCGCTGGTCAGCAGCGGGCACTTGATCTGCACGAAATGGACGTCCGCGGGATCGCCGATGCCGGCATCGGCCATCGCGGCTTGCACGGCCCTGGCCGTCTCGGTGATCTGCGCGGAGCGGCCGAGCTCCTCGGGCAGGAAGTCGCGCGTGTGCGCCATGCCGATGCTGAGGCGCTTGCCGGACAGGCCCGCCGGGCGCTCGGCTTCGCTGCGCGTGAACACCGTGATATGCGGGCTGAGCACGCCTTCGGTGCCGCCCGACATCACGAAGGCGATGCGCTGCTCGACTGCCGCCGGCGACAGGCCGAGCTTGGGCGCCAGCGCCGTGCAGAGCGCGGCCACCGCGTACTCCCGGGTGAAATCGTTGACGCCGCCATTGCCCTCGGTCTTGCCGAGAACGGCGAGGATCGAGGTGGGATCGATCGCGCCGGAGCCGATCAGGTCCATCAGGCCGGAGACGTCGCCGGGGCCCGTGGTGGCGATCCTGAAGACGCTGACCGATGTCGTACGCATGATTGGTCCTCGCGTGGAGTTCAGTGGCCCGGCGGAGCAAGCAGGCGCGGAACGCGGGGGTGATGTCAAGTCGTCGCGCGCCTACGATTGTGGCGAGATCGCATCGGTCGGGCAAAAAATCCTCTGTCGACGATTGCGCGCCGCACCTTGATGAATCAACCTTGGTTGGTCCATAAGCGGCGTCTCGCGGCCGGTGGTTCGCCCCTGCGCCCGCGTGCTTGGATAGAGGGAATCTCGCGTGGCCAACATCAACCAGAAGATTGCGCAGGAGCTTGGGGTTCGCGCCGAGCAGGTCGAGGCGGCGGTGACGCTGCTCGACGGCGGCGCAACGGTTCCCTTCATCGCCCGCTACCGCAAGGAAGCGACCGGTGCGCTCGACGACGCGCAATTGCGCACCCTGGAGGAGCGCCTGGTCTACCTGCGCGAACTCGAGGACCGCCGCAAGGCCATCCTCGAATCGGTCCGCGAGCAGGGCAAGCTCGACGCCGCGCTCGAGGCCTCGATTATGGCCGCCGACAGCAAGGCCCGCCTCGAGGATATCTATCTGCCGTTCAAGCCGAAGCGCCGCACCAAGGCGGAGATCGCCAAGGAAGCCGGCCTCGAGCCGCTCGCCAATCAGCTTATCGCCGAGCCCGGCAATGATCCGAAGGTCGTCGCCGAAGGCTTCATCAACGCGGAGAAGGGCGTAGCGGACGCCGCCGCCGCGCTCGACGGTGCCCGCGCCGTCCTGGTCGAGCGTTTCGACGAGGACGCCGACCTGATCGGCGCACTGCGTGAGGAGATGTGGACCAATGCGCGCATGGCCTCCAAGGTGCGCGACGGCAAGAAGACCGAGGGCGAGAAGTTCGCCGACTATTTCGATTTCTCCGAGCCGCTGACAAAACTGCCGTCGCACCGCATCCTCGCGATGTTCCGCGGTGAGAAGGAAGAGATTCTCGATCTGCAAATCCAGGCCGAGACTGAGGCGCCGCCACCGGGCGTGCCGAGCGCCTATGAATTGAAGATCATGAAGCGGTTCGGCATTGCCGACCTCAAGCGCCCCGGCGACCGTTGGCTGATCGACACCGTGCGCTGGGCCTGGCGCACCAAGATCCAGGTGCATCTCAATATCGATCTGCGCATGCGGCTGTGGAATTCGGCCGAGACCGAAGCCGTGCGCGTGTTCGCCTCCAACCTGCGCGACCTCCTGCTGGCCGCGCCCGCAGGCACCCGCGTCACCATGGGGCTCGATCCCGGCTACCGCACCGGCGTGAAGGTTGCCGTCGTCGATGCCACCGGCAAGGTGGTCGACACCACCGCGATCTATCCGCACGAGCCGCAGCGGCAGTGGAACGAGTCGCTGGCGACCCTCGGCCGGCTCGCGATCAAGCACAAGGTCGAGCTGATCGCGATCGGCAACGGCACCGCCTCGCGCGAGACCGACAAGCTCGCGACCGAGCTGGTCAAGGGGCTGCCTGAGCTGAAGATGAACAAGATCGTGGTGTCGGAAGCCGGCGCGTCGGTCTATTCGGCCTCGGCCTTCGCCTCGGAGGAGCTGCCCGGCCTCGATGTCACCCTGCGCGGCGCGGTGTCGATCGCACGGCGCCTGCAGGACCCGCTCGCCGAGCTCGTCAAGATCGAGCCGAAGGCGATCGGCGTCGGCCAGTACCAGCACGACCTCGGCCAGGCCAAGCTGGCCAAATCGCTCGATGCCGTGGTCGAGGATTGCGTGAACGCGGTCGGCGTCGACGTCAACACCGCCTCCGCGCCGCTGCTGGCGCGCGTGTCCGGCGTCGGCTCCGGCCTTGCCCAGAGCATCGTGGCGCATCGTGATGCCAACGGTCCGTTCAAGTCGCGCAAGGCGCTCAAGGACGTGCCGCGGCTCGGGCCGAAGGCGTTCGAGCAGTGTGCGGGCTTCCTGCGTATCCTCGGCGGCGAGGATCCGCTCGATGCCTCCGGCGTGCATCCGGAAGCCTATCCGGTGGTGCGCCGGATTCTCGAAGCGACCAGGAGCGACATCAAGGCGCTGATCGGCAACGGCGACGTCGTGCGCACCTTGAAGCCGAAGGATTTCGTCGACGAGACCTTCGGTCTGCCGACCGTCACCGACATCCTGAAGGAATTGGAAAAGCCCGGCCGCGACCCGCGCCCTGCGTTCAAGGCTGCGGTGTTCAAGGAAGGTGTCGAGGAGATCAAGGATCTCAAGAAGGGCATGATCCTCGAGGGTACCGTGACCAACGTCGCCGCCTTCGGCGCCTTCGTCGATATCGGCGTGCACCAGGACGGCCTCGTGCACATCTCGGCGATGTCCAAGACCTACATCAAGGACCCGCGCGAGGTGGTGAAGCCCGGCGACATCGTCAAGGTGAAGGTGCTGGACTTCGAGGTCGCCCGCAAGCGCATCTCGCTGACGCTGCGCCTCGACGACGAGGTCGGCGCCAAGAAGGACGCACCTGGCATGCAGCGCGACAACAATCAGCGCAACCCAACACGCATGACCTCGTCCGCGCCGCGCAAGCAGGAATCTTCGGGCGGCGGCGCCCTCGCCGAGGCGCTGCGACGCGCGGCGGAGAAGAACAACGGCAAGCGGGCGTGATCTGTCTTAACCTCTCCCCGCTCTTTGCGGTGAGAGGTCGGAATTCGCTCCATCCACGTCGTCATTGCAAGCGCAGCGAAGCAATCCAGACTCTCGCCGTGGAAAGATTCTGGATTGCTTGTGCGCCAGGAGAAGCTGGCGCGATCCAGCCGGTGGAAGACCGGTCCGGGTAGGCCGTAGCGGGCGCCCGGTAGCGAGTGTTGCGTGGTCGCCGGTGACGGCGGCTGCGAAGCGTACACAGCGATCCTGTGGGGTGGGCTATTGAGCCGCGAAAGACAGAAACTCGCAGAGGCCGAGACGGTAAGCAACGTCGAAGGCAACATGTGCGGTCCCGCTATGCGAGGGACTGACGCTCTGCCGTGGTCGAAGACCCCATCACGCAGGAAGGGATCGTGTCGGAACCTGGGAGGTCCCGCATCTGGCCGATGGCAACAAGCCTCCAAGGTCCGCATCGGGAAGGCGAGGAGCCGAAGCCGATGATGAACAGGTGCGGGAAGTCGGATGCGGCCGTAGTAGCTGGGAAGCCGGCGAACGAAGCGGAGCGATCCGCGGAGGAGCAGGTGGAGCAAAGGGCCGTGACCGAGGGGAATGCGGACCAGCAAAGCACGTCCCGGACGCCGAGCCGGACAAGCGTGACACCTGCGCTGGAACGCATACGGCGAACGGCAAGGGAAAGGAAGAAGGAGAGGTTCACCGCGCTGCTCCACCACATCAATCCCGACCTGCTCGCGGCGGAGTTCTTCGCGCTGAAGAAGCATGCCGCGGCGGGCGCGGACGGGGTGACGTGGCGGGACTATGAGCAAAACCTCAAGGCCAATCTCGAGGACCTGCATGCTCGTATCCACCGGGGCGCGTATCGACCACAGCCGTCGCGGCGGGTCTATATCCCGAAGCCGGACGGACGGCAGCGACCCCTGGCGATTGCGGCCCTTGAGGACAAGATCGTCCAGCGGGCAACGGCCGCTGTGCTCAACGCGATCTATGAGGAAGACTTCCTCGGGTTCTCGTACGGGTTCCGGCCCGGGCGCAGCACGCACGATGCGATGAATGCGCTCATGGTCGGAATCGAGCGCAGAAAGGTGAACTTCATTGTCGACGCCGACATCCGGGCGTTCTTCGACACGGTGGACCAGGAATGGCTGATCCGCTTCGTAGAGCATCGGATCGGCGACCAGCGCATCATCCGCCTGATCCGCAAATGGCTCAAGGCGGGTGTCCTCGAAGAAGGGACGGTCAGGGTCAGCGAGCAGGGGACAGCGCAAGGGGCGGTGATCTCGCCGCTGCTTGCCAACATCTACCTGCACTATGCCCTTGATCTGTGGGCCGAACGCTTCCGACGGCGCGAGGCCACGGGTGACATGATCATCGTGCGATACGCCGACGACTTCATTGTCGGCTTTGAGCATGAGGATGAGGCCCGGCACTTCCTCGAAGAACTGCGCATACGGCTTAAGGAGTTCGCGCTGTCACTGCATCCCGAGAAGACCCGGCTGATCGAGTTCGGACGCCATGCGGAGGACAACCGCCGGCGTCGCGGGCTCGGCAAGCCGGAGACCTTCAGCTTCCTCGGCTTCACCTTCATCTGCGGCCGATCCAGGCAAGGCAAGTTCCAGATCAGGCGCAAGTCTCGCAAGGATCGCATGCGGGCGAAGCTGCAAGCCGTGAAGCAGGGGCTGCAACGGCGCATGCACCAGTCGGTGCTCGAACAGGGCAAATGGCTGCGGCAGGTCGTCACCGGGTACTTCAATTACCATGCGGTGCCGACCAACAGCCGAGCGCTTGCCGCCTTCCGCTACTTCGTCATCGAACACTGGAGGCGAATGCTTCGGCGCCGCAGCCAGACCGACGGCACGACGTGGCAGCGGGTTGCGCGGCTTGCCTCCGACTTGCTCCCCAAGCCACAAATCCTCCATCCTTGGCCCCGAACACGCTTCGCCGTCACTCACCCGAGGTGGGAGCCGTATGCGGGAAAGCCGCACGTACGGATCTGTGCGGGGGGCGCTCAGCAATGAGCGTCCCTACCGCGACCGTCGCAAGGGCTCCTCGCAATGACGGAGCGAGCTGGGACTCGATCTCCCTAACTCCCGCGTCAGAATCTGGCGCATTTGTAAGTTGAAGCCGACGGCCCGTTCTTCTCATCTGATCCTCTTCGTGCGGCGCTAAGACCGCCGCACTGCAAGGAGGACGCTTCGATGAACAACAGGCTTCTCAAAGGCCTCATCGCGAGCGTGATCGCGGCCATGATGGCGGTCGCGTCACCGGCGCTCGCGCGCGGCGGCTTTGGCGGTGGCGGACATGGTGGTGGCCATTTCGGCGGCGCTGGGCATTTCGGCGGCGGCATGCACGCCGGCGGCTTTGGTGGCGTGCGGGCCGCCGGCATGGGCGGTGCACGCTTCGCCCACGTCGGCGGTCCCGCCTTTGGCGGGGCGCGGTTCGCGCATGCGGCGATCGGGCCGCGCTTTGCCGGCGCGGGCTGGCATGGCCATCACGGCTTCCACCATCACCACCATTTCCGTCGGTTCGCCGTCTTCGGCGCCCCCTATTTCTACGCCGGCTACAACGACGGCTGCTGGCGCAGGAGCTGGACGCCCTATGGATGGCAATGGGTCAATGTGTGCGGAGACTATTGGTACTAGCATCGCCGTACCGCACCATTGTCGCGATCGCCACCGGGCGGTTCCGTCCAGCCCCGGAACGGGATAGTCTGGTGGCGATTGTCGCGCGGAGTGTTTCATGAGCGGAGGTCACCGCCGCATCCTGGTCGTCGAGGACGATCCGGAGACCGCAGGCCAGCTCGTCGAGGAGCTGACGGTTTCGGGCTACGACGTCGACCTCGCCACCAATGGCCGCGAAGCCCTCAGCCACGGCGCCGCGCGCGACTATGCGGTGATCACCATCGACCGCATGCTGCCCGATATCGACGGCATCAGCGTGATGCGCCAGCTGCGCGACGACGGCATTGCCGCCCCCTTCCTGATCATCTCCGCGCTCGGCGAAGTCGACGACCGCGTGCGCGGCCTGCGCGCCGGCGGCGACGACTACCTCGTCAAGCCGTTCTCCTTCACCGAATTGCTGGCGCGGCTCGAGGCGCTCGGCCGCCGCAGCGAGACCATCGCCAAGGAAACGCTGCTGCGCGTCGGCGATCTCGCCATCGACCTGATCGCGCGCAGCGCCTCTCGCCGGGGCCGCAAGATCCCGCTGCTGCCGCGGGAATTCCAGCTGCTCGAATATCTCGTCCGCAACGAGGGCCGCGTCGTCTCCCGCGCGATGCTGCTGCAGCACGTCTGGGACCTGCATTTCGATCCCTCCACCAACATCATCGACGTCTATGTCGGCCGCGTCCGCCGCAAGGTCGACGATGCCCAGGCCTATCCGCTGATCCACACCATCCGCGGCATCGGATATTGCCTCCGTGCTCCTGGCTAAGACGCTTCGCTCCTCGACCTTCCGCCTGGCGCTGATTGCGATCGCAGCGTTCGGAATGATCGTCGCGGCGATCATGGCTTACGTCTATTTCGGCACCTTGGCCTATGTGGAGAGCCGGCTCGGCACGGTTGGCGATCATGACGGCTTTACCGGCATGATCGAGCTCGCGATGGCCGCCGTCGCCGCGCTGCTGCTGGTGCTCGCCGGGCTTGCGGCCGTGCTGGTGACGCGGCGCACCGTGGGACGGATCGAGCAGATCAATGCCACGAGCCGCGCCATCATGCTCGCAGGCCTCGACCAGCGTATCCCCTTGCGCGGCAGCAACGACGAGTGGGATCGTGTCGCCGAAAACCTCAACCAGATGCTCGACCGCATCGAGACGCTGATGGGCGAGGTCAAGCAGGTCAGCGACAATGTCGCGCACGATCTGCGCACGCCGCTGACGCGCATGCGCGGCCGGCTGGAGAAGGCCTACCACGCCCCGCGCAACAGCGAGGCGGATGCGGCGCTGATCGGCGACACCATCGCCGATCTCGATGCCGTGCTCGGCATGTTCGCCTCCATCACGCGGATCTCGGAGATCGAGACCCGCGCCCGCACCGGCGCCTTCCGCGCGCTTGATCTTTCCGAGATCGCCGCCGAGGTGGTCGAGCTCTACGATGCCGCCGCCGAGCAGACTGCCACGCGCCTCAGCCTCGATGGTGACCGCAAGGTCGCGATCACCGGCGACCGCGACCTCTTGTTCGACGCCATCGCCAATCTCGTCGACAACGCCATCAAGCATGGCCGCAAGGGTGGGCATGTGATTGTGAGCTGCCGCGGGGCCGATGGCGGTGCGGTGATCTCGATTGCCGACGACGGTCCCGGCATTCCCGCCGAGCAGCGCGAACATGTCTTCAAGCGTTTCTACCGGCTCGAGCAGAGCCGGTACACGCCGGGCAATGGTCTCGGCCTCAGCCTCGTTGCCGCGGTCGCGCGGCTTCATGGCGCCGAGATTGCGCTGCATGACAATGCGCCGGGCCTGAAGGTCGAGCTCAGCTTCCCGCCGACTTCGGCGAAGTGAGTCCCTCTGACGTCAGAGCTCGATCACGCCGCGGCGTGCCGCATGCGCGACTGCATCGGTGCGACCGGTGGCGTCGAGCTTGTCGAGCAGCGAGCCGACATGGAATTTGACGGTGTGCACGGAGATGCCGAGCTGCCGCGCGATCATCTTGTTGGAGGCGCCCTCGGCCATCAGCGCCAGCACGTCGAGCTCGCGCTGCGTCAGCGCGATGTCCGCAGGGCTGATACGTGGATCGCGGGCGACGATTGTCGCGGCAGGCTGCTCGCCGGGCGCGGCGAGGCGAAGCCCGGCGACATTGCCGAGCAGCGCCGCCAGGCGGTCGGCGAGGGCGGAATCGTCGATCTCTAGCGACAATACGATCTCGGCCGTCTTGTCCTCGCTCACGCCTCCGGCCTCTCGCCGATTGTGACCTTGAAGCTGATCGGCTCGCCGCCGCGGAGCGCGGCGACCTCGACCACCGTGCCGACGCTCGCAGGTCCCAGCGTCCGCGACAGTGCGCGCACGCCCGACAGTTTCTGGCCGTTGACCGCCACGATCACGTCGCCCTGGCGAATGCCGGCCGCGGCCGAAGGCCCGGCCTTGTCGACATTCATCACCATGGCACCGGTACCGTCGTCGAGCCGCACCGGCTGCAGTCCGAGGCCGAGATAGCCGCGCGCGATGCGGCCACGCGCCTCGAGCTGGGGCGCGACACGCTCGATCGTCGCCGTCGGGATCACCAGCACGCGCCGCGGGCCGAGCACGGCCATGCCAAAGGCTTCGCCCGACGCATCGAGCGCAAGCCCGCCCTGCTGGCTGTCCCGCAGGCGGACATCGAGCTCGATCCGCGCGTCGATGTCGCCGCCGCGCAAGGAGCGCCAGCTCTTGCCGGACGCCGACACCATCCCGAGCGCCGCGCTGGGTGTCTCCCGGTTGGTCGCGACCACGACCGACAATGCGCCAAGCGGCGGGACGGTTGCGGCGAGCTTGACCGGCGCGATGGCGCCATCCGTGCGCAATAGCGCGATATCGGTCGTATGGTCGCGGCCGACGATCGTGGCGGCCGCGGTGCCGCCGTCCGCAAGGCCGATCTGGACTGCCCCCTCGTCGGCCAGGGCTTCATCGGCGGTGACGATGAGGCCGGGCTTCCAGGCAAAGCCCGTTGCGCGGGAACGATGCGAATGCACGGCCACGACGGACGGCGCGGAGCGCGCCACCACATCCGCGAGCGCGGACGACAATGAGGACAGGGGACTTAGATCGGTCATGGCGGGCTCCTGTAAGTTGTCCTCAATCTGGGATGCCGCGGGCGATTGCGAAACTGGCCGGGTGGCCAGGACTAGGACGGCCTCCGTAGGACCACGGCCGACGAACATGTGATTGGGAGCCGCTCACGGGAACGTGTAGCAATCGGCCCGACATTGCGCCCCGCGGCCTCAACCATCAACGAGCCCCGACCGATGACCATCGATCTCACCCGCCGCACCCTGTTGCAGCTCGCCGGCGCCACCTCGCTCGCGATGGCCGCCGCAGCCGCCGCCCGTGCCGAGGGCACACCGCAGGGCGGCGGCCCGACGTTTGCCAGCCGCACGCCGATGCGCGTCGGCATGGTGACGCTGCGGGTGAAGAACCTCGACAAGGTGGCCGATTACTACCGCGACGTGATCGGGCTGACCGTGATGGAGCGCTCGGCGGCCACAGCCAAGCTCGGCACGTCAGGCCTCACGCTGCTGGTGTTGGAGGCCCGGCCCGATGCCGTAATCGAGCCGCGCAACGCCGCCGGCCTCTACCACACCGCCTTCCTGATGCCGACGCGCAAGGATCTGGCGCGCTGGCTGGTTCATGCCGCCTCGCACCGAGTGCCGTTGTCGGGCTTCGCCGATCATCTCGTCAGCGAATCCGTCTATCTCGACGACCCCGAAGGCAACGGCATCGAGGTCTATGCCGACCGCGATCCCTCGCAATGGCAATGGAGCGACGGCAGCGTGAACATGGCAACGGACGAGCTCAACATCCCCGACCTGTTGTCGCTGACCAACACGCGCGTTCCTGATTACGCCAAGGCGCCGGACGGAATGCGCATCGGCCACATGCATCTGCGCGTCGGCGATCTCGCGCAGGCCGAGAGCTTCTATCACGGCACTGTCGGCCTCGACCCGACCCGCCGCCGCAACGGCGCCGCGTTCCTGGCGTCGGGCCGCTATCACCATCACCTCGGCATGAACGTCTGGCAGAGCCAGGGCGCCGGCCAGCGCGACGATTTCACGACCGGTCTTGCCTGGTTCTCGCTGGTGATGGCGAAGCCGGAGCTGCTCGCCGCGCAGGAAGAACGGCTGCGCAAGGGCGGGGTGAAGATCACTGCACTTGCCGACGGCGTGGAGGCGGTCGATCCCTGGGGCACGCGGGTGCGTCTGCTCAGGGTTTGATCGCCGGCGCCGGCATTGGTAATAGCGGTCAGCCGCAAACCAATCGACCGGGATCCGCGCCGCATGTCCGAATTCCACGGTGTCTTTCCGTACCTCGTCTCGCCCGTCGATGCCGACGGCACGGTGCGAACCAACGTGCTGGCAAAACTCTGCGGCGACCTGATCGGCGCCGGCGTGCACGGGCTGACGCCGCTGGGCTCGACCGGCGAATTCGCCTATCTCAACGCCACGCAACGCATGGCGGTGGTGCAGACCACGATTGAAGCCGCCAAAGGCCGCGTGCCGGTCGTCGCCGGCGTCGCCTCGACTTCGACGACGGATGCGGTGGCGCAGGCGAAAGCCTATCAGAAGTGTGGGGCCGACGGCATCCTTGCGATCCTGGAGGCGTATTTCCCGCTGAACGATGCGCAAGTCGAATCCTACTTCCGCGCCATCGCCGATGCCGTGGACATTCCCGTCGTCATCTACACCAATCCGCAATTCCAGCGTTCCGATCTCACCCTCGACGTCATCGCGCGCCTCGCCGAGCATCCGCGCATCGGCTACATCAAGGATGCCTCGACCAACACCGGACGGCTGCTCTCGATCATGAACCGCTGCGGCGACGCCTTGCGCGTGTTCTCCGCCTCCGCCCACATTCCGGCGGCGGTGATGCTGATCGGCGGCCGCGGCTGGATGGCGGGACCTGCCTGCATCATCCCGCGCCAGAGCGTCGCGCTGTACGAGCTCTGCACGGCCGGCCGCTGGGACGAGGCCATGGCGCTGCAGCGCCGGCTGTGGCGGATCAACGAAGCCTTCGCCCGCTTTAATCTCGCGGCCTGCATCAAGGCCGGCCTTGCGATCCAGGGCTATGACGTCGGCGACCCCGTCGCGCCGCAGGCCGCGCTGACGGCCGACGCGCGCAAGGTGGTGGAAGCGGCGTTGAGGGAGCTGACATAGCTGTTTGCCACGCGGCAATATGCCCCGGCACCCCCCTGCGGGAGCCAAAAAGGCCCTTACCTGCCCAACCAAGAAACTTCCGTCCGTTTGCGACGTTGCTGCGTCAGCGACATCTGTCGCCTACGCATGCGCATGTCAGAGCCCGCATTCAGCACAAGACACGGTGATCACCAATGAATCGTCGCTACGCGATTGCCGCGGCAGCCTTCGCCGCCCTGCTGCTCGCCGTCACCGCCGCGAAGATCCTGCATGTCCCGATCTCGTATGTCCCATGGGCGGCGCCCTCCGCACGTGCTGTCGAGCAGCGCGGCCCGCTGTGGGACGGAGAAAGGGCGACGATCGACATCTTCGAGCGTGTATCGCCGTCGGTTGTTCAGGTTGCGGTCAGATCGGCGGCAAGTCCCCTCATGGGCGAGGAGAGCCAGGGCGGCGCCGGCGCTTCCGGGACGGGATTCGTCTGGGACCGCGAGGGGCACTTGGTGACGAACAATCATGTCGTCGCCAGTGGCGGCGAGATCGCCGTGCGCTTTGCGTCGGGAGAAGTGGCCCAGGTCGACCTGGTCGGCACGGCTCCCAATTACGATCTCGCGGTGCTGCGCATCCGCAGCGTGCGCCAGCTTCCGGCGCCGATCGCTCTCGGCAGTTCGAACGACCTGAAAGTCGGACAATCCGCCTTCGCGATCGGCAATCCCTTCGGGCTGGATCAGTCGATGACCTCTGGCATCATCAGCGCGCTCAAGCGCCGGCTCCCGACCCATGGCGGCCGGGAGATCGCCAACGTCATCCAGACCGATGCCGCCATCAACCCCGGCAATTCAGGCGGGCCGTTATTGGATTCCGCCGGCCGGCTGATCGGCGTCACGACCGCGATCATATCGCCGTCCGGATCGAATGCCGGCATCGGCTTTGCTGTGCCGGTCGACGTCGTGAACCGGATCGTGCCCGAGCTGATCCGCAATGGCCGGGTGCCGACGCCCGGCATCGGCATCGTGGCCGCCGGCGAGGATGTCGCGACGCGGCTTGGCGTCGAGGGGGTGATCGTGGTGCGCACGGCCCCCGGCAGCCCTGCCGAGCGGGCAGGAATTCGCGGCGTCAACTTTTCGACGGGAGCGGTCGGAGACATCATCACCGCAGCCGAAGGCAAGCCGGTGCGCCGCCTCTCCGACCTGACCGATGCGCTGGAGCAGGCCGGGGCCGGGAAGACCGTTCGGCTCACGGTCAAACGCGGCTCCGACAGCCGCGATGTCAATGTGAGCATCGTCGATATCGACCGGTCCTAGAGCATGATCCGGAAAAGTGTGAAGCGGTTTTCCGAAAAGATCATGCTCAAACAAAGACCTAAAGCGCGATGACGATTCGTCCAAATCTCATCGCGCTTTAGCCTCCCAATCCGCGCCTGCAAGGGGCTTTGACGCGCATTGCAGATGCGCCGGGGCTCGGTTGTCTGGCCCGCAAAATCCGCTAAAACCGCCGCGGTCGCTTTTGCGGATTTCGAGGACACAGCGGAATGAACATTGTTCCCGGCAATTTGCGTTTCGGAGCGGGGCAACCCGTCAAGCGTTTGGAAGACCAGAGGCTGCTCACCGGGAAGGGACAGTTTATCGACGACAAGCCGGCCGACGGCGCCTTGTGGTTGCACGTGCTGCGCTCGCCGCACGCCCACGCCAAGATCGTCTCGATCGACACCAGCGCCGCGGCTTCGATGCCGGGCGTCGCCGCGATCTACACCGGCGCGGACCTCGTCAAGGACGACATCGGCACCATCCCGACGCTGAACATCTTCAAGCGCCCGGACGGCAAGCCGATGACGGTGCCGCCGCGCCGGCTGCTCGCCGACGGGGTCGTGCGCTATGCCGGCGAGGCCGTGGCCGCCGTGGTGGCTTCATCGCGCGTGGAGGCGCAGAGCGCGGCCGAGGCGATCGTGGTCGAATACGACGTGCAGCCCGCGGTGGTCGACCCCGTCGAGGCGGTGAAGCCTGGCGCGCCCGTGGTATGGCCGGAGGCGCCCGACAACATCGTCGGCGCCATGGCTTACGGCGATGCCGCCAAGGTCGACGAGGCCTTTGCCAAGGCCGCGCATACGGTCGAGCTCGATATCGTCAGCCAGCGCCTGGTGCCATCCGCAATGGAGCCGCGCTCGACCATTGCCGAGATCGACAAGAAGTCCGGCCGTCTGTTGCTGCACGTGCAGTCGCAGACGCCGGCCTCGACCCGCGACGTGCTGGCGGAAGCCGTGCTCAAGCGTCCGAAGGATAGCGTCCGCGTGCTGGTCGGCGATATCGGCGGCGGCTTCGGCCAGAAGACCAATCTCTATCCCGAAGACGGCATCGTCGCTTACGCCGCGACCAAGCTGAACAAGAAGATCCGCTGGCGCGGCGACCGCACCGACGAATTCGTCGGCGGCACCCATGGCCGCGATCTCACGTCGACGGCCTCCTTCGCGCTGGATGAGAAGGGCAAGGTGCTCGCCTATCGCGTCAAGTCGATCGGCTGCACGGGGGCCTATTCCTCGGGCGCGGCCAACATCATCCCGCTGGTGCTCGGGCCGTTCGTGCAGACCGGTGTCTACGACCTGCCGCTGGTGCATTTCGAAGTGAAGACGGTGATGACCCACACCGCGCCGGTTGGCGCCTATCGCGGCGCAGGCCGCCCCGAGGCCGTGTTCATCGTCGAGCGCCTGTTCGACGCTGCTGCGCGAAAAATCGGCATGGATCCGCGCGCGATCCGCAAAGCCAATTACATCAAGCCGGCGCAGCTGCCCTACACCAATGCGGCCGGCCAGGTCTACGATTCCGGCGCCTTCGCACACATGCTCGACCGCGCCGTGAAGCTCGCGGACTGGGACGGCTTTGCCGCGCGCAAGAAGGCGGCGAAGAAGAAGGGCCTGCTCTACGGCCGCGGGCTCACCTCCTACATCGAGTGGACCGGCGGCCGCGCCCACACCGAGAAGGTGACGCTGCAGGCGACCTCGCAAGGCCGCGTCGTGCTGCATTCCGGCACCATGGCGATGGGGCAGGGGCTGCAGACCACCTACACCCAGATGATCTCCGACACGCTCGGCATTCCCATGGACAAGATCGACGTGGTCCAGGGCGACACCGATCTCGCCATGGGGTTCGGCAGCGTCGGCTCGCGTTCGCTGTTCGTCGGCGGCACGGCCGTTGCGGTCTCCTCCAACGATCTGATCCAGAAGGCGCGCGAGAAGGCGGCGAACGTGCTGGAGACCTCGGTCGAGGACATCGAATATCAGGGCGGCATGCTCACCGTGGTCGGCACCGACCGCCGCATCAGCCTGTTCGATCTCGCCGGGAAGGAGAGCGGCGCCAAGCTCAGCGTCGATTCCGAAGGCGAGGTCGATGGTCCGAGCTGGCCGAACGGCACGCATATCTGCGAGGTCGAGATCGACCCCGAGACCGGCGTCTCCAAGGTCGTGCGCTACACCACGGTCGACGATGTCGGCGTCGCCGTCAACCCGATGCTGGTGACGGGGCAGATCCATGGCGGCGTCGCGCAAGGCATCGGCCAGGCGCTGTATGAGGGCGTGTCGTATGACGCTGACGGCCAGCTGCTGACCGCGAGCTACCAGGACTATTGCATCCCGCGCGCCGACGACGTTCCGCCGATCGTGGTGACGCTGGACGATTCCGCACCCTGCCGCACCAATCCGCTCGGCGCAAAAGGCTGCGGCGAATCCGGCGCGATCGGCGGCCCGCCCTGCGTCACCAACGGCGTGATGGACGCACTCGCCGAGCTCGGCATCACCCAGCTCAACACGCCGCTGACGCCGCAGAAGCTCTGGCAGGCGATCCGGGACGCGAAGGCGGCAGGGTAAGTGCGCTAGCTGTTGCGCAGGCTATTGCGCCAAGCTCAGCTCGTCGTCCCGGGGCGCGCAAAGCGCGAGCCCGGGACCTATAACCACAGGGCGAGTTTGGCGAAGACTCGTAGTGACCAGCTTACCCCATAACCTTTCCCTGGGCTTATGGGTCCCCGCCCCCGTGCGCAATTGCGCACTAGGCGGGGACGAGAGCGAGATTGGAGCACGGGCGCTCGCCAAATACTCGGTGCCGTAGCCCGGATGGAGCAAAGCGAAATCCGGGGCCGCTCACGGTTGTTGTCCCGGATTGCGCTGCGCTCCATCCGGGCTACGAGCCCTCAAATCCCCAGCATCATCTTCGCGATGATGTCGCGCTGGATCTCCGAGGTGCCGCCGAAGATGGTGTAGGCGCGGCCGTTGAGATATTCCGGCATCACCGTCAGCATCTCCTCAGGGATCGCGGGCTCGTGGTTGAGCTTGTAGAGCGGGCGCATCGGCTCGACGGCGAGAGCATCATGGCCGATCACGTCGGCCCCTAACCGTGTCACGGCCTGGCGGATTTCACTGTTGCGCAGCTTCAGGATCGAGGACACCGCACCTGGATTTTGGCCGGTCTGCAGTGCCGAGAGCACGCGCAGCTCCGTCATCTCCAGCGCGTCGATGTCGACCTCGACCTCCGAGATCCGGGTTGCGATGTCGGGGCTGTCGATCGCCCGCCCCGTGAGGTCGGACTCGGCGAGGTCCGCGATCGCCTTCAGGCCTTCGCGCAGCTTGGCCGAGGCGATGCCCGCGCCGCGCTCGAACTCGAGCAGATATTTGCCGTAGGTCCAGCCCTTGCCTTCCTCGCCGACCCGGTTGGCCACGGGCACGCGCACGTCGTCGAAGAACACTTGGTTGACCTCGTGGTCGCCGCCGATGGTGAGGATGGGACGGATGGTGATGCCCGGCGTCTTCATGTCGATCAGGATGAAGCTGATGCCGTCCTGCTGCCGCTCGCCGTCGCTGGTGCGCACCAGCGCGAACATGCGGTTGGCGTGGTGCGCATGCGTGGTCCAGATCTTGGTGCCATTGATGATGTAATCGTCGCCGTCGCGCACCGCGCGTGTCTTCAATGACGACAGATCGGAGCCGGAGCCCGGCTCGGAATAGCCCTGGCACCAATAGTCCTCGCCGGAGAGAATCCGCGGCAGGTAAAAATTCTTCTGCTCGGGGCTGCCGAAGCCGATGATGACAGGCCCGACCATCTTCACGCCCATCACGTTGACGTTGGGCACGCCGGCGCGGGCGCATTCGGTTTCGAAGATCCAGCGCTGCGCCGGCGTCCAGTCGGGGCCGCCATATTCGACCGGCCAGCCCGGTGCGCCCCAGCCTTGGGCGTGCAGCGCCCGCTGCCAGGCCATGCCGATATCGGGGTCGGAGAACACCGATGGCGTCAGCGCGGTCGCGCGCTTCATCTCCTCGGTGAGGTTCTTGGCAATGAATCCGCGCACCTCATCCTGGAAGGCGCGCTCCTCGGCATTGAACGACAGGTCCATGATGCGCTCCTTGTCAGGCCGAGATGGCCCTGCGGCCAAGTTCGGCGTGGCGGGCATAGTGATGCGCGCTGCCGCCGAACAGCGTGTCGAAGGCGACGAGCCGCTTGAAATAGGCGCCAACCTCGAGCTCCTCCGTGACGCCCATGCCGCCATGCAGCTGGATCGACTGCTCGCCGACGAAGCGCGCGCATTTTCCGATCTTCGCCTTCGCGCCCGATGCCGCCCGGGCACGCTCGATCGGCGCGCGATCGGCCTTCAACGCCGCCCGCAGCGCCATCGAGCGCGCCTCGTCGACCTGCATCGCCATGTCGGCGAGGCGGTGGCGGATCACCTGGTTGGCCGACAGCGGCCGGCCGAACTGCTTTCGGATCTTGGTGTAGTCGAGCGTGGTGTCGAGCAGCGTCTGCATGATGCCGACCGCTTCGGCGCCCAGCGCCGCCATGGCGCGGTCAACCGCCCATTCGATCGCGGGCAGGGCATCGCTGCCGTCGCCGAGCAGGGCGTCCTCCGGCAGATGCGCGTCGAGCAGCTCGATGTTGCAGGCACGTCCGCCACCGAGACGCGGATAATCACTGATGACGAGGCCCGGCGTCGTGGCCGGCACGAGGAACAGGCCGATCCGCCCCGAGGGTCCCCGATGATCGTGGATATGGGCGGAGACGATGATCTCGTCGGCGGCATGTCCGTCGAGCACGGCAATCTTGCTGCCGGACAGGCGCCAGCCTTGTCCCGTCTTGTTGGCGCTGGTCGTGACCTTGGCAAGATCGAAGCGGGCGGCGCGCTCCGAATGCGCCAAGGCAAGCTTCAGCGATCCGTCCGCCACCTTGGGCAGGCTCGCCTGCTTCTGCTCGCTGGTGCCGCATCTGGCGATCAGCGCCGCCCCGAGCACGACAGTCGCGACATAGGGCTCCGACACCAGCCCGCGGCCGAAAGCCTCCATCAGGATGCCGATGTCGACCGCGCCGCCGCCGAGCCCGCCATACTCTTCGGGAAGCGGCAGCGCGAGCCAGCCGAGCTCGGCGAATTGCTTCCAAACGGCCGGGCTGAAGCCGAGCGGATCGTTCGCCATCTTGCGGCGGTGATCGGCATCGTAGCTTTCGGCCACGAACCGTTCCGCGCTTTCGCGCAGCAACTTTTGCTCGTCACTGAGATTGAGATCCATCGCGTCTACTCCGCGGCCGGCGGCGTGCGCACGGAGGGATGCAGGCCGGATGGATCGACGATCATGCCGAACTCCTGGAGATTGTGCGCGTGGCAGAGCTGATGCAGCGCGAAGGCCTGGTCGATCGCCGCCGGCTGGCCCATGACGTCGACCGAGCGATTGACCGCCTCCTTGGTCAGCTTCAGCGCGAACGACGGTTTTGTCGCGATCCTTCGCGCCAGCTCCAGCACGCGCGACGACAGTTCCGCGCGCGGCACGATCTGGTTGACCATGCCGAGCTGGTGCGCCTCCTCGGCGCTCCAGCTGTCGGCGGTGAACAGGAACTCCTTGGCCTTACGCGCGCCCAGCTCCCAGGGATGCACGAACCATTCGACGCCGCACACGCCCATGGTCACGACGGGATCGCAGAACTGTGCATCGTCGCTGGCGACGATGAGATCGCAGGCCCAGGCCAGCATCAAGCCCCCGGCGATGCACTTGCCGTGGACTTCGGCAATCGTGGGCTTCGCAAGGTTGCGCCAGCGCCGCGTGATCTGGAGATAAATCTCCTGCTCGCGGGCGAACCGGCCATGGGCGTTCGGCTCGGCAAAGCCGCCCCAATTTCCGATCGGCGGAAAATCGACCCCTGCGGTATTCTTGTCTCCGGGGCGCAGGTCGTGGCCGGAGGAGAAGTGCGGCCCGTTGCCGGCGAGAATGATCACCTTGACCGCATCGTCCTGCACCGCCGCGTCGAAGGCGGCGTTGAGGTCGTAGGTCATCTGCAGGTTCTGCGCGTTGCGCGCCTCGGGCCGGTTCATCACGACACGGACGATCGCCGGCTCCGGCCGTTCCACGAGGATGGTCTCGAACGAGGACATCGCGTTCCCCCTGGCGTTTCCGCTTTTGTTTGGCGGGAGTTGACTATGTCGGCCGGTGCGAGGCAAGAGGCTTGCGTCAGCCGGCTGCTTTTCTCGGGCGCGCAATCTGGTACTTTGCGCCGGATTCCACCGGGAGAAATTTAATGCGCAAGATCCTGACCGTGCTGGCCGCCCTGGCCTCGCTGAGCCTGACCAATTGCGGCTATAACGCGATCCAGAGCGAGGACGAGCAGATCAAGGCCAATTGGTCCGAGGTCGTGAACCAGTATCAGCGCCGCGCCGATCTCGTGCCCAATCTCGTCAACTCGGTGAAGGGCTTTGCCCAGCAGGAGAAGGACGTGCTGCTCGGCGTCACCAATGCACGAGCCAAGGTCGGCAGCATCCAGGCAACGCCGGAGGTGCTGAACGATCCCGCCGCGTTCCAGAAATTCCAGGCCGCGCAGGGCGAGCTTTCCAGCGCGCTGTCGCGCCTCCTGGTCGTCACCGAGAATTACCCGCAGCTGAAGTCTGACGCCTTGTTCAAGGACCTGATGTCGCAGCTCGAGGGCACCGAGAACCGCATCACGGTGGCGCGCAACCGCTACATCAAGGCGGTGCAGGAGTATAACGTCACCATCCGCTCGTTCCCGACCAATCTCACGGCGATGGCGTTCGGTTACAAGGAGAAGCCGAACTTCTCGGTCGAGAACGAGAAGGCGATCTCGACCGCGCCGAAGGTGGACTTCAATCCGGCACCGGCGCCGTCGAAGTAAGCGCGTTCGGCCCCGATGCGCGTCCCACCCACCACTGTCATTCCCCGCGAAAGCGGGGAATCCAGTACGCCGCGGCTTCACCGTATCCCGCCGGCGTCCCTGGAATACTGGATCGCCCGGTCAAGCCGGGCGATGACAGCGAGGGTGTGGTGCGCGGTCATCGTTGCAGCACTCCTCCTCGCCCTCGCCGTCCCCACCCACGCCGACGTCGCCGTCCCCCAGCTCACCGGCCGCGTCGTCGATCAGACCGGCACGCTCTCCAGCAGCGACATCGCCACGCTCACGCAAAAGCTGCGCGACTTCGAGAACCGCAAGGGCAGCCAGATCGCCGTCCTGATCGTCCCGACGACGCAGCCGGAAACGATCGAGCAATTCTCGATCAGGGTCGCGGAGGCCTGGAAGATCGGCCGCAAGAAGGTCGACGATGGCGCGATCCTCGTCGTCGCCAAGAACGACCGGCATTTGCGCATCGAGGTCGGCTATGGTCTTGAAGGCGTGCTCACCGACGTCACCTCGCGGCGCATCATCGACGAGGATATCACCCCCAGGTTCAGAAGCGGCGATTTCGCCGCGGGCATCAGCGCAGGCGTCGACCGCATGATGCGGGTGATCGACGGCGAGCCGCTGCCGTCACCCTCGCGCAGCGTCAATTTCGCCCACAATCTGGACGATCTCGCGCCGGTGTTTGCCGTGGCGCTGTTCGCCTCGATCGGCGTCGGCGGGTTCTTCCGCGCGATCCTGGGCCGGCTGCTCGGATCATTGGTGACCGGGGGCATCATCGCCGCGGTGACCTGGCTCATTCTCGGCTCCGCGGCGCTCGCGGCGGCTGTCGGCATCCTCGGCTTCATCGTCGGATTCATCGCCGATCTGTTCTCGGCGATCACGCCGGGCACGGGCCGGTCGCATGGCGGCTCGTGGTCGAGCGGCTCCTCGGGCGGCTGGAGCAGCGGATCGTCGAGCAGCAGTGATAGCGACAGCAGTTTCAGCGGCGGTGGGGGCAGTTTCGGTGGCGGCGGCGCCTCGGGGAGCTGGTAGCGTCATGAGCATCAAGCGCATTGCCAGGCATCTCGTGCAGCATCATTGGCGGGCGAAGCAGATTTTCCCGCAAGCGGTGCTCGACCGCATCGAGCAGGCGATCAAGCGCGGCGAAGCCACCCATTGCGGCCAGGTCCGCTTCGTCGTCGAAGGGGCGCTCGACGGCCGTCCGCTCTTCCGCAACCAGCCGGCCCGCGCGCGCGCGCTCGACGTGTTCTCGCACTTACGCATCTGGGACACCGCCCACAACAATGGCGTTCTGATCTATCTCCTGCTCGCCGACCGCGACGTCGAGATCATCGCCGATCGCGGCATCGACGCGAAGGTCGGCGCGGAGGGTTGGGAGACGATCTGCCGCGCGATGGAGGCCGAGTTCAGATCGGGCCGGTTCGAACGCGGCGTGATCAGCGGCATCGAGGCGGTGTCGCGCGAGCTGGCAAAGCATTTTCCGAAGCAGGGGCCGCATGCGAACGAGCTGCCGGATGCTCCGGTGGTGATGTGAAGAGGAGCCAGGTCAACTCTCGCACCGTCACCCTGAGGTGCTCGCCACTTTGGCGAGCCTCGAAGGGCGGCGGCCCGACTGCTGCAGTTCGGCCGTTCATCCTTCGAGGCTCCCGGCGCGATGCTCGGCATCGTGCCACTCGCGCCTCAGGATGACGGGGTTAGCTTTGCGCTGCGTGTCGGCCATTCCGCTGCCGTTCATCTTCTCCCGATTACGAATTGTTTCACGCCCGCCACACCGGTTCCACTTTCCCGGCCCAATTCGGCCCCTGATAACTTCCTAAAATTTCGGTAAGCGGGTCCCGAGGTAAGGATTTCGCAAGCAATGAAAGTTACCAAAAGGTCAACCGAGACTGGAGTATTTGAGCCGTGAGCGAACCAATGCCCGAGCAGGCTGCCCAGGATTCCGGTGCTGTCGAGGCTGCAGCGCCGCAGGCCGTCGAGGCTGCCGCCGGTATCGACGTCCCCTCGATCGCCCCCGACCACGAAGCGCCGCCCAAGCCGGATCCGGTCAAGGCGGAAGCTCCGAAGATTGAGCCGCCGCGGATCGAAGTGCCGAAGTTCGAGGCCAAGACTGAGGCCAAGATTGACGCCAAGAGCGAGGTCAAGGCTGAGCCGAAGCTCGGAAAGCTCATCGTCATGCCGCCCGCCGACCGCGCCTGGGAGCGCGAGGAGTTCGTCCCGCATGGGAAGGCGGACGAGCCGCGCGAGGCCGGCAGCAAGCGTCGCCAATCGGTGATGGCCGCGGTGGTGGCGATTGCCGCCGGCGTCGGCGCGATCAGCGGCGCGCTTGCGACCGCCGGCATGATGCGTTTCGCTGCTCCAGCCCAGCCGCCGGTCCAGGTCGCCGACACCAGCGCGCTGGACGCGTCCGTCGCGCGGATCGATGCCGACCTCGTCGCACTGAAGGCCAATGTCGAGCAGAGTTCCAAGTCCGGCCTGAGCCAGTTCAACCGCGCCAACGACCGCCTCGACAAGCTCGAGAAGGCGCAGGCCGAGCCGCTGGCCAGGATCGCAAAGCTGTCCGAGACCGTCGACAAGCTTCGCGCCACGGCGCCCGCCGCGCCAGCACAGGCCGCAGCAGCGGTGCCCAAGGAGACCACCGGCTCGATCGCGCCGACCCAGCCCCAGACCCAGGTCGCGACCGCGGCGGCCGCACCGGCCCCGGCGCCCGCAGCTCCCAAGACCGAAGTCGGACGTCTGCCGACGATCGAAGGTTGGCGGCTGCGCAACGCCAGCAACGGCGGCGCGCTGATCGAGGGCCGCGACGGCCTCTACGAGGTCTATCCCGGCGATCCCATTCCCGGCGTCGGCCGTGTCGATGCGATCCGCCGCCAGGATGGCCGCTGGGTGGTCGTCACCTCAAGGGGGCTGATCACCGCGCGCTGAGCGTTCGATATTCGACCTTCGGAGAGGCGCTTCACCGCGATGTGAGGCGCCTTTTTGCTTGAATAGGCACGCTTGCGCGGTGTTACCTCAGGCATGGGCCGCGCCTTGCGAATTCTCGTTGCTGCCGCCGCATTGCTGGGCGGTGTCGTTCCGCTCTTCGCAGCGGAGAATTCTGCGCTGACGCGCGGCACCGCGATCACCGATCCCGCTCTCCTGCGCACGCTCGACCAGAGCAATGCGCTGACGATCTCGCGCCTTTTGTCGCCGGAGCGGAATTCGGACGTCCCGCTCACGACCGAGCTGATGTTCGCCTCGCTGCCGCAGCTGAAAGCGATTCTGCCCGCGATCGATGCGGAATTTGACCGCTACATCGCCTGGTACAGGACGACCTATCCGCGCGAGACCATCGGCGTCGGCGAAGGTTTTGACGCGCAATTGTTCGATCGGGCCAATCTGAAATCGCGCGAGGCGCGGTTCGTGCTGGCCGGCATCGTCAATCGCATGGACCGTGCTTATGTTTCGGAGGAATCCTGCGGCGAGATCCGGCTGATCTTTCGTCTCGCGCGGTTCGATAGCGGGCCGGATGGCGGCACGACCGCAACGCGCCTGCCGATGACATTCAACTTCGTGATGAAGGCGCGCGAGGCGCGCCGGACGGATGCGAACGGCAAGCCGGTGAGCTGCGCCGAGATCGCGCGGCGTTGGCTCGACAATGGCGACTGGCAAGATTTGATCGGCAACCGCTTCCCGCCTTCCGACGCCATGCTCGACAGCATCGAGACCAACATCCAGGTCTCGGTCGCGCCGAAATCGGCGCTGCACGATTTCCGCTCCGATTATCTTCTCAAGGTGTTCAAGTACGACGCTGCCACCAGGACGTTCGAGGAATCGACGCTGGAGAATCAGATCGACCGCGATCGCATTCTTGCCGACGATGCGCTGCGGCGCGACTTCAAGGCCTGGCTGCTCGCGCCCGAGAACTTGCGCGCGTTCGATCGCGGCACCGTGCTGATCCCGGAGAAATTCCTGGCCAAGGCCGCAATGGTGCCGACCCCCGCCGGCCTCGATGCCTCGGTGTTGCAGCCGGAGTTCGGCTTGATGCAGGGGGAGGGTAAGGGCGATCCCGTCTTCACCGACAATGACGTGGTCGGCGCGCTGAAGCAGGCGGCGGCCCGCGGCCTCGACATGCAGAACGTCCGGTCGGTCGCAGGCTTCCAGCGCCGCCTCAACGACATCACCTGCGCCGGCTGCCACCAGACCCGCGGCATCGGCGGCTTCCATTTCCCGGGCGTCGATTGGCTCGCCGATAAGCCGTCCAATTCCACCATCGTGCCGGCCTCGCCGCACTTCTTCGGCGACCAGCTCCGTCGCCGCGACATCCTGACCGCGTTCGCGGCCGGAACAAGCCCTGATTTCTCACGCGGATTTGCCGATAGGCCGCAGACCCGCGGCAGAAGCGAGCTCGCCGGCAGCGAATATCAGGACGGCTGGGGCGCGCATTGTTCCCTGCAAGTTGCGGGATCGGGAACGCCGGACAGGAGTTTTACGTCATGGAGCTGTGCTAACGGTCTGACCTGCCAGGCTGCCGCGGCCTCGCGCCGCATCGGCATGTGCTTCATCAAGACGCGATAAACCCGCAAGCGATTTGGATGACCCATGACGAATACCGGCGAAGCCAACAAGGCGCGCAATCGCGAGATCGCGCGGAACGAGGAAGCCAAGCAGGTCACCGGCAGCGCCCGCGTCAGCATCTGCGCGGTTGCGGTGGCCGTGATCGTCGGCGGCATTCTGTTCACGCTCGGCTGGCTGTCGCTGAGGTGATCGAAGCCCTCACGTCGCGTAATTCGTCATCCGCTTGCCGGGCAGCAGCTCGTAGGCCGGCTTCCAGCCGGGCAGCGCGGCCATGCGGCCGAGCCAGGCGTGGATGGCGGGATGGCTCGCCGCGAAATCGAACCCGTGCTCGTCGCTGGGATAGTGCAGATAGGCCATCATCGAAATGTCCGCGACCGTCGGCTTTGCACCGATCGCGAAGGCGTTGTGCTGGAGATGACCGTCGAGGATACCGAGAAAGTCCTCGAGCCGCCGGCGGAAATGCTTCAACACCTGCGGATCGTTCTTCTCGGTGAAGGCGCGCATGAAGCGGTAGGTCGCCATGTAGCCGGTGAGCTTGTGGTTGTCCCAGAACAGCCAGCGCAGCAGCTCGAACCTCTCGTCCTCCGTCTCGGCGCCGAAGCGGCCATATTGCTCGGCCAGCTTCAGCAGCAGCGGCGCGGTCTGGGTCATCTTCACGCCGTCGACCTCGAGCACGGGAATCTCGCCCATCTCGTTGACGGTCTTGCGCCATTCCGCCGTGCGCGTGACGCCGCCGCCGAAGTCGGTCCAGACCGGCGCGAACGTCTCGCCGCAAAGCGTCAGCATCAGCGCCAGCTTGTAGCTGTTGCCGGATTCGGGGAAGTAGTGCAGGCGGTAGAGGGGCATGGGACCTCGCGAGGCGTGTTGTTGCCGCGAGTATAAGCGAGATCGCCCCACGCCGTCATCGCGAGCGCAGCGAAGCAATCCAGCAATGCATCTGCGCGTGCGAGCAATTTCGCTATCGTCGTCCCGGACAAGCGCAGCGAAGCGGAGCGCAGATCCGGGATCCATAACCACAGGGAGGCGTTTGGCGAAGACTCGGAGTGACCAGTCGTGCCCGATAACCGCTCCCTGTGGTTATGGGGCGCGGGTTTGCGCTGTGCGCGCCCCGGGACGACGACAGTGGAGCGTGAGGCGCCGCTTTACCCTACCGCTCCCGAGCCCCGCAGCTGCTTGATCGCCGCCTCGTCATATCCCGCGCCGCGCAAAATCTCGTTACTGTGCTCGCCGACGGCCGGCGGCTTGCGTGGCTGCACTTTCTTGGCGCCGTCGATCCAGATCGGGCTGTTGATGGTGAGCATGGTGTCGTTCTCGAACGGCAGCAGCACCTCGTTGTCGAGCATCTGCTTGTCGTTCGGGATGTCGTCCAGGATGGCGACGACGCCGAACACGAGGCCGTTGCCGTCGAGGATCTTTCGCCACTCGGCGAGATCTTTCGTGGCGAAGGTCTCGTCCAGGATCTTGATCAGCTCGACCGAGCGGGCGTGGCGGTCGGCCTTGGTGACGAAGCGGGGATCGTCGATCAGGTCTTCGCGCCCCACGCACTTGGCCAGCGTCGGAAACTGCTTCTCTTCGTTCAGCAGGGTCAGGATCAGCCAGCGGCCGTCCTTGCACTGGTAGTGGTTGGCGACCGCGTTCAGCGCGCGCTCGCGCGGCCGCCGCTCGCCGAACTTGGCGCCGCAGAGCTTGGCCTGCGCCAGGACGCTCGCCGCCCACACCCCGTTCGCCATCAGGTTGGAGGCGACGTGCGAGCCCTTTCCGGTCTTCTCGCGCTGATACAGCGCGGTGACGATCGCGCCGTAGAACGCCATGGCGCAGGGATGGTCGCCCATGCCCGCGACCGAGCGTGCCGGCGTGGTGTCGGTGTCGGCGCGGACGAGGTCCATCAGTCCGGAGCGCGCCCAATAGGCGTTGCTGTCGAAGCCGGGCTTGTTGGCTTCCTCGCCTTTCTCGCCATAGCCGGTGAAGGAGGCGTAGATCAGCCTGTCGTTGAGATGAGCGAGATGGTCATAGGTGATGCCGAGCTTGGCCCGCACCGGCGGCGGCATGTTGGTGATGAAGACGTCGGCCTCCTCCACCAGTCTGTAAAGCACGGCCTGCGCCTCCGCCTTGGAAAGATCGAGCGCGATGCTCTTCTTGTTACGCCCCTCCAGCAGCCAGGCGAAATTGTGCTCGCCGGAGGGATAACCCGGCAGGTTCGGCAGGTTGCGATAGGGGTCGCCAGTGCCGGGCGGCTCGATCTTGATGACGTCTGCGCCGAAATCCGACAGCACGGTCGCGGCCGCGGGCGCTGCGATGAAGCTCGCGCAGTCCAGAACCTTCAGGCCCGCAAAAATGCCCTTCTCCATCGCGACGTCGCTCCCTCGCTTCAATCGTTTCCCGCGCGCTGGAATTGGCGCGGGCCGGTGCTGGGAGCATTAGACCGATGTTTTGCCGGGATGCAACGGCGCCTGGCGCAGAGCCTCACTCCTCCCCCGCAAGCAACGCGGCATTGCCGCCGGCGGCCGCGGTGTTGATCGTCACGGTCTGCTCGGTGGCAAAGCGCGCGAGGTAGTGCGGGCCGCCGGCCTTGGGGCCGGTTCCGGACAGGCCGTTGCCGCCGAACGGCTGGACGCCGACGACGGCGCCGATCATGTTGCGGTTGACGTAGATGTTGCCGACCTGGACGCGGTCGATGATGGCCTCGATCGTATCGTCGATGCGCGAATGGATGCCGAGGGTGAGCCCGTAGCCGGTGCGCGCGATCGATTGCAACACGCGTTCGAGGTTCTCCGCGCGATAGCGCACGACATGCAGGATCGGACCGAACACCTCCTCGGTGAGCTGACCGGCCTCCTTGAGCTCGAAGATATGCGGCGCGACGAAGCAGCCATCCGGCGCGTGGCCTGCAAAGTGCAGCCGCGCCTCGCGCTTCATCCGCGCGATATGCGCATCGAGGCGTTGCTTGGCTTCGAGGTCGATCACCGGCCCGACCTGGGTCGCAACATCTGCGGGATCTCCAATCCTGAGTTCGCGCGCGGCGCCCGCGATCATCTCGATCATGCGGTCGGCGACATCCTCCTGCACGAACAGGAGCCGCAGCGCCGAGCAGCGTTGACCGGCGGAACGGAACGCGGAGGTCACGACATCGTCGGCCACCTGCTCGGGCAGCGCGGTCGCATCCGCGATCATGGCATTGATGCCGCCGGTCTCCGCAATCAGCGGCACGATCGGCCCGTCCTTGCCTGCGAGCGTCCGGTTGATCTGACGCGCGACCTCAGTCGAGCCGGTGAAGACGATTCCGGCGACACCAGGATGCGCGGTGAGGACGGCGCCGACACGACCGTCGCCGGTGACGAGATGCAGCGCGCTTCCGGGGATGCCGGCCTCGTGCAGCAGGGCGATGGCCTCGCGCGCGATGCGCGGCGTCTGCTCGGCCGGTTTTGCCACCACGCTGTTGCCGGCCATCAGCGCCGCGGTCACCTGGCCAAGGAAGATCGCGAGCGGAAAATTCCACGGCGAGATCGCGACGAACACACCGCGGCCGCGCAGGCCAAGCGCATTGCTCTCGCCGGTCGGGCCCGGCATGGTCGCATCAACGCCGAACAGCTTGCGGCCCTGCGCGGCGTAATAGCGGCAGAAATCGGCGGCCTCCCGCAGCTCGGACAGCGCGTCGTCGAGCGTCTTGCCGCCCTCGGCTTGCAGCAGCGCGATGAAACGGGCGCGGCGGCTTTCCAGGAGATGCGCGGCCTGCTCCAGCGCCGCCGCGCGTGTGCCCGCCGGCGTCCGGCTCCAGCCGGCAAAGCCGGCGCGCGCAGCCGTCACCGCCGCATTGGCCTGATCCGGTGTTGCATCAGTGACAGGCTTGAGATCGGCCGCCTCGGGCTTCACGTCCGCCAGTAGCTGGTCGAGTGCGGCACGCTCACCGAATTCGACGCCGCGCGAATTGCGCCGCTCCGGCGCGAACAGATCTGCCGGCAACGGTATTTTGGCATGAGATGCCTGTTGCGGCCGGCCGATGGCATCCGCGGGGCGCTGCAGCAGCGCCGAAACCGGCACGCGATAATCGGCCGCCTGCGCCACGAACGACGAGTTCGCACCGTTCTCCAGCAGACGTCGCACCAGATAGGCGAGCAGATCGCGATGGCTGCCGACCGGCGCATAGGTCCGGTAGGCGATGTCAGGATGGTCTTTTGCCAATTGCTCGTAGAGCGCTTCGCCCATGCCGTGCAGGCGCTGGAACTCGAAGCCGCCGCCATCTTGCGCGAGCTCGAGCACGGTCGCGACCGTCAGCGCGTTGTGGGTGGCGAATTGCGGGAAGATGCGCGGCCGCAAGGCGAGAAGCTTCGCCGCGCAGGCAACGAAGTTCAGATCCGTCATCGCCTTGCGCGTGAACACGGGATAGCCGTCGAGCCCGCGCTCCTGCGCGCGCTTGATCTCGGTGTCCCAATAGGCGCCCTTGACGAGGCGCACCATCAGCTTGCGGTCATGCGCGCGGGCGAGTTCATCGACATAGTCGATCACCGCGCTGGCGCGCTTCTGATAGGCCTGAATCGCCAGGCCAAATCCGTCCCAGCCGGCGAGTGATGCATCGGCGAGCGTTGCCGCGATCACGTCGAGCGACAGCTCCAGCCGGTCGGCCTCCTCGGCATCGACGGTGAAGTTCAGGTCGTAGGTCTTGGCGCGCTGCGCGAGATCCAGCAGTTGAGGCACCAGCTCGGCCATCACGCGCGCGCGGCTGGTCGCCTCGAAGCGCGGATGCAGCGCCGAGAGCTTGACCGAGATGCCGGGCCGGTCGGGCAGGGAATGGTTGCCCGCCGCCTTGCCGATCGTCTCAATCGCGCTGGCATAGGCGTCGAAATAGCGCTTGGCGTCGGCGGCCGTGCGCGCGCCTTCGCCGAGCATGTCGAAGGAATAGCGCGGCTTCTGGCCGGAGCGCGGCCGGCCCCGCTCCAGCGCCTGCTCGATGGTCTCGCCGAGCACGAAATGATTGCCCATCAGCCGCATCGCCTGGCGCGTCGCGGTGCGCACCGCCGGTGCGCCGAGGCGCTTCACCAGCCGGCCGATGGTGCCGTCGGGCGTTTCGCCGGGCTGGATCACCCGCGCCGACAGGCCGAGTGCCCAGGCCGAAGCGTTGACCAGGAACGCCGTGGACTTGGTCTCGTGATGGATGAAATCGCCCTCGCCGAGCTTGTCTTCGATGAACTGGTCGGCGGTGCGCGCATCAGGCACGCGCAGCAGCGCTTCTGCCAGCACCATCAGTGCCAGCCCCTCCTTGGTCGACAGCGCGAACTCCCGCAGCATGTCCTCGACCCCGCCGAGCCGGTCGTCGCGCTTGCGGATCGCCTCGATCAGCCGCGTCGCGGTGCGGTCGATGCGCGCCTCCTGTGGCGGGCTCAGATGCGAGGCCGGCAGAAGCCTTGCGGCGATCTCGGCGTCATCGGGGGCGTAAGGCGCGGAGAAGGGCGGCGGGATGTTCGGCATGGCGTGTCCTGTGGCTGAAATCCAGGATAAGGCCCTCGTGACCGCAGTTCGATAGACAATCTAGCTGATTTGCCTTAGAAAATGAAGGAACGAAGCAGCTTGGCCTGATAAAGTATGGAACTCGATCGAACCGACCGGAGAATCCTCTCGATTTTGCAGGAGGATGGGCGCATCGCCAATGTCGAGCTCGCCGAGCGCATCGGGCTGTCGCCGACCTCGATCGGCGAGCGGCTGAAGCGCCTGCAGCGCGAGGGCTTTGTCGAAGGCTATGGCGCGCGGCTCAATCCGCACCGGCTCGGCCTTGGGCTCCTGGTGTTCGTCGAGGTGCTGCTCGACAAGACCACGCCCGATAATTTCGAGCGGTTCGCACGGGCCGTGAAGCTCGCCCCTGAAGTGCTGGAGTGTCACATGGTTGCCGGCGGCTTCGACTATCTTGTGAAGGCGCGGCTTGCCGACATGACTGCCTATCGACGCTTTCTCGGCGAGACCCTGCTGTCGATGCCGGGCGTGCGCGAGACGCGGACCTATGCGGTGATGGAGGAGATCAAGCGCGACGCACCGCTGCCGGTGGGCTGACGACATGTCGTCGCGATTGTCGTTGCTGTGGCGTTGAATGAGCGGTCTTCGCAGGAAAAATAGCTATCCGCGTGCAGTCGCAACGCCTGTCGTCGAATGCACCGGCCGTCTTCTGAAATTTTCTTGGCCCGCTCCCGGAGGTGATCCGGGAGGCAGCAAAGGCTGGCGGGCTTATACTTTGAGGTTCTCTGCGGAAGTCTTGCCCCGGTTTGCGATCTCTTCGTATTCCACCGTCTGTCCCTCGTTCAGGGTCGACAGACCGGCCTTCTGCACTGCCGAGATATGCACGAACACATCCTTGCCACCCGACGCAGGCTGGATAAATCCATAACCCTTCGTCGGGTTGAACCACTTGACCGTACCTTTAGCCATCACGACTTCTCCGCGGGTCTTCCTCCGAGATCTCGAACCGCCAGTCCCCGCCAACCGGCCGGTTCGGTCCTACAGGATACGCGGAATGCGGCAGGCTTGGTAGCTCAAACCACATCGCCATTTCGCCGAATTCCGCTCAACTTCGCGGCGTTTTTGCCGCTTTTGCCCGTTTCGCGGTCAAATGGCAGGAGCGCGACGGATCTACTGCGGAGAAAAGATCGAGTGGCGTTCTTCCTTACCCTCCCCTGGAGGGGGAGGGTCGATCGCGCGCAGCGCGAGCGGGGTGGGGTGATCTCTCCGCACGGGCAGCGTTCGAGGTGGAGAGACTGTCACCCCACCCCGCTACGCATTGCGCTGCGCTTCATGCGTAGCCTCCAGGGGAGGGTAAGCGCGTGACCATCAGTCAGTAGGTCGCAGCCAGATAATCGACGATCTTTCCGACATCGGCATCGTCGATCGGTGCGCCATAGACCTTGATCATCTTGGTCACCTCGGCCTGCCAAAAGGCCCTCTTGTCCTTCATCGGCGGCTGCGTGGCGACGTAGTCGGACGAATGGCAGGCGCTGCAATTGCCCTGCACGACCTCGAGATTGGGACCGGGCTTGAAGGCGGCGACCTCGTCGGGGGTCTTGTAATTGACCGGCGCGGCAAGTGACGAGCCCATCAATGCGGCGACGGCGAGCGTGAGGGCGAGGAGAACGGTGCGCTGCATGATCAGTCTCCTTCAGGCCGCCGTCACGCGGACGGTTTCGACGACGTTGCGCAAATAGCCCGCCGGGTTCCAGCGCGGCGTGTCCGGCTGGGTCTCACCGCCATTGCCGGTGGCGCGGACCTTGAGCTCGTGGCTGCCGGCCGCGAGCTTCACCGGCAGCTTCCATTCGCGGAAGGCGTACTTGCCGAGATCCTTGCCGAGCTTGGCGCCGACCCAGGTCTTGCCGCCGTCGGTGGAGACCTCGACCTGCTTGATGCCTTTGCCGCCATCGAACGCGATGCCGCGCAGGGTCACGGCGCCCGCCTTTAGCTTGGCGCCGTCCGGGATGCTGGTGATGAAGGAGCGGATGGTGAAGCGATTGATCGGGATCGTCGCCTTCGGCGCGGTGCCCGGCTCGACCGCGTTGTTCGGCGTGTCAGGAATGCGATAGGCCGACTTCATCCAGAAGCCGTCAAAGACGTTGTCGATGACGGTGATCTCGTTGAGGTGCTTGACCCAGTAGGTGCCGTAATAGCCGGGCACGATCAGGCGCAGCGGGAAGCCGTTGAGGAACGGCAGGTCCTCGCCGTTCATGCCATAGGCCAGCATCACCTCGCCGTCACTGGCGTGATCGACGTCGAGCGCCTTGATGAAATCGGGCGTCTTGTCATTGACCGGCCCGTCCATGCCGTTGAACGTCACCTGCTTGGCGCCGGCCTGCACGCCTGCCATCTCGAGCACCGCCTTCAGCGGCACGCCGCGCCAGCGCGCGCAGCCCATCGCGCCGTTGGCGAGCTGGCCGCCTGCGACGCGCGGCTCGAAGAAACCGCGGCTGTTGCCGGAGCATTGGTTGACGGCGACGAGCTCCGTCGCCTTCATCTTCCTGATGTCTTTCAGCGACAGTTTCAGCGGCTTGTCGACCTTGCCCTTGACCTCCAGCGTGAACTTGTCGGGGTCGAGATCGTAGGGCAGGTCGGAGAGGTGATAGCGCACGAAGAACGCGTTGTTCGGCGTGATCGGGCCATCGTTGAACACCGCAAACGGCGTCTCGAGCTGCGGCGGCCGGCTGGTCAGGCCGATCATCGGCCGCTTCTGCGGATATTTCACCAGCGGCCGTGCGCCGTTGGCGAAGGGCAGGGTGATGGTGTCGAGTGCCAGCACCTTGGTGGCGCCCAATCCTGCCGCAAGCGCGGCGAAGCCCGCTCCCTTGAGCAGGTCGCGTCGATCGAACATTCTCGTCTCCTCCCGGAGCTTTTCTTCTGACCGCGGTCATCACCGCGGCCTGCGCTCATCTGTCGCTTCGATTTGGATGATGTCAATTCGTGCTTTCGCAGCAAGCACATGCCGCTGCGCTGCAGCAGGCCGGTGTTACGCTGATGACCTTGGTTGACCCAACGTCGCCGCGGGCTCGCTCCACCTCTCCCGCTTACGGGAGAGGTCGCGCCTCGGGCGATGCGAAGCATCGTCCCGCGCGCGGGTGAGGGTTTTCTCCTCTAGGGGGCTGTCCCGTTGCGGAGAAACCCTCTCCCCAGCCCTCCCCCGCAAGCGGCGGAGGGAGCGCATCGAGCTTGCCGCTCGCTCATCACGCCGCGACCCGCTCGCTGCGATCGACCAGCGCCGCCAGCTCCCTCGCATTCGCCACTACGCGCACGGCGAGCGGCTCATCGCGGCCGCGGATGGCGACCTCCTGCTGCGGCAGGGCATCCTCGGCAATATCAGCGGTGCGGCGGACTTCTTCCGAGACGATCGTCTCGCAGGCCAGCGTCTTGGTCATGTCCTGCAGGCGGGCGGCGACGTTGACGGCATCGCCGAGCGCGGTGAAGACGATGTGATCGCGATAGCCGATGTCGCCGATGATGACCTCGCCGCCGTGGATGCCGATGCCGAAGCGGATCGGCTGGCGCAGATCGTGGCTCAGGAGATCGTTGAGCGCGTCGATATGCGTGGCGATTCCGGCGGCGGCCTTCAGCGCCTGCCGGCACGCGGTTTGCGGGTCGGCCGCAAGCCCGAACAGCGCCAGCATGCCGTCGCCGACGAACTGGTTCGGCTGGCCGCCGTTCTCGATCACCGCCTGCGACACCGCGCCGAGGAAGCGGTTGACGATGAAGACCGTGTCGAACGGCAGCCGCTTCTCGGCCAGCTGCGTCGAGCCGCGCATGTCCACGAACAGGCTGACGAGATAGCGCTCCTGGCCGATGCTGGCGGATGTCGAGGCCTGCCCGTCCGCTCCATGCGTGTGAGGCGTGAAGAGCTGGAAGAAGGAGAGGTCGGAGGTCGGGCGCAGCTGGCAGGCCAGCCGGATCGAGGGATCGGCGCTACCGACGCGGGTGAGCACGAAGGCCTCGCGCTGTGACGGTGTGGGCAGGGCGTCATGACCGCCGATGACGCGGATCCGGCAGGTCGAGCAGCGGGCGCGGCCGCCGCAGACGCTGGCATGCGGCACGTTGTGGCGCAGGCTCGCTTCCAGCACGGACAGGCCCCTGGGGACGCGCACCGTCTTGCCGTTGCCGTAGGACAGCGCGATCATGCCGCCGCGACGCTCGCGCAAGGCGCGCGCGCCGCGCGCCACCAGCACCAGTCCGAGCAGTCCGAAATAGCCGATGGTGAGACCGCCCGCGATGCGGTCGAGCGTGTTGCCTTCCGCAACCGTGCCGACCTGGCGGCGGCTGAGATTGTGGGTACGCCATTCGCCGTCGTCACTGTCGGCGGCCACGCTGCGGCCGCCCTGATAGATGCCGAGCAGCGACAGCGTCGGGATCAGCACGGCTGCCGCGAGCAGATAGGGTGCCGCGCGCGTGAAGAACGGCTTCAGCCGAAGCCAGAAATAGACGCCGATGCAGCCGTGCACCCAGGCAATGAGAAGCAGGATCGTCATCTGCCAGAGTCGGCCCGGCGCCGCGACGAAGAACAAATAGAGCTCCTGCGGATAAAGCTTCTCGTGTCCGTACAGCGTCTGTCCGAGCCGCACGCCGATGACGTGGCCCATGACGAGCATGGGGATGCTCAAGCCGAGCACGAGCTGGAGCGGCTCGATCGTCCGCCAGCGGAACTGGCGGCGCTGATACAGCGCGTAGAGGCCGAGCCCCAGATGGGTGAGTGCGGCCGTGTAGAACACGATCGCGACCGGGAGGAACTGCCAGAACAGCGTGTGGTAGTAGACCCCGGTCTCCATGGCATCGACCGAGATGTTGCCGAGCGCATGGTTGAGGAAATGACTGACCACATAGCAGAACAGGATGATGCCGCAGACGAGCCGCACCTGCCGCACGCCGGTGGCGCGGACGACCGACATCTGTCTGGGGGCGGTGGCCATGATTCGATTGTATCAGTTCATGGAGGAGACCAGCCAGCCTAGCCTTTAATTCCCGATGTGGACAGGTTGTGAAGTCACATGCCTGGGACGGTGCCTCACACTCCGCTGTCGTCCCGGACAAGCGCGCCCTGAGGCGCGTGCCGATCCGGGACTCAGCCACAGGGAGCAGTTGTGGCGCGGGATGGCAACTGCGAGTCTCCGCCAAACCCCTCCCTGTGGCTATGTCCCGGATCTACGTTCCGCTCTGGACAACGCTACGCGTTGTCGAGAGCTGCGCTTGTCCGGGACGACCCCGGGGAGAGAGCTTGCCCCACATTGACTCCCCCTCCCAAGTCGGGGAAAAGCGCGGCCGTGACGATCGCTCCCGATATCTCTGCGAAGCCCGACGGCGCCGAACGCCGTCTCATCCTGATTGCCGCAGCGATCATCGCGGCGATGACGCTGCTCCGCATCGTCTACGCCTCCGCCATCGAGCTGCGCACCGACGAAGCCTATTACTGGACCTGGTCCAAGGAGGCTGCGCTCAGCTTCCTCGATCATCCCCCCGGCATTGCCTGGCTGATCCGCTTCGGAACTGCGATCTTCGGCGACACCAATTTCGGCGTCCGCTTCGGTGGCATCGTCGCGATGCTGGTGACGCAGCTGCTGCTCGCCGACATCGTCCGCCGCCTCACCCATGATGCGCGCGCGATCGTGTTCGCGGTGCTGATGCCGGAGGCCGCGCTTTATTACGGCTTGCTGATGGCGAAGGTCGCACCCGACGTCGCCATGATCCCGTTTGCGGTCGCGATGATGTGGTCGCTGGTGCGGCTGGCGCAAGGCGGCGACGGCCGCTGGTGGCTGGCGGCCGGCCTGTTCGCGGGCCTGTCGATGCTGTCGAAATTCACCGCGATCATGTTCGCCCCCGCGGTTGCCGCCTTTCTGCTGGTGCCGGATTGGCGCTGGCGCTGGCTGCGCAGCCCTTACCCCTATCTCGCCGTCCTGGTCGCGATCGCCGCGTTCTCGCCGGTGCTGATCTGGAACGCGCAGCACGACTGGGCCTCGTTCCGCTTCCAGGGCGTGCGCGCCACCGCCAATTACGGTATCTCGCTGCGGACGATCGGCGATTACATCGGCCTGCAATTCGGCCTGGTCGGCTTCGTCATGCTGCCGGTGGTGTTGATGGACCTGGTGCTGACGGCGTGGCGCGGCTATCGCACGCGCGAGCCGGTCGCGATACTTTTGTCGACCGCGGTGCTGGTGCCGTTCGTCTACTTCTTCTTCAAGTCGCTGACGCTTCGCGTCGGCGACACCTGGCCGATGTTCATGTGGCCGGTCGGTTTTGCGGCTGCGGCGGTGAACCTCGTCACGATGACGAAAGAGAGATGGTCCGCCCGGATGCTGGAGTCCTCGCTGTTCTGGATCAGGACAGCGATCGTCTCAGGCATCGCCTTCGTGATCATCGTGTTCCTCTACTACGTTGCCGCGCCCTGGAATCTGCTCGGCAAGATCGATCCGATCGGCGCCGAGGCCGGCTACGAGCAGGTCGCCGCGCGCGCGCAAGCGGCGCTCGACGAAACCGGCGCGACCTGGATCGCGACCACGGACTACCGCACTTACGCCATGATGCGCTGGCTGTTCCGTGGCCGCGTGCCCGTGATCGAGATCAACGAGCGCGGCCGCTTCCAGGATTTTCGCGATCCCGGCATGGACAAGATCAAGGGCCACGCCGGAATCTATGTCGGGCGCGAGCCGGACGATCGTTCATCGCTGTGGGAGAGCATCCCCGCCAAGCGCGAGCAACTCGGCCGGGTCGAGCGCCGCTGGCGCGGCGTCGTGACGGACACCTATGTGGTCGAAAAGCTCAGCGGCTGGACCCCGGAGCTGTCACCGCCCAAGGACTCGCCGCTATTCCAGTGGAAGGTGTTGGCGGGCGCTTACCCTCCCCTGGAGGGGGAGGGTCGGCTCATATTGAGCGCAGCGAAATATGAGCCGGGCTGGGGTGACGGTCTCTCCACCTCGAACACTGCCTGTTTGGAGAGATCACCCCACCCCGCTCGCGCTGCGCGCGATCGACCCTCCCCTCCAGGGTAGGGCTATCGCATTTGAGAGCTTTTCCCTGCAGCCATCCTTCGAGACGCCCGCTTTGGGCGGGCTCCTCAGGATGAGGGCGGAGTGCGCGGCAGCAGTTTCAACGAACACTGACGCTGATTAGCCTCATCCTGAGGAGGCGCGTAAGCGCCGTCTCGAAGGACGAGGCGTGCGCGCAGGCCGCCGCCACAAGTCATATGCGATAGCCCTGCCCTCCAGGGGAGGGTAAGCAAGAACGGCTACTCTTCCCCGTCCTTCTTCCGCAACAGATCCGTTGCCAGATCCGACAGCTTCGGCGGCGGCAAGGCCGCGAACGGCAGCGGCCTCGTGACATCGATCGCGGCCAATCCCAGCCGCGCCGTCAGCAATCCATTCAGCACGCCTTCGCCGAGCCGCTGCGACAGCTTTGCTGCGATGCCATGTCCGAGCATCTGCTGCACCAGGCTGTCGCTCGCGGCCATGCCGCCGGTGATGGCGAGATGGGCGATGACGTGGCGGAGCAGGCGGATCATGCCGAGCGCGCCGGGCCGGCCGCCATAGAGATAAGCGAGCTGGCGGATCAGGCGCAGCGCGGCCACGAACACGAACAGCACATCGATTGCCGCGCGCGGGCTCACCGCGGTGACGATCGAGACCTTCTGCGCGGCTGAGGACACCAGCCGCCGCGCTTCCGCGTCCAGCGGCGACATCAACTCGCGCTCGGCGAGCCGGATCATGTCGGCGCCGTCGATGATCTCGCCGGCATGGCTCTCCAGCGTCGCGCGGGCGCGCGCCAGCTGTGGGTTCTGGTGCGCGATCTTGAGCAGGTCCTGCACGATGACCCGGCTCTCCTTGCGATCGTCGCTGACCAGCACGGCCGCTGCGCGCTGATGCAGCTTCTCGATGGTCGCAAGCCGCGCCAGCCCGAACGCCTCGCGCCCGATCACCACCGCGAGCGCCAGCGCGGTGACGGCGGCGAAGGCAAGACCGACGAAGCCGAGGGATTCGCTGCGCGCGAACAGATCCTCGATCAGATGGACGACGCCGAGCCCGGTGCCGAGCAGCGTCAATCCCGCGAGCCCCGACCAGAACAGAGTGCCCCAGGGAAAGCCGCGCCGCGCCGGGAGTGCGGCTTGCACCGGCACCGGCAGCATCGCCGGATCGGGCTCCGGTGTGATCTGGATCGTCGCGCGGCCGAGCCGGCTGGTCTCGTCGGCCTCGGTGACGACGACGCCGGGATCGTCCAGCCGGAACGTCGCCGGCCGCCGTGGCTTCGATCGGTCGTTCATGCGAGCTTGTCTCCGATCAGGAACTGCAAGGCACGGTCGAGGCGGATGTGTGGCAGCGTCGGCTCGTCGGCACCCTCGCGTTCGAGCTTCGGCGGGCGGAAGCGCAGGAAGCGGAAATCACTGTTGCCGGCCGCCTCCGTCGCGAGCCCGCGGAACGCATCCGTCCCATTGAACAGCGGTTCGGGATCGAGCGGCAGATCGCCCGGAAAGGTCGCAACCTCGGTGTTGCCGTCGAAGAACTCGCCACCGGCGCTTTCGCCCGCGGCGGGTGTTCCCAGGATCGACGGCAACTTGTCGCGGCCCCGCGCCACCTGCGCTTCGCGCGTGGCGCGCACGGCGGCGAGTGCGACGACGTCGATCGCCGCTCCGGTGTTTTCCGCGCGTGCGACCGCGCGCGAGACGGCGCGGCGCAGCACCGCCTCGAGCCGGTCGTGGCTGGAATGATGCAGATGATCCGCCTTGGTGGCCGCGAACAGGATGCGGTCGATGCGCGGCCGGAACAGGCTGGAGAGGATCGTGCTGCGGCCGATGTTGAAGCAGTCGAGAATGCCGGCGAGCGCGGCTTCGAGATCGTGCAGCGCCCCGGGGCCGGAGTTGAACGCGGCGAGCGCATCGGCCAGCACGATCTGGCGATCGAGCCGCGCGAAATGATCGCGGAAGAACGGCCGCACCACGACGTCCTTGTAGGCCTCGAAGCGCCGCACCATCATCGCCCACAGCGATCCCTCGGGCGCCTCTCCGCCAGCGGGCAAATCCAGCGGCGCAAAGGTCAGCGCCGGCGTATCGGCGAGATTGCCGGGCATCAGGAAGCGGCCGGGCGGCAACAGGCTCATCGCAAAGCGCTCGTCGCGGCAGGCGCGCAAATAATCCGTGAAGAGCTTTGCGGCCGTCAGCGTTGCCTGCTCGTCCTCGCGCGCCTCGGGCTTGAGCGTTGCAAGATGGGTGTGCCACTCGGTCGCGAGATGCGCTCGCGGCGCCTCGCGCGACAGCGCCAGGCTCTCCGTCGACCATTGCTCGTAGCTCTTGTGGAGCAGCGGCAGGTCCAGCAGCCATTCGCCGGGATAGTCGACGATGTCGAGCGTCAAGGTGCGGTCGGCGCCGTTCGGGCGCTGGTAGTCGATCACGAGCCTGAGCTCGCTGATGTCCACGGTCGAGTTCGGCCAGCGCCGTTCCTCGATCAGCGCGCGCAGATGGCTTTCATAGGCAAAGCGCGGCACGGCATCATCCGGTTGCGGCGCCAGGTGCGCGCGCGCGATCCGGCCCGAGGCATAGGCCTCGAACACCGGAAACCGGCCGCCGCGCGTCAGGCCGTGGATCAGTGCGGTGATGAATACGGTCTTACCGGCGCGCGACAGGCCGGTGACACCAAGCCGCACCGTCGGGTTGAAGAAATGCTCGCCATAGTCGATCAGCGCCCGCGCCGACAGCCGCGCCTCCTCGACCATATCCTGGAAACTGAATGCCATATGAACGTGAGGGGATCTCGGGCGAGGGATACGCAAAATGGATTAGTCACAAAAGTGGCAATTGCCTGAGGAAATTCAAGCTTTCATACTTCCACCGCCTTTGTCGGCAAATCAGCCGCTTGAACGATGCGCCGGTCCCGAGAGACCCATCCAAGAGGGCATTGCCACGCTTTGCGGATTGCCATGACCGTCTTCCAAATGAAACAGTTCGCGTCCAATTCCGTCCACGCCGCAGCCGACGCGATCGGCTGGGACTACGATCGCGCCGAGCTGATTGCCGACGGCGTCGTCCACGCGATCGGCGTGCTCGCGGGCATCATCGCCGCAACCGTGCTGGTGGTGCTGACGGCGGTCTATGCCGACGCCACCGACATCGTCGGCGTCTCGGTCTATGTCGCCGGCCTGCTCTCGATGCTGGTGCTGTCGGCGACCTATAATCTCTGGCCGGTCTCGCCAGCCAAATGGCTGCTGCGCCGCTTCGACCATTCCGCGATCTATCTCTTGATCGCCGCGACCTACACGCCGTTCATCATGCCGCTGAAGGACAGCGTGTTCGCGCTGGCGCTGCTCGCCGGCGTCTGGTGCGTCGCCATTCTCGGCATCGTGCTGAAGCTTTTCTTCCCCGGCCGGTTCGACCGCGTCTCGGTCGGCATCTACCTCGCGATGGGCTGGAGCGGCATGATGCTCTACGATGCCGTGGTCAGGGCGTTGCCCACGCTGGTGCTGGGCTTCATCCTTGCCGGCGGCTTGCTCTACAGCTTTGGCGTGATCTTCCACGCCTGGCGGCGGCTGCGCTTTCAGAATGCGATCTGGCACGGCTTTGTCTTGGCCGGGGCGGCATGCCATTATACCGCGGTGCTCGACCTCGTGTTGAGCTGACCCGCGACGCGGAATAAGCGGCGCGGTATGAAGCGGTACAAGACGAGAGGAGACGTCGCATGCAGGTGACCGGCAAGGTCGTGGTCGTCACGGGCGGCGCAAACGGGATCGGCAAGGCGCTGTGCGAGGCCTTTCACAATGCAGGTGCGGCCAAGGTCGTGGTCGCGGACATGGACGCGGCCAATGCGAGAGCGGTCGCCGCCATGGTGGATGGCGCCGCCTTCAAATGCGACGTCGCGCAGGAAAAGGACATCGTCCACGTCATCGAGGAGACGGAGCGGCAGTTCGGGCCGATCGCGCTGTTCTGCTCCAATGCCGGCATCGGCGGCGGGTTCGATCCGATGTCGGAGAATGCCGGTGGCGCTTCCGACGAGCCGTGGCAGCGCAGCTGGGCAATCCACGTCATGGCGCATGTCTATGCGGCGCGGCATCTCATCCCCCGCATGAGGGCGCGCGGCGGCGGCTATTTCCTCAACACCATCTCGGCGGCGGGCCTGTTGTCGCAGGTCGGCAGCCCGGCCTATTCGACGACGAAGCACGCTGCGGTCGGTTTTGCCGAGAACCTCGCGATCTCGCACAAGGCCCACAACATCAAGGTCTCGATCCTCTGCCCGCAGGGTGTCGACACCAAAATGCTGCGCTCGATTCCCAAGGGCCCGCAATCCGGCGACGGCGACCTGACGCCCGAGCAAGTGGCGAAAGACGTGCTCGCCGGCCTCGAGCAGGAGACGTTCCTGATCCTGCCGCACCCGCAAGTGCTCGGCTACATGCGCAAGAAGACCGAGAACTACGACCGCTGGATCGGCGGCATGGCCAAGATCCAGGCCAAGATGCGGGAAGAGTTCGGGAAGTGACCGTTGGGTCATCCCGGGGCGGTCCGCAGGACCGAACCCGGGATCTCGAGATTCCGGGCTAAGTGCTTCGAGCCACCGCCCGCGCCAAAGGTCCCGGCTTTCGCCAGGACGACGGCGGCGTAGCCCGGATGGAGCGCAGCGTAATCCGGGAACCTCGCCCAGCTACGGCACCTCACGCCGCCGCCTCATCCTCCACCCGGCTCTGCCGCAGCGCCTGCGCATAGAGCATCATGCCCTCGCGCACCGTGCGCTGCTCGGCCGGCGTCAGCGCCGCCAGCGCGCCGCGCACCTGCTGCCGGCCGAACGCATGCAGCGCCTCCAGCGTGCGCCGACCCTTCGCCGTCAGCGACAGCAGCTTGCTGCGCGCATCCGCCTCGTCCGGCGTCTCCCTGAGCTCGCCGCAATCGATCAGCTTGCGCACCAAGCGACTGACGCTGGATTTCTCCAGCCGTAGGAAATCGCCGAGCTCGCCCGAGGTCATCGGGCCGCGGATGCCGATCTCCAGGATGGTGTGGACCGCCGAGGGCGGATAGCCCGAGGCCGCTACCGTCGCGTCCATGAAGCCGAGCTCGCGCACCATCAGGCGCGAGGCGGCGCGGATGTCGTCGATCAGCGAAAGCTCGGCCATCTTGACTCCACCCATATAGTTGTATCATACAACTATATGGGTGGAGCGGCGCGCGCAAGTGTTTTGGAGTGGACCATGAGCGGAGCTTTGCCGACCGGCATGCGGATGAGCGGCAACGTCTGCCTGGTCACGGGCGGCGGCAGCGGCATCGGGCGCGCGACGGCCCTAAGGATGGCGGCCGAACGGGCGGAAGCGGTCATCGTCGCCGGCCGGCGCGAGGCCGAGATCGAGGCCACCGCCGCCGCGTGCCGCGAGCTCGGCACGGAGGCGATCGCGCTCAAGACCGACATCACGAAGGAAGACGAGGTCGCGCGTCTCATCCGCACAGCCGTCAAGCGCTGCGGCCGGCTCGACGTTGCCTTCAACAATGCCGGTTTCCAGGAGCGCCGTGCGCCGCTGGAGGAACAGGGCACGGAGATCTACGACAGCGTGTTCGACACCAATGTCCGCGCGCTGTTCCTCTGCCTGCGCCATCAATTGCCGGCGATGCTGGCGCAGGGCCGCGGCAGCATCGTCGTCAACACCTCCGTCAGCGGCGTGCGCAATCCCAATCCCGGCTTTTCGCTCTACTCGGCCTCCAAGGCCGCCGCGATCTCGCTGACGCGCTCGGCCGCGATGGAGAACGCGCCGCGCGGCATCCGTATCAACGCGATCGCCCCCGGCCGTGTCGTCACCGACATGATGCTGCGCGCCGGGGTCGGCGATGTCGCGACGGTGAGCGCAGGCCTGCCGCTGCGGCGGATGGGCAGCCCGGAGGAGGTGGCCGAGGCCGTAGTGTGGCTGTCGTCGGATGCCTCGTCCTATGTCGTCGGCCACGTGCTCGCCGCGGATGGAGGATTTTTAGCGTCGTGATGTCGTAGCCCGGATTGCGCTCCGCTCCATCCGGGCTACGCGCCCCCTAATGCTTCTGCCCGTACAACACCGGCACCGCGGAATCCACGACGACCTCGACGAGGCTCGTGCCCTCGAACGCTATGCCTCGCTTGAGCGCCTCGCCCAGCTCCGCAGCCTTCGTCACCCGCACCGCATCGCAGCCCATGCCCTCGGCGAGCCGGACGAAATCGATCCCCGGCAGCTCCAGCCCCGGCACGTTCCGCACCTGCATCACCTGGCTGAACGAGCGCATCGCGCCGTAGCCGGAATTGTTGATGACGACGACAGTGAGCGGCAGCTTGCGTTGCGCGGCGGTCCAGAGCGCCTGGATCGAATACATCGCCGAGCCGTCGCCGATCAGGCATACCGTGCGCTGCTTCGGCTTGCCGAGCGCCATGCCGACCGCGGCGGGCAGGGAGTAGCCGAGGCCGCCGCTCGACATGGTGTAGAAACTGTCCTGGCCGCGCATCGGCAGGAATTTTTGCATCGCCGGCCGGTGCGAGGGCACTTCCTCGACCAGTGAGGCGCCTTCGGGCATCGCCTGCGACAGCGAATGCAGCAGGAATTCGACCGGCAGCGGATCGGTGGCCTGTGGCGCCGGCGGCAGCGTGCGGCCTTTTGGCGCCGCGCGCTTGCTCTCGGGCAGCAGGTCGAGCAGCAGGCTGAGCGCCGGCTTCATCGTGGCGATGATGCTGGTGCCTGATGGCGTCACCGCGGCGGCATCCGCATCATCAATGATCTGGAAGATGGTCGCGCCGCCGTCGAAGATCGCGGCATGGCCCTCGACATGGAAGGTGAATACCGGTGCGCCGATCACGACGACCAGGTCGTGCTCGCGCAGCGCATCGGACAGCTGCGCCGGCGAGGCATGCAGGAAGCCCGCGAATTGCGGATGGCGCTCGGGGAAGGAGCAGCGTGCCGAGAACGGGCTGACCCAGACGCTGGCCTTGGTCTTCTCGGCGACGCGCACCATCAACTCGACCGCGCCGGCGCGATCGATTCCAGGGCCGACGACGAGAGCCGGATTTTTTGCCGAGCCGAGCGCGGCCACCAACGCCTTCATCGGCTCCAGCTCAGGGCCGATCTCGCGGCTGACCTTGCGCGCCTCGACCGGCGCGCAAGCATGGGCCCAGTCGTCGATCGGGATCGACACGAAGGTCGGCCCGCATGGCGGCTGCATTGCGGTGTAATAGGCGCGCGCGATCGCGGCGGGCACGTCCTCAGGCCTTGCCGGCTCGACGCTGTATTTGACGTAAGGCCGCGGAAACTCGGAGGCGCGCTCGGCATAGAGGAACGGCTGCAGCGGCAGGATCGAGCGCGCCTGCTGGCCCGCGGTGATCACCAGCGGGGTCTGGTTGCGATGCGCGGTGTAGATGTTGCCGAGCGCGTTGCCGACGCCGGCCGCCGAATGCAGATTAACGAAGCCGGCATTGCGCATCGCCTGGGCGTAGCCATCGGCCATGCCGACGGCGGAAGCCTCCTGCAGCGCCAGCACGTAGTCGATGTCGCCAGGCCAGTCGCTCAGGAACGGCAGCTCGGTCGAACCAGGGTTGCCGAACACCCTGTCGATGCCGAAGGCGCGCAAGAGGTCGAGCGTTGCCTGCTTCACGGTGACGGACTTGCTGCCGGTCTTGCCGTTCTTCGCCATGGTTTCCGTCCTATCAGTTCCTCATCCTGAGGAGCGCGTCTTCGCGCGTCTCGAAGGATGAAGGCCCGGCTGGTGGCCTCGCCCTTCGAGACGCGCGCGAGGGGCGCGCTCCTCAGGGTGAGGGTCTAACAGCGGTGGCTCACCACACCGCCGTCCCCTTCATCGTCGGCTGCCCCTCCGCGTTTGCGGTCCACAGCTCCATGCCGGCCTCAGTCTCATTGGCGTTGACCGAAAACTCCGTGCCTTCGAACAGCGGCTGCACGCCGCGGTAAGAAAACTTTCTCGGCGCCTTGCCGCCGCGAAGCTTGGCTGCCATCTCGACGATCAGCGCCGCCTGCAGCGGGCCGTGGAAGATCAGGCCCGGATAGCCCTCGACCTTGGTGACGTAGTCGCGGTCGTAATGGATGCGGTGGCCGTTGAAGGTCAGCGCGGAGTAGCGAAACAGCAGCACGGGATCGGACACATGCGTCTCGCGATGCTGCGCCTTTGGCGGCGGAGGCGGCGCCTTGCCGCCAGCCGGCGCGCTGCCGGTCATTTCGCGATAGACGATGTCCTGCCGCTCGCGGATCGCCGTGCCCCTCGGCGAGGAGATGCTGTGCTCGACCGAGACGAAGCACAGCGTGCCGGTCGAGCCTGATTTCACCTGCACGTCGGCAATGCGCGAGGTCCGCGTCGATTCATCGCCAACGCGCAAGGGCTGCAGGAACTCGATCTCGCCGCCGGCCCACATCCGGCGCGGCAGCGGCACCGGCGGCAGGAAGCCGCCGCGGGTCGGGTGGCCGTCGGGCCCGAGCATCGACATCGGGAACACCGGCTGTGCCAGGCACCAGTGTACCGTGAACGGCGCGACGTCGCCCGTCTTGGGCTCGCCGATGTCCTGGAACAATGTCGCCCGCAGGCCCTTGACGAGCTGCGCGGTGACGATGTCGGTGGCCTCCTGGCTGCGGCCGATCCATTGCCGCAAATGATCGATGTCGAGCTTCTCGGTCATGATGCCTTGCTCTCTTTATTTGGACTGGGGACGCTGGCCGATCGCGGGCACGGCGCCGTAAGAGCGCGTCTCGCCGACGACGATCGGCGCCGGCGCGGGATAGCTGACGCGGCCGTTCGGCGTGTCGACCTCGATCCGCCGCAGATGCGGGTGATTGGCGAGGTCGGCCATGGTGTTGACCTCGGCGAATGCGATGTCGGCGTCCGACAGCCGCTTCAACAGCTCGTCGCGCGTCATCTTGCCGAAGACGTCGGCCACGGTCTGGTCCGTGAAGTCGCGGTTGCGCACGCGCTCGACCATGTTGGCGACGCGGGGATCGGCTGGCAGGTCCGGCTGATCCAGCACCTTCGCGCACAGCGTCTTCCACTCGCGCTCGCTCTGGATCGAGATCAGGATGTCCTTGCCGTCCTTCGAGGTGAACACGCCGTAAGGTGCGATCGAGGGATGCCGCAGGCCCATGCGCTTGGGCGGATTGCCGGCTTCGGCGTTGAGCAGCGGCACCGTGCACCAGTCCGCCATCACGTCGAACATGGAGATGCGGATGTCAGCGCCCTTGCCGGTGCGCCCGCGCGCGATCAGCGCTTCCAGGATCGCCGCGTGGGCAGTGGCGCCGGTCGCGACGTCGACGATCGACATGCCGACGCGCGAGGCGCCGTCGGGATTGCCGGTGATCGAGGCAAGGCCGCTCTCGGCCTGGATCAGGAGATCATAGGCCTTGCGATGGGCGTAGGGACCCTCGTCGCCATAGCCGGTGATCGTGCAGGAAATCAGCTTGGGATAGTCCTTCAAGAGCCGCTCGCGCGAGAAGCCGAGCTTGTCCATCGAGCCCGGCTTGAGGTTCTGGATCAGCACGTCGGCGCTCGCGATCAGCTTCTCCAGCTCGGCGCGGCCCTCCTTCGTCGTGAGATCGACCACGACCGATTGCTTGCCGCGGTTGAGCCAGACGAAGTAGCTGCTCTGGCCCTTGGCGGCCGCGTCATAGCCGCGGGCGAAATCGCCCTCGGGCCGCTCGATCTTGATCACCTCGGCGCCGGCATCGGCCAGACGCGAGGAGCAGAACGGCGCTGCCACCGCCTGCTCGACCGCAATCACCCTGATCCCGTCAAGTGCTCCCATGGCCGCAACCTCAGTACGAGCGCGGCATGCCGAGGACGTGCTCGGCGACGTAGGACAGCACGAGGTTGGTCGAGATCGGCGCCACCTGGTAGAGTCGCGTCTCGCGGAATTTGCGCTCGACGTCGTATTCCTCGGCGAAGCCGAAGCCGCCATGGGTCTGGATGCAGGCATTCGCCGCTTCCCACGACGCATCCGCCGCCAGCATCTTGGCCATGTTGGCCTCCGCGCCGCAATCGAGCCCGGCCTCGTATTTGCGCGTGGCTTCCTTCACCATCAGCTCGGCCGCGCGCATCGAGGCGTAGGCCTTGGCGATCGGGAACTGGATGCCTTGATTCTGGCCGATCGGCCGGCCGAACACGGCGCGCTCCTTGGCGTAGTTCGTCGCCTTCGCAATGAACCACTTGGCGTCGCCGACGCATTCGGCCGCGATCAGGATGCGCTCGGCATTCATGCCGGAGAGGATGTAGCGAAAACCCTTGCCTTCCTCGCCGATCAGATTCTCCGCCGGCACCCTCATGTCGGTGAAGAACACTTCGGTGGTGGCGTGGTTCATCATGGTGCGGATCGGGCGGATCTCGAGACCGTTGTTCCTGGCCTCGCGCATGTCGACGATAAACACCGAAAGACCATCGGTGCGCTTCTTGACCTGGTCCTTCGGCGTGGTGCGCGCCAGCAGCACCATCAGGTCGGAATGCTCGGCGCGGCTGGTCCAGATCTTCTGGCCGTTGACGATGTAGCTGTCGTTGCCGTCCTTGCGCGCGAACGTCTTCAGCGAGGAGGTGTCGGTGCCGCTGGTCGGCTCGGTGACCCCGAACGCCTGCAGGCGCAACTCGCCGCTCGCGATCTTCGGCAGGTACTTTGCCTTCTGCTCGGCATTGCCGTGCCTGAGCACCGTGCCCATCGTGTACATCTGGGCGTGACAGCCGCCGCCGTTGCAGCCCGCGCGCTGGATCTCTTCCAGGATCGCGGCGGCCGCCGACAGCTTCAGGCCCGCGCCGCCATATTCCTCGGGGATCAGCACCGAGAGATAGCCGGCCTCGGTCAGCGCATCGACGAACGCCTTGGGGTAGGCCATCTCGCGGTCGAGCTTGCGCCAATATTCGCCCGGGAACTGCGCGCAGAGCTTGGCAACGGCTTCGCGAATGTCGGCGTAATCTTCGGTGTGGTGTTCTTGACTCATGGCGTTTCCAATTCTTAGCGGCAGTTAAGATAACGCCGGCCAACCCACGGGCGTTGTGAAAACAATGCCCGCCCCCTATGCTCATTTGTTATAGCGTATGGAGTAGCCTTCCAGGATTGGCAAGTATGGATTTCCGGCAGCTCAGGACCTTCAGTTGCGTGGCGGAGCTCGGCAGCCTGTCCAAGGCCTCCGACACCTTGCGCGTGGCGCAGCCGGCGCTCTCTCGGCAGATCAAGCTGCTGGAACACGAGCTGCGCACGGAGCTTTTCACGCGCAACGGCCGCGGCATGGTGCTGACCGAGGCCGGCCGCCTCCTGCTCGCGCGCACCTCCGGCATCGTGCGGCAGATCGACCAGATTCGCGACGACATCCAGTCGGCCAAGGGGCCGCCGTCGGGCCAGGTCGTGCTTGGTCTCGTTCCGACCGTGAGCTGCGTACTCTCGGCGCGCTTTGCGCGGCGCTGCGTCGAAAAATTTCCCGGCATCTCGCTGCGCATCGTCGAGAGCTATAGCGGCCATCTGGTCGAATGGCTGCATCGCGGCGAGATGGATCTCGCCATCCTCTACGGCCGCTCGGCCGATCTCCATCTCAATGTGCAGAGCCTGGGGCGCGACAACATCGTCGCGGTCGGTCCGCGCGGCTGCGGGCTGGCGCGCAAGAAGAGCGTCGACATCGGCTGGCTGCTGCGGCAGCGGTTGGTGCTGCCCTCTCATTCCCACGGCCTCCGCGCGCTGATCGAGCACGCCGCGGCCCAGCGCAAGATCAAGCTCGACGTCCAGCTGGAGGCGGATTCGTTCCGCGTGCTGACGAGCCTGGTCGAGGAGGGCCTCGGCTTCGCGTTGCTGCCGCCGTCCTCGGTCCACGGCGAGGTCGCGGACGGGCGGCTGGAAACCGCCCCCGTATCCAAGCCGATGACGCGCGAGCTCATCTTTGCTTCTCCAATCGACCACCCGGCCTCGACGGCCTCGCTCGCCATCACCGCGCTGTTGCGCGAGGAGGTCGCCGCCTGCCGCAAGGACGGCGTGTGGGACATCAGGTTGAGTTAGATGGCGTGTGGTAGAACAGCCGCGCGCCATCGTGCCTTCGCATCTGGCGCGAGCTGTCATGCCGGAATTTTATATCTGGGGAGGTGTCGCGCCGACATGCCGCTCTCGTGCCCCGGACGCAGCGCAGCACGCCCGGCGATGCGAAGCATCGTCCGGTGTGATGCGCTGCAGAGCCGGGGCCCATGTTGCAGCGAGGCCGTTGCTTGCTGGGTCCCGGCTCTGCGCCGCACCGCCCTAAGCGCGTTCACGCGCGTCTTCGACGCGCTATGGCGCTGCGGTTCGTCCGGGACACGAGCGAAGAAGACGCTGCGCTCGCAATGACGGAGGAGAGAGCCTACCCCGCAATCCTGACCGGCAGCGTCTCATATCCCTTGATGAAGCTCGAGTAGATCCGCTTGGGCTCGCCGACCACCTCGATGCGGTCGAAGCGCTTCAGCATCTCCTCCCAGATGATCCGCAGCTGCAGCTCGGCGAGGCGCATGCCGACGCAGCGATGGATGCCGAAGCCGAAGGACAGGTGCGTGCGCGGGCGCGGACGGTCGATGATGAATTCGTTCGGCTTCTCGAACATCTCCTCGTCGCGGTTGCCGGAGACGTACCACATCACGACGCGGTCGCCTTTCCTGATGTGCTTGCCGCCGATCTCGGTATCGGCAAGCGCGGTGCGCCGCATATGCGCCAGCGGCGTCTGCCAGCGGATCACCTCCGGCACCATGGAATCGATTAGCGCAGGATTTTCGCGAAGCTTGTCGTACTGCTCCGGGTTCTCGTTCAGCGCCAGCACCGAGCCGGTCATGGTGTTGCGCGTGGTGTCGTTGCCGCCGACGATTAGCAGGATGATGTTGCCCATGAGGTTGTCGGGGTCCATGTGCCGCGTGGCCTCGTTGTGCGCCATCAGCGACAGCAGGTCGTTGCGCGGCGCCGAATTGACGCGCTCGTTCCAGAGCTTCGACATGTAGGCGTAGCACTCGTCCATCTCGCGGCGGCGTTCCTCGGCGGAAGCGACGATGCCGCTCTTGGGCAGCGCGGTGGAGACGTCCGACCAGCGCGTCAGCTTGCGCCGCTCCTCCCAGGGAAAGTCGAACAGGGTCGCCAGCATCTGCGTGGTCAGCTCGATCGAGACGCGCTCGACGAAGTTGAAGGTCTCGTTGCGCGGCAGATTGTCGAGCACGGTCTGCGAGCGCTGGCGGATTAGCTTTGCCAGCTCGTCCAGATGTGTCGGCGTGAACATCGGCGACACCGTCTTGCGCTGCGCCGAATGCCTGGGCTGGTCCATCGCGATGAAGCTCGGATAGTCGTAGCCTTCCGGCACGTCGCGGATCGAGATGCCGCCGAGCTTGGAATCCGAGGAGAAGATGCCGTGATTGGTGTCGACATGCATGATGTCGTTGTACTTCACCACCGACCAGTAGGGCTCGATCGGCGCATTGGTACAGTAATGCACCGGCTCTTCGTTGCGCAGCCGCTCGAACCAGGGCCACAGCGTGTCGTCCTGGAACAGCCGGGGCGCGCCGGGGTGGAATTGCGACAGCGGCGTCGCATAGGCTTCCTCGCGAGCCCTGCGCATGCGTTCGGCCTTGTCCACGTTAACCGGCGCTTGGATGTTCATTCTCGTGGCTCCAGTTGCCTTCGACTCACGCCGCAATCTTCACCGGCAGCGTCTCAATACCCTTCACGAAGCTCGAGTAGACCCGCCTGGGTTCGCCGACCACGTCAATATGGTCGAACCGCCTGAGAATTTCCTCCCAAATAATCTTGAGCTGAAGCTCGGCAAGCCGCAGGCCGACGCAACGGTGAATGCCGAAGCCGAAGGACAGGTGCGTGCGCGGCCGCGCGCGATCGATGATGAACTCGTAGGGCCTCTCGATCGCCTCCTCGTCGCGGTTGCCCGAGACGTACCACATCACGACCTTGTCACCCTTCTTGATCTGCCTGCCGCGGAACTCGAAGTCGGAGAGCGCCGTCCTGCGCATATGCGCCAGCGGCGTCTGCCAGCGGATCACCTCCGGCACGAAGCTGTCGAGCAGGTCAGGGTTCTCGCGCAGCTTGCGATATTGCTCGGGATGCTGGCTCAGCGCGAGAAGCGAGCCCGACATGGTGTTGCGGGTGGTGTCGTTGCCGCCGACGATCAGGAGGATGAGATTGCCGAGGAAGTTCTTCGCATCCATGTCGCGCGTGGCAGCGCCATGCGCCATCATCGACAGCAGGTCGCTCTTCGGCGGCTGTTCGATGCGCTCCTTCCAGAGCCGGGAGAAGTAGGCCGCGCATTCGGCGAGTTCGGCCTGCCGTTCGTCCTCGGTCGCGACGAGGCCGTCGGGCCCGGGAATCGTGGTCGCGACGTCCGACCAGCGCGTCAGCTTGCGGCGGTCCTCCCAGGGGAAGTCGAACAGCACCGCCAGCATCTGCGTCGTGAGCTCGATCGAGACCTGGTCGACCCAGTCGAACACCTCGCCGCGGGGCAGGTTGTCCAGGCACTCGGCCGAGCGCTTGCGGATGTTGATGGCGAGATTGTCCAGGTGCGTCGGCGTGAACATCGGCGCCACGGTCTTGCGCTGAGCTGCATGGCGCGGCGGGTCCATCGAGATGAAACTCTCGCGGCGCAGATCCGGATCGATGTCGCGGATGGTGATGCCGCCGAGCGAGGAGGCCGAGGAGAACACCGTATGGTTGGTCTCGATCTCCATGATGTCGTTGTAGCGCGTCACCGACCAGTACGGCCCGAACATCGAATCCTTGCAATAGTGCACGGGATCTTCCCGGCGCAGCCGATCGAAATAGGGCCAGAACGTATCGGTCCTGAACAATTCGGGGTCGCCGGGATCGAATTGCTCCAGCGGCAGCGAGCTGGCGCGCTCGCGCAATGCGTCGAGTTTGGCCGCGCTTTCGATGGTCCCGTGCATGACCGTTCTCCCTCGATATGAACCGCGCGTCGTTGAATTCTGCGCTGCGGTATTTGATTTGCAATTACAGCCGGTTGTCTGCGCCGGGGCAAGGGAGAGTTTTGCCGCATCCAACCTTTGGGCGTAGCCCGGACGGAGGTGCGTAGCCTGGATGGAGCGCAAGCGTAATCCGGGAATCGTGCCGCTGCCGCTGTCCTCGATTGCGCGTCGCTTCATCGAGGCTAGGGGACATCGACGAGCGTGATCCCCCGCACACCGTTTTGTCGTGGAAGCATGCAGAAACCGGCTGGAATCGAGCCAAATCGAACCCGCCCGTCTTGGGGATCGACTAACCTCTGATCTATAGTTTGACCGGAACAGATCCGCATCCCGAGGTTGCTGCCGTGAACGACATGCAATGGACCCCCATCGGGTCCGAACCCTTACCCCCGCCGCTGCCGCCGACGCGGGTCGATTTCTCCGGCAACCGCTCCGAGTTCCGCAAACTGGTCACCAAGGGTGCCTTGCTGGAGCTGGTCACCTTCGGCTTCTACCGGTTCTGGCTCGTCACCGACATCCGCCGTCATCTGTGGACGCACACCGCGATCGACGGCGACGCGGCCGAATACACCGGGCGGGCCAAGGAGCTCCTGATCGGCTTCCTGTTCGCGCTCGCGATCCTGGTGCCGATCTATCTCGCCTATTTTCTCGTTGGCATCGAGTTCGAGCGCTGGCAGGGCTTTGCCTCGACGCCGCTATTCATCGCCTTCTACGCCTTCGGCCAGTTCGCGATTTTTCGTGCGCGGCGCTACCGCCTGACGCGCACGGTCTGGCGCGGCGTCCGCTTCTGGATGGACGGCTCGGGCTGGGCTTACGCGTTTCGCGCCATGCTGTGGGGCCTGCTGGTGTTCCTGACGCTCGGCCTGGCGCTGCCCTGGCGCGAGGCTGCTCTCGAACGCTACAAGATGCGGCACACCCATTACGGCGATCTCCGCGGCGATTTCGAAGGCGACGGCTGGACCTTCTTCAAGCGCGGCTGGTGGTTGTGGCTGCTCAGCCCGATCGCGCTCTTCATCTTCCCGCTCGCACCGTTCTTTTACGCGGAGTTCAAGGCCCGCGAATGGCGCTGGTGGCTCGACGGCATCCGCATCGGTGGCGTCGGCCTGTCCTCGAACCTGCCGCACGACGCCTTCTACGGCCTGTACTGGAAAGTGATCGGCTGGTGGATGCTGCTCACGGTCGCGTTCGCGGCCTATATGGGCGGCAGCGCCTTGCTCGTCGTCACCCTGACCGGCGTTCCGGCCGAGGAGATCTTCGCCGGCGACAATGCGACGAAGAGCATCCCGATGGTGGTGATGATGGTGATCGGCTATTTCGCGCTCGCCCTTGCCATCAACATCGTGATGCGCGTCTATCTCCAGCGCGATCTCTGGGCCAAGGTGCTGGAGACCGTCGAGGTGCACAACATCGGGGCCGCGGCGGACGTGCGCGGCAGCGGTCAGCTTGCCAGCGCGCTCGGCGAAGGCTTTGCCGACGGACTCGATGTCGCGGGATTCTGAGCTGTGAGTGACGTGTTTGCCGAGACCCCGGCGCAGTCGGCCAAGCCGACCATCTTCTTCGACGGCGTGTCGAGCCGCAGACGGCAAGTGACGCTGACGCTCAGTGATGCGCTCGAGATCGCCGAGGACGGCGTAACGCCCGTTCGCTGGGCCTATGCCGACCTTCGCCGCGCCGACGGTCCCCCTGGAATCCTGCGCCTGGCTGCGACGTCCGCGCCGCCTCTGGCCCGGCTGGAGATCCGCGATGCCGCGCTCGCCGCAGAGGTGGTCGCCCGCTGCACGCGGCTCGACGAGCACCGGACGACGCGCCGCGGTGTCGCGAAGATCGTGGGCTGGTCGGTTGCCGCCGCCGTCTCCATCGTCTGCGTGGTCCTGTTCGGCGTGCCGCTCGCCGCCGACCGGCTCGCGCCGCTGGTGCCCAAGCCGGTCGAACGGCGTATCGGCGACGCGGCCGAGGTCCAGATGAAGACCATTTTCGGCCGCAGCGTCTGCGAAGACCCCGCGGGCAAGGCCGCGTTCACGAAGCTGGTCAATCGCCTGCGCGATGCGGCCGGCCTCGACGACACCATGACTGCCGGCGTGCTGCCCACCGCGGTGCCGAATGCCTTCGCGCTGCCCGGCGGCAAGGTGTTCGTGCTGAAGGGCCTGCTCGACAAGGCCGAGAATCCCGACGAGCTTGCCGGCATCCTCGCCCACGAGCTCGGCCATCTCAAGCATTACGACAACATGCGCGGCCTGATCTATAACGGCGGCACCTCGTTCCTGATCGGCCTGTTGTTCGGCGACGTCACCGGCTCCTCGGCCGTGATCTTCGCCTCGCGCAGCCTGGTCGAAGCGTCCTATTCGCGCGACGCCGAGACCGGCGCCGACACCTTCGCGATCGAGATCATGCATGCACTTGGCCGTTCGCCGAAACCTGCGGCCCAGTTGATGTTCCGCATCACCGGCAAGGAGGGCGGCTCCTCGCTCGCCACGATCCTCGCCAGCCATCCGCTGACCGAGGACCGCCTCGCGCGCATGACGATGGAGGATCGGCCCGCCAGCGGCCCGCCGCTGCTGACCGACAAGGAGTGGCAGGCGCTGAAGGGAATTTGCGGCAGCGGGAAGATTTGAGCGCGATGAGATCAGGCTTGATTGCTGCAACGACGAAGGTGCGCTCCCTCTCCCGCTTGCGGGCAGGGCGATCGCATTTGGATTTCACAGGGATTGTCCGCGGGCTTTGTTCGCCTCTCCCGCTTGCGGGAGAGGCCGACGCGATTGCAGAGCGCGGCGGGTGAGGGCTCTCGCCACGCAGGGAAACCTTCCGCAATCCCGAGCAATCCCGACGCCGCAATGGGTCCCCCAGAGGAAAGAACCCTCACCCGGCGCTACGCGCCGACCTCTCCCGCAAGCGGGAGAGGTGGACGAGCCCGCAGCCACTCGATTCAACCTGAAGCCATTTCGCTTTAGAGCGCGCTTACCGCGTTCCGTAGGCGCGGTCGCCGGCATCGCCGAGGCCCGGCAGGATGAACCCGTTCTCGTCGAGCCCTTCATCCACCGCCGCGGTCCAGATCGGCACGTCCGGATGCAATCCGCGCAGCCGCTCGAGTCCTTCCGGTGCTGCGATCAGGCAGGCAACGCGGATGTCCCTGGCGCCGCGCTCCTTCAGCCGGTCGATGGCAGCGACGGCGGTATTGGCGGTGGCGACCACCGGCGTCACCACGATGGCGAGGCGCTCGCTGAGGTCAGACGGCGATTTGAAGAAATACTCCACCGCGGCAAAGCTGTGCGGCTGGCGGTAGAGGCCGATATGGGCGACGCGCGCAGTCGGCACCAGGTCCATCATGCCGTCGACGAAGGTGGTGCCGGCGCGCAGCATCGGCACGAACACCAGCTTCTTGCCGGCGATCTTGGCCGAATGCATCGTCGCCAGCGGCGTCTCGATCACGGTGTCGGCGAGCGGCAGGTCGCGCGTCACCTCGTAGCACAAGAGCATGCCGATTTCCTTGATCAGCTCGCGGAACGACTTGGTCGAGATGGACTTGTCCCGCACCAGCGTCAGCTTGTGCTGCACCAGCGGATGATCGACGATCGTGACGCCTTCCATAATGAGATGCTCTTGCTTTTCCCTTCTCCCCTTGTGGGAGAAGGTGGCGCGAAGCGCCGGATGAGGGGTTGTCTCCGCGAAATCAACTGAGAGATGTGCCCGCGGAGACATACCCCTCACCCGGCTTCGCCTTCGCGAAGCCACCCTCTCCCACAAGGGGAGAAGGTCAGAACACCGTGCCGTCGCTGATCACCTTGAGCGGCGGCGAACCATCGGGGCGGCGCGCAAACGCGATGGCGCGGCCGGCGGCCCAGGTGCCGCCTTCCAGAATACTTGCAAGCGGCAATGTCTCAGGCGTGCGGCCGAGCTTGGCGCGAATGCGCTCCGCCAATTTGTCGAGCAATGCAACTGTCAGCGCGCGCCACTCCACGACGAGCAGCGAATCCACTTCATGCGCGCGCGCGGCGTCCGCGGCATCGCGCAGGCGCAGCACCTCATGGTCGACGAACAGGCCGCCATTGCGATATTCGGCAAGCCCGGTGAGGCCGTCGATGTCGGTTACCTCGAGGCCGGCGCGCTGCAGCGGCTCGATCAGCGAATAGCTCAGCCATTGCGACAGCTTGTGCAGCGGCACGAGGCCTGCCGTGCCATCGTCGGCCTTGATCGCCGGATGCCGCCAGCAATCGCCGAGCGGGACACCCGCCAGCGCGAGCCGCGACGGCCAGATCGGCCCGAGCTGGTTCAGCACCGCGGACAGGATCGCGGGCGCAGCGACGGCGCCGCCGGTCGCCTGCACCGCGATATGATCGAACAGCCCACCCGGCCGCGGCGTATCGTGTAAGCCGAACACGTCCGCACGCTCGGAGACCTGCCTGCCCAGACGGCGCAGCAGGTCGGTGCGTCCCTCGAGGCCGAGCAGCGGATTGGCGTCGCTGACCTGAAAGGCGGAGGTGAGTGAGGCAAGGGGCAGGCTTGCAAGCACCTCCGCATCGGCCCTGAAAGGCGCACGCGCATCGCGCGAAAACAGCCCGCTCGCGAACATGTCGAGGCTCGCGATCGCAAGTCCTTCCGATCGGCCTACGTCTGTTCCCGTCACGGCGTCGCGATAGCGCCACGCTGCGCCGGCACCTGCATCCAGCAGCACGCTGGCGATGGCGAGGTCGAACTCGGCGCGCGCCCGCGCCGCGCGATCCGGCCAGGACGCAGCATCGGCGAGCCGGGCCCAGCGATCGACGTCGCCGAGCACAAAGTGCCGCCAGCGCGCATGGAACGGAATGTCGAGCGTCGGATAGGCTTTCCGCGTCACGGCGAGCACGGCCTCGGCAACGCCATCCATGCGGTCGAGATCAACAGTGAAATGGGTGAGCCCGCCGGCAAGGCCGAGCTCGAGCATCTGCCCGGCGCGCGCGCGAACCGCCTTTGCGGTGAGCAGCGAGCGCGCCTGCGATTCCAAAGCGTCCGCCATCGCGATCAGTATTTTTCCAGCGAACGCCCGACCACGCCGTTCACGGACTGCTCCGGCGCGATGTCGGTGGAGTAATAGCCGGCGGCCTTCTTCGCGGCGATCTCGACATGGGCGTCGGCCGGAATCAGCTCCAGCGGGATCGGCACGCGCTCGACGATGTCGATGCCTTGCGAGGTCAACGCGTCGTATTTCATGTCGCTCATCGACAGGAAGCGGTCGATGCGCTTGAGGCCGAGCCAGTGGATCGTATCCGGCATCAATTGCTGGAAGCGTGCATCCTGGACGCCGGCCACGCACTCGGTGCGCTCGAAATAGGCGGCGGCCGCATCGCCGTCCTCCTGCCGTTTGCGCGCATTGTAGACCAGGAATTTGGTGACCTCGCCGAGTGCGCGGCCCTCTTTCCGGTTGTAGACGACGAGCCCGAGCCCGCCCTCCTGCGCGCCGCGCGCGGATTCCTCGATGCCGTGGATCAGATAGGGCCGGCAGGTGCAGATGTCGGAGCCGAACACGTCGGAGCCGTTGCATTCGTCATGCACGCGGCAGGTGATCTTGGTGCGGTGATCCGGCAGTTTTGTCACGTCGCCGAACAGGTAGACCGTGGTGCCGCCGATCGGCGGCAGGAACACCTTCATGTCCGGCCGCGTCACCAGCTCCGGGAACATGCCGGCGGTCTGCTCGAACAGCGTGCGCCGCAGCTCGGTCTCGCCGGTGCCGAAGCGCGCCGCAAGGCCCGGCAGGTACCACACCGGATCGATCGCGATCTTCACCACCGAGACGCTGCCACTGGCGTGCACGACCTCGCCGTCGGCGCGCAGCCGCTTTGCGGCGATCGCTTCGCGGATCTCCGGCAGGTCGAGCCGCGCCCGCGTCACCGCGATGCTGGGGCGGATGTCCGCGCCCTCGGCGATCTCCTGGCGAAAATTCTCGGCGACCAGATGCCCCCAGGGATCGAGCGCGACGATCTTGGTGGGATCGCTCCATTGCGGGAACGGGCCGATGGTCGCGGCCGGAAAGGTGTTGGTGAGGTCGGGCCTTCGAATCGGATCAAGCGCGCCGGCGGAGACCGCGAGCGCCCGGTACATCGCATACGACCCGCCATGGCTGCCGATCACGTTGCGATCCCCGGCGCGCGACACCGTGCCAATGATCGGCCCGCGGGCGCGCGCATCAGTGGCGCCCCAATGGATCGGAAAGGCGGCCTTCCTGCCCGGCTCCGGATGGGAAGTCAGGCGGATGTGGTCGGTACGGTTGGCACGGCTCATGTCCAGGCTCCCAAAAAACCAACGGCCCGCCGCTCGGACGGGCCTGGCTCGCTTGCGACGCCGAACCGGCGGCGCAAGCTCAATCCAACATATTGTAGCGGCCGGCGACGACAGACAAGTTAATCGTGGCAGGGCGCAGCGGCCGTTGGCGGCCAAATTCCGTCATCGAGAGGGCCGTCGGGCCTGCCCGCATCGCTCATCGAGCTCGCCGCCTTGCCTGCGAGGCCAGTTTAAGGAATTGAAATAGTTCCGTTTTTCGTGTTTTCAAGGAGCTGTTGCTTCGTTTCGTGCGGCGGGCTTCAAGTTCGGCGCACCGCGCTGCCCCTGCCTTGGAGACTGCCATGCCCGCCGCCAGCTACATCGATCCCCGCAACGGAAAGCTCTATCCCCTGGACCAGCCGCGCTGGTGCTCGGACGAGCGCACGCCGCTGCTGGTGACGCCGGGGGCGGGCATCTCGCGCGAGGACATCGATGGCCGGACGCGGTCGCTCTGGCGCTACCGGGCGGCGCTGCCGGTCGAGATCAACACCCCGATCACGCTCGGCGAAGGCTGCACGCCGCTGGTCCAGCAGGAATGGGGCGCCCTCCGCCCGCTGTTCAAGCTCGAATGGTTCAACCCGACCGGCAGCTTCAAGGATCGCGGCTCCGCCGTGATGCTGTCCTTCCTGCGGCAGATCGGCATCTCGGCCATTCTGGAGGATTCCTCCGGCAACGGCGGCTCGTCGATGGCCGGGTTGGGCGCCGCCGGCGGCATGCGCGTTAAGATTCTGGCGCCCGCCTCGACGTCGCCGGCCAAGATCGCGCAGGTCCGCGCCTACGGCGCGAGCGTGCAGCTCGTGGAGGGCCCGCGCGAGGAATCCGAAGCCGAGGCCATCCGCCAGTCGAGCCAGACCTTCTACGCCAGCCACAATTGGCAGCCGTTCTTCCTCGAAGGCACCAAGTCGCTCGCCTACGAGATCTGGGAAGATCTCGGCTTCCGCGCGCCCGACAACGTCATCGTTCCCGTCGGCGCCGGCAGCAGTCTCCTGGGTTGCGCCTTCGGCTTCCGCGAGCTGTTGAAGACCGGGCAGATCTCGACGCTGCCGCGCCTGTTCGCGGCGCAGCCGCTCAATTGCTCGCCGATCGATGCAAGCTTCAAGGCCGGTGTCGATACGCCCGTCGCGCGCGAGGTGAGCAAGACCGTCGCCGAAGGCACCGCCATCAAGACTCCCCTGCGCCTGCGCGAGATCATCGCCGCCTTGCGCGAGAGCGGCGGCGGCACCATCGCGCTCACCGAGGACGAGATCGTCGCCGCCCTGCGCCGCCTTGCGCGCCAGGGCCTGTTCGCCGAGCCGACCAGCGCCAGCGCAGCTGCGGCCCTGGACAAGCTCGCCGCAACCGGCGCCATCAGGGCAAACGAGACCACGGTCGCTGTTCTCACCGGCACGGGCCTGAAAGCCGCAACCACGGTCGCCGATCTCGTGCAATAGAGCCCTTGTGCCGCGGAGCCACGCTAACGCGTTGAACCTTCGGTATGCGTCGCCAGCCTCATGAAGATCGACCTCAAGCAAAGGGAGAGTTCCATGACCGCGCAGGACCCGTTTGCAGGTTTCAAGGCCATCCAGAAGGAAGCCTGGTCGCTGTTCACGCCGATGGAGGTTTTCACGACTCCGACCGCGGCCAAGCTGGTCGGTTTTGCCGGCATTGCCGCCGGCCAAAAACTGCTCGACGTCGGATGCGGCACCGGCGTTGTCGCGATCACAGCCGCGCGCCGCGGTGCGAAGGTCAGCGGTCTCGACCTCTCGCCGGTTCTGATCGAGCGCGCCCGCGAGCACGCAAGGCTGGTGAATCTCGATCTCGACTTCGTCGAGGGCGACGCTGAAAGCCTGCCCTATGGCGACAGCGAGTTCGACGTGGTGCTCAGCCAGTTCGGCCACATGTTCGCGCCGCGTCCGGACGTCACCATCGGCGAGATGCTGCGCGTGCTGAAGCCCGGCGGCACCATCGCCTTCTCCACCTGGCCGCCGCATCTCTACACCGGCCGCATGTTCGCGCTGGTCGGCCGCCATCTGCCGCCACCCGAGGGCGTCGCCTCACCGGCGTTGTGGGGCGATCCGAAAATCGTCGCCGAGCGTCTCGCGGGGAAGGCGAAGGAAATCTCGTTCGAGATGGACATGATGACGCCGTCCACGCTCAGCCCGCAGCATTTCCGCCGCACCATGGAAGCGACGATCGGGCCGTTGATCAAGCTCGTCGCCCAGTACAAGGACGAGCCGGACAAGCTCGAGAGCTTCCGTGCCGAGTTCGAGGCGTTGATCTCGGAGTATTTCGACGCCGGCAACAACGTGATGCGCCAGCAGTTTCTGATGACGAAGGCCAAGAAGGCGTGAGGCGCGATCGAGGGTGAAGGCGAGGTCTTGCCTACCCTCCTGGAAGGTAGAGACTTTCGCATCTGCATTTTGCGCGACCGCGCGCGGCCGCCGCGCACTTGAGGCCCATCCTTCGAGACGCCCGCTTTGGGCGGGTTCCTCAGGATGAGGGCGGCGCGCGCGGCAGCAATTTCAACGAGCACTGACGCCGATTAGCCTCATCCTGAGGAGGCGCGTAAGCGCCGTCTCGAAGGACGAGGCGTGCGCGCAGGCCGCCGCCACAAGTCATATGCGATTGCCCTCCCTCGCAAGGGGAGGGCAGTGCGCTTCACTCCTTCAGATCATTCACCCGCTTCACCCAGGCGCGCACGTCCTTGAGCACGGCGGGCAGCACCGCCTTGACCTCCGCCACGGTCATGCCCGCCTTGATGCGGGGATCGTACAGCAGGTTGAGGATGTACTGGTCGTAGACGTCGAAATAGCCCATCGAGACGTTGTCGTTGAACATGGTCCAGGGCACGCTTGTGGTGTCGTTGATCGGCCCGAGCGATTGCAGCAGCTCCTCATAGGCGCAGTCGAGGAAGGTGAAATCGCCGTTGTCGACGGTGAGGATGACATCGGAATGCTCGATCTCGAAATTGTCGTTCTTGCGGAAGCCGGACAGGCATTGCGGATCGAGCGAGGAGCGGATCTCGCGCGCCTTCTCGGCGCCGTAGAAGCTCGAGATGGTGCGGAAGAGATCGCGGTCGCGCACCAGCTTCACGCGCACGTTCGCCGCTTCGTTGGTCTCGATCATGGCGATGTCGAGATGCTGCACGCGCTTGCCGATGTCGGCCACGACCTTGGCGAGCTGCGTCTTGCGATCGGCGCGGTCGCTCTCGGCATAGACGCGCACCGGTCCGTCGAACTTGCGGATGCGGTCGACGCGGCCAGCGAGGTGATATTCGGCGCCGAACGCCGTCTTCAGGAAGCCGTCGACGATCTCGCCGTCGGTGAAGCTCTTCTTCTCGGCGCGCTGGCGCGAGGAGATCGCCGGCAGCTCGCCGGCCGCAGCCATGGTAGCGGTGTCAGGCGCACAGGTGAGCGTCGCGAGTACCAGCAGGGCGAAGCGACGGCCGGGCGAGGGCGGGACATATGCGCTCATCGTCCTGCGACGCTGCCGCATTCGCGCCTCGCGCACAAGACCGCAAATTCACGCGCCCTGCGGGTTCCGGCCGCATGTCGGACTCTCCTCAACCTCTCCCGCTTGCGGGAGAGGTCGCGTAGCGGCGGGTGAGGGTTCTTCCTCTGGGGGATTGTCCCGTTGCGGAGAGACCCTCTCCCGCAAGCGGGAGAGGGCGCGCGGACCTACTTGTTCAGCACCACCACCGTGGTGCCGACCGAGACGCGGCTATAGAGGTCGGTGACGTCGTCGTTGGTCATGCGGAAGCAGCCCGAGGAGACGGCCTGACCGATCGTCTCCGGCTCGTTGGAGCCGTGGATGCGGTACAGCGTCGAGCCCAGATACATGGCGCGGGCGCCGAGCGGATTCTCGATGCCCCCCTTCATGTGGCGCGGCAGGTCCGGCCGGCGCGCCAGCATCTGCGACGGCGGCGTCCAGTCCGGCCATTCCTTCTTGGCGGTGATCTTGTGCACCCCGCCCCAGCGGAAGCCGTCGCGGCCGACGCCGATGCCGTAGCGCAGCGCCTGCCCGTTCCCGAGCACCAGGTAGAGCCGCCGCTCGGAGGTGTTCACCACGATCGTGCCGGGAGCGTAATTGCCGTTATACATGACGGTGGTGCGGGGGATCGGGCTCGCACCGTGGCCGAGATAGCCGGTGGAACTGGTGCCCGTGAAGTCTACCATCCCCGCCGCGGATGCGTCGGCTGCGCCAGCCAGCAACAGCGCCATTGCGGTCATCGGTGCGGCAAAAAACCGGATCATCATTTCCCCCAGAAAAAAATCGATTCAACCGGAGCCAGAGGCCATATTTGCGCGCGTTCCGCAAGCCACGGGCCCGTGAGGGCCGCATCGTTAACGACTGACGTTACCAAATCGCAACTGCGCCAATTTGCTGGAAAGCGTTAGCCAAATCCGCGCGTCGTCACGCGGGGCAGGGCCGCAATGCCCGCTATTGCTTTGACGGGCCGCGCGAACAATGATTGACCGAACGGATTACTGGAAACGCCGGTTGCGGGAGCAGACAGAATGAACGGTGCGGAAAGCCTGGTGCGGACGATGGTCAAGGGCGGGGTGGACGTCTGCTTCACCAACCCCGGCACCTCCGAGATGCATTTTGTCGCGGCGCTCGACCGTGTCCCCGGCATGCGCTGCGTGCTCGGCCTGTTCGAAGGCGTGGTGACGGGCGCGGCCGACGGCTATTTCCGCATGAAGGGCACGCCTGCCTCGACCCTGCTGCATCTCGGCCCCGGCCTCGCCAACGGCCTTGCCAATCTGCACAACGCCAAGAAGGCCAATTCCGGCATCGTCAACATCGTCGGCCAGCACGCCGTCTACCACATCGGCTACAACGCGCCGCTGACCTCCGACATCGAAGGCCTGGCCCGGCCGATGTCGTCCTGGGTCCGCACCTCGCCGGATTCCAAATCGGTCGCCGCCGACGGCGCGGCCGCGATTGCCGCTGCCAAAAGCGCACCGCCGCAGATCGCGACCCTGATCCTGCCCGCCGATACCGCCTGGAACGAAGCCGACGGCATTGCCGAGGTTCCGGCCGAGCAGCAGCGCGCGAGCTATTCGCCGCAGGCGGTCGAGCACGCCGCCAGAATCCTGCACGGCGACGGCGAAGGCACGCTGCTCCTGATGACCGGCAGTGCGCTGAGCGCGCAGGGTCTGGTGCTGGCCGAGCGCATCGCCGGCAAGACCGGCTGCACCGTGATGGGCCCGACCTTCCGCCCCAAGATGGCGCGCGGCCGCGGCCGTTTCTCGATCGACCGCATCCACTACGTGATCGAGAACGCGCTGCCGATGCTGGCGAAATTCCGTCACATCGTGCTGGTCGAGTCGGACGATCCCGTGGCGTTCTTCGCCTATCCGAACAAGCCGAGCATGCTCAAGCCGCAGGGCTGCGAGGTCCATCGCATGACCTCCTGGGGCGAGAATTCGGTCGCCGCGCTCGAGGCGCTCGCCGGCGCCGTGAAGGCCAGCGCCAGGGACGTCAAGCCGCAGGCTTTGCAGGAGCTGGTCAAGCCGACCGGCGCGCTCACCTTCGCCTCGATCGCACAGGCCATTGCCTGTGCGATCCCCGAGAACGCGATCATGGTCGACGAATCCCTCACCACCGGCCGCGGCTTCTTCCCGCCGACGGCGGCGGCCGCCCCGCATGACTGGCTGCAGAACATGGGCGGCTCGATCGGCTTCTCGACGCCGCTGTCGATCGGCGCCGCGATCGCCTGCCCGGACCGCAAGGTCATCACCATGGTCGGCGACGGCAGCGCGATGTACACGATCCAGTCGCTGTGGACTCAGGCGCGCGAGAACCTCGACATCGTCACCATCGTGTTCGCCAACCGCATCTACCAGATCCTGCGTGGCGAGTTCGACAATGTCGGCGCCGGCGAGCCCGGCCAGCGCGCCAACGACATGCTCCGCCTCGACCGGCCGACACTGGACTTCGTGGCGCTGGCCAAGGGCATGGGCGTGCCCGGTCGCGCCGTCGCCAACGCCGACGAGTTCAACAAGGCGCTGGCGGAGGCCGTCGCCGAGCCCGGCCCGCGGCTGATCGAAGTGCAGATGTAGACCGCGCCGGTTGCGCCGCGAATTCCGGCCTCATGTAGCCCGGATGGAGCGCAGCGTAATCCGGGGGTCGGTGCCTTTTGCGAGAACCCCGGATTGCGCTACGCTCCATCCGGACTACTAACTTGGCGTGCTCGTGATGGCCCGGAGGCACCATGCAGACCGAGCTGAACAAGGTGATCGCAGCGCTCCGGGACTTCTACGCCCAAGAAGGTTTCCTGTTCGAGAAGGATGTCGGCGAGCGCGCGGTCACGCACCGTTTCGCCGTGCATCTGGAAAAACAGTTTTCCGGCTGGTCGGTCGATTGCAATTACGACCGGCTCGGCGAGCGCACGCTGCATCTGCCGCACGGCACGATCATCTCGACCGACGACCATCTCGGCAAGTCGATCTACCCCGATGTCGTCGTGCATCAGCGCGAGATCCCGAACAATCTGCTCGCCGTGGAAATTCGCAAGACGAGCAATCACACGCCGCTCGATCACGATCAGCACAAGCTGCGGGCGCTGACCGACGTCCATGTCTGGTTTCCCTATTGGATCGGCTTGCTGCTGGTGCTGGACAGGTCGCACGTGACGATATCGGAGGTCTATGTCTCTGGCTTCGTCGACGAGGCGCTGTCGCGCTGGTTCGCGACGCGGCTGGAGGAGACCAGCCTGGGAGCTCGCGCATAGCGGAGCGCGGCGTGCGCAGTGACGCACGCCGCGTTGTCATGACGATAGGCCATGCCGGCAATGTGATCCCCACCACAGTTCCGGCGTGGGATCGGACCTATTGTCGACGGACTTGCACGCGTCGATGCCGGAGGCCTACGCTGGCCCATTCGGATCAGGCATTTTGGAGGTTCTGATGCAGAAATCATATTTCCTGGCTGCGACGGCAGCGCTGGTGCTCATGATGCAATCGCCGCTCGCACTGGCGCAGGGCGCTCCAGCGACGGGCGGAGCTGCCGCGACAAGCACTGCGCCGGCTGCGACGACGACAGCGCCGAGCGCGACCACCGATACGTCCAGCCAGCCCACTGACGGCAAGAAGAGCGCGTCGAAGAAGCCGGCTAAGAAGAAGATGACCCGGCAGCAGGAGATCGATCATTCGATCGACACCGGCACCGTGCCGGCGCGCTACCGCAGCTCGGTGCCCAAGCAGTACCAGCAGTACATTCCGTTCGATAAGCAGTAACGGATCGCACGGCGCGACGTGAGCGAACGTGGTGCCGCCGGTCATTCGGATTTTAGAACACGGCCTTGGGTCGGCGGTGTCCCGCCTCCCATCGCCGGTGGCGGTCTGCGCGAGCGGTGCTAGAGTAGGCCGAAGCCCGGGGGGAATGATGAGTGACGAGGTGAAGGATGCCGGCCTTGTGGCCATGATCAGCAGCATCCTGGGAGGCAACAAGCGCGCAGACCATGTTGCACCGCCTCCGCTCGCCGAGGTTCCGCCGATTGTGCCGGCGGATCCGGTGGAGCCGGTCGAGGCATCCAGGTCCGAAGCGGCCGCGGCCAAGGCCGAGAGCGCGCCCGATGTCGCACCGGCGGCCACCAAGCCGGTCGAGCCGCCCGCGCAAATCGCAACCACGCGGGACGGCAAGCGCCTGCTGCCGGCGGAGGCGATCGCCGATCTCGTGCTCGGCGAGCTGCGCAAGCTGGAAAACTTCCCGAGTTCGGGCGTTTCGGTCACGGTCTATGGTTACCGGCACTGGAACGCGATGCTCACCTTCGCGCCGTTCTCGACCAGTTTCCAGAACGCAACCCGGTTCCGTCAGGCCGTGCCGGACCTCGTCTTCAAGCTCCGCCGTTTCGTCGAACTTGAGATATAGTCTCGGTCGTCGGCGCCACACGGCGTCGCCAACGAAACAGTTCGACAGGATCTTCAATTGAGCGTCGCCTTCACCAAGGAAGAGAGCGCCGAAACCGCGTCCGAGACGCTGTTGCCGGACCGCCCGATCTCGCCGCATCCGAACCTCGTGACGGAAGCAGGCTTCAAGGCATTGCAGACGCAGCTTGCCGAAGCGCGCGCGGCCTATGAAGCCGCGCAAGCCATCGAGGACGTCAACGAGAAGCGCCGGCAATCGGCCGTGCCCCTGCGCGATCTCCGCTATCTCACCGAACGCTTGCGCACGGCGCAGGTGATGCCCGATCCCGTCGCGACCGAAATCGTCGCCTTCGGCAGCACGGTCAGCTTCAGCCGCGCCGACGGCCGGGTGCAGACCTACCGCATCGTCGGCGAGGACGAAGCCGATCCCAAGGCCGGCTCGATCTCGTTCGTCTCGCCGGTTGCGAGGTCGCTGATGGGAAAAGCGGTCGGCCACGTCGTCGGCTCTGGCGCGCAGGAGATCGAGATTCTGTCGATTGCGTAGCGTGCGCAAGCCGAGGTGAGTTGCGTGGCAAAGAGCGCCATCGACAGCAGCAATCCCATTCGCCTAAAGCATGATCCGGAACAGCGCGAGGCCGTCGTCTCCGCCAAACGAAGTTGATGATTGGATGAGACGGTTTTTGTCGGGAGCCTTGCCGTTCTACGCGCTGGCTGGTCTGGCCATGTGCATGTACCTCGTTCTCTACAGGACGAGCCTGTTCGACCTGAACGCTATCGTCCATGGCGCGACCGGGTCGGCTTGGTTTCCAGCCTTCATGTTCGTCTGCGTGCTGGTGGAAGCGGTCTTTCCGTATTTCGGCTATTTTCCCGGAACCGCCCTCATCCTGATGTCCGTGGCGCTGAATCCGAAGGCCGTGGACGGCTCGGTCTTCGTCGTGGCGTGGCTCGCCATCATCCTGGGCGCCGTTCTCAGCTACGGACAGGCTCGTTTCTTCCGGCCGTTCCTGCAACGGGTGGCCTCGAAGGCGGCCCTGCGCCGCTGCGAGGCCCTGTTCGACGCCTATGGCCCCTATGCGCGCATTGCCTTGTTCGTTCATCCCAACGCCTGCGCGATGTATTTTACGGCGCTCGGACTGCTCGGCCGCGGCCTGACGCGCGAGCTCGCTTATCTCTGCGTCGGTGCGGCGGCCGCAGTGGGCATTCTGTTCGTCATCGTGACCAGGCTGGTGTCGTCCATCGGCCCCACCGACGATGGCGAATTGCAGGTGCTGCTGGCAGCCGCGCTGGTCGCCATGGGGACACTGATCGGTCTCTACACGGCCTGGCGGCCCAAGGCCGCTTGAAGCTTGCTCTGTCGTTGTGTTCCGGGACGCAATCTACGGCGCTCGCGGTACTTGGGTCCCGCGATCCCCCCTAGAGCATGATCCGGAAAAAGTGTGAAGCGGTTTTCCGAAAAGATCATGCTCAATCAACAACCTAAAGCGCGATGACGATTCATCCTAATCGCATCGCGCTTTAGACCAGCGGACCCGAAGCAAATCGGTCCCCAGCGGCATTTTGTGGAACTCGCCGCTTCGGTCGAGCACGAAAGGCGAATTGGCGCGTAGTCGATTGAAAATCAACCCCTGATACGTCTGGTCGGAAGCACCTGATGGTGGAATAATTCCCGACGCTTTCTTGATTAGATTTTGACGTCGGCCGCGAACCGGCTGGCGACGTGGATTTTAATCATGGCCGCGCTTCCTCAGGACGTTGTGGCGGATTTGCAGCAGGAGAACGCGCGGCTCCTGGCCGAATTGCGCGCCGCACAAGATCGCGAGACCGCCACCGCGGACATTCTCAAGATCATCGCCAGTTCGCCATCGGAGGTGAAGCCGGTATTCGATGCTATCGCGAGGCGCGCAAATGCCTTGCTCGGCGGCTTTTCGACGACCGTATTCCGCTTCATCGACGGCAATGCCCACTTGGCGGCGTTCACGCCGACGAATTCTGCCGCCGATGAAGCATTGAAGAAGATGTTTCCGCGTCCGATCGCCGATTTCGAGAGTTTTGCGAGGACACAGGCCGGCAAGGTGGTGCCGACCCCCGATACTGAAGCGCTGACCAACGACATCAAATTCATCGCGCGCGCCCGCGGCTTTCGCAGCATGTTGTTCGTTCCGCTCGCGACCGGCGGCGTGGTGATCGGCATGATCAGCGTAACGCGAGCCGAGCCGGGGGCCTTCGCTCCGCATCATGTGCAACTTCTGCAGACCTTCGCCGACCAGGCTGTCATCGCCATAGAAAACGTGCGGCTGTTCGACGAGGTGCAGGCGCGTACCGACGACTTGCGGGAATCGCTGCAGCAGCAGACCGCGACCGCGGACGTGTTGAAAGTCATCAGTCGCTCCGCGTTCGATCTGCAAACGGTTCTCGACACGCTGACGGAATCGGCGGCGTCGCTGTGTGGCGCCGACATGGCGGCAATCCTCCGGCAGGACGCTGATGGTTCCTACTATCATGCAACTCGGTACAATTTCTCGCCCGAGTGGGCCAAGGTCTCGACGGGCGTTCGGCTCAATGCTGGACGCGGTAGCCTCGTCGGGCGCGTCCTGCTGTGCGGCAAGGCTGTTCAGATCCCGGATGTCCTGGTCGATCCCGACTATGCCTATCCCGAGCAACAGCGGGCCGGCGGTTACCGCACCCTTCTGGGCGTGCCCTTGCTTCGGTCCGGAGAAACGATCGGCGTGCTATTCCTGGGCCGCAAGACCGCGAACTCGTTCACGGACAAGCAGATCGACCTGGTCTCCACTTTCGCTGATCAGGCCGTGATCGCGATTGAGAATGTGCGGCTGTTCGATGAGGTCCAGGCGAAGACGCGCGATCTCGCCGAATCGCTCCAGCAGCAAACCGCGACTGCCGATGTGCTGAAGGTGATCAGCCGCTCGACCTTCGATCTGCAGACCGTGCTCGACACGCTGGTCGAGTCGGCGGCACGGCTGTGCGAAGCGGAGATGGCATTCATCATGCGCCGCGAGGGCGATGAATATCAGGCCGGAGCCGCGGTCGGGTTTTCCGAGGACTACATCGCCTTTCTGCAGGCTCATCCGATCGCCCCCGGCCGGGGCACGGTTACGGGTCGAGCCGTCCTCGAACGCCGTCCGGTGCAAATCCTCGACGTCGCGGCCGATCCCGAATACGGCCTGCAGGCGTCGATCACGATGGCTGGTCAACGCACGGCGCTCGGTGTCCCACTCCTGCGCGAGAATGAGCCGATCGGCGCGATCGTGATCGCCCGCAAGCGCGTGCTGCCCTTCACCGAAAAGCAGATCGAGCTCGTCGCCACGTTTGCCGACCAGGCGGTGATCGCCATCGAGAATGTCCGGCTGTTCGAACAATTGCAAACCAGGACGCGCGATCTATCCGAGGCGCTGACATACCAGACCGGCAGCGCCAATATCTTGAGGGTCATCGCTTCCTCTCCGACTAAAGTCGGTCCGGTGCTCAAGGCCATCGTGGAAAGCGCATGCGGGCTTTGCGAGGCATATGATGCGCTGGTCGTTCTGAGGGATGGCGACGATCTCGTCATCCAGGCGCACCATGGCCAGGTTCCCGTGGTGTGGAGCCGACGATCGATCAGTGTCAAATCGCCTACCGGCCGGGCGATTATCGATCGTCGCACCGTTCATGTGCACGACCTGCTCGGGCCCGAGGGGGAGCAATACCCGACGGGACGGGAATATGCGCTTCGCTCCAACGTTCGGACCGTTTTGAGTGTGCCGCTCTTGCGCGAAGGCGAGAGCATGGGGGCGATCGTGCTGCGTCGTATGGAGGTACGCCCATTCGACGACAAGCAGGTCACCCTGCTGCAGACCTTTGCCGACCAGGCTGTTATCGCCATCGGCAACGTGCGTCTGTTCGAGCAATTGAACGAATCGCTGGAGCGGCAGACGGCAACGTCGGAGGTGCTGGAAATCATAAGCGCTTCATCGGGCGCACTCATCCCGGTCTTCCACAAGATGCTGGAGAATGCGACGCGAATTTGCGGCGCCGGCTTTGGCACCATGAATCTCTACGAGGAGGGCGGCTTTCGCACGGTCGCATTGCACAACGCGCCGCAAGCTTATGTCGATACCCGGCTCTACCAGAACATTCGCCCACATCCCGCGAGCGGGCTCGGCACCGTCGAGAAGACTCATCAGACGGTTCATATCGACGACATCAGGACGCAGCCGCCCTATATCGAAGGCGACCCCAACGTTCGCGCGCTCGCCGACCTTGCCGGCGCAAGGACCCTCGTCATTGTGCCCATGCTCAAGGAAGATGAGCTGATTGGCACCATCACGATCTTCCGCCAGGAAGTCAAACCCTTCACGGACAAGCAGATCGAGCTCGTGTCCAACTTCGCACACCAGGGCGTGATCGCGATCGAGAATGCACGCCTGCTGAATGAACTGCGTGAGCGCACCATGGAACTGTCGCAATCGCTCGAGGAATTGCGAAATACGCAGGATCGGCTGATCCAGACCGAGAAGCTTGCCTCGCTCGGGCAACTCACCGCCGGCATTGCGCACGAGATCAAGAACCCGCTCAATTTCGTCAACAATTTTGCTGCGCTGTCCTCCGAACTGACCGACGAGCTCGGCGACGCGCTGCGCTCAGCCGGCCTGGGCGAAGTGGAAAGGCAGGACATCGACGCGCTGATCCACATGCTGCAAGGCAACCTGGAAAAAATCGTGCAGCACGGAAGGCGCGCCGATTCCATCGTCAAGAATATGCTTCTGCACTCCCGCGAAGGGTCCGGCGAACGCCGCGCGGCGGACATCAACGCCATCCTCGAAGAAAGTCTCAACCTGGCCTATCACGGAGCCCGCGCGGAAAGAGCCGGCTTCAACATCACGCTTGAAAGACAACTCGATCCGTCTGCGGGCGCGCTCGATCTGTATCCGCAGGAAATCACGCGGGTGTTCCTCAATCTGGTTTCAAACGGTTTCTACGCGGCGAGCAAACAAAAGGACGCCGTCGGCGACGGCTTCGAGCCAAGGCTGCGTGCGACGACCACAGACCTCGGCGGCGCCGTCGAAATCCGCATTCGCGACAATGGCACCGGCATCCCGGCCGACGTCAGAGAGAAGATATTCAATCCATTCTTCACGACCAAGCCGGCCGGCGAAGGAACTGGCCTCGGCCTTTCAATCTGCCACGACATCATCGTGAAACAGCACGGCGGCAGCATCGAGGTCGATACCGAGCCTGGCGAATATACCGAGTTCATCATTACGCTGCCGCGTACGCGGGCGGCACCGTTGCAGAGCGGAGGCAGAAGTTGAGCGTCTATATCATGGTGGTCGACGACGAGCCCGATGTCGAGGCGCTGTTCCGCCAGCAGTTTCGGCGCGATCTGCGCGCCGGTCGTTTTCTGATGGAGTTTGTATGCTCGGCACCGCTGGCTTTGCAGCGCGCGGCCGAGATTCGGGATGCCTCCCTGATTCTGATCCTGTCCGACATCAACATGCCCGGAATGAGCGGACTGGAGATGCTGCCTATCGTGCGCTCGGCCCGCCCCGATGTACCGGTCATCATGATCACGGCCTATGGTGACGCCGAGACCAAGCGCAAGGCGCTGGAGAAGGGCGCCGCCGACCTATTGACAAAACCAATCGACTTCGCGGCGCTGCGCCAGGAGATCGATACGAGACTTGAGCAGGCCGCATGAATTGCAACCATTGCCGGTGGCAAACCGGAGCGGCTCGCAAGGTAACGCTGTTGCAGACGCTGCCCCAATTGAAAGCAGGCATCCTCCGTCAACCTTCGTCAGAAAAATCGGAGATTCAAAATGAAGACGCTCTTGGTCCCGCTTCAGAATATTCCGATGATGACAGCCACGCTCGCTGTGGCCTTAGACCTCGCGCGACGCTCCGGCGCCTATATCGAAGGTTTTCCACTCCGGTTCGGCATCCCTCAATATGCGGCCGCCGAATTGGCCACCGGCATTCTCCTGGATTCGTATCAAGTGAAGAGCGAAGCCGAACTGAACGACATGCACAACTTTTTCGAAGCATTCATGCTCAAGCATGATGTTCCTCGAGCCACCGCAGGGTCGAGCCCGCCATGCTTCGGCTGGCTTGAGACCGCGCCTGAGGGCGAAGACTTTGTCGGAAGTTATGGGCGCGCTTTCGATCTGATCGTGATGGCACGGTCGGATGTTGATGCTGCGGGCCCTCACCGCCGCGCGATTGAGTCCGCGCTGTTTGAGAGCGGCAGGCCCGTTCTGCTGGCGCCGTCGAATGCACGAAGAAGCGTCGCAACAAACATCATGATCCACTGGAACGGGAGTACCGAGCAAGCTCGGGCAAACGCATTTGCCATGCCGTTGCTTCGTCTGGCCGAAAGGGTGTCGGTCCTAACCGTGATCGGCGGCCAAGCGGTGCCGGGACCGTCCGCCGGTCAGATCGCTCGGCAACTCCAATACAATGGCATTGCGGCCAGCTTGATCAGCGTTGAGCTGGAGGGGCGCGAAACTGGTGAGGCGGTCCTCGATGCCGCCAGAGCACACGGTTGCGATCTATTGATCAAGGGAGCCTTCACCCGCACCCGGCTACGGCAGATGATATTCGGTGGGGCGACCAGCTATATATTGGAACACGCGGATTTGCCCGTGCTTATGGCTCACTAGCGCACAAAGGCATGGTTTTGTCGTCACCGGTAAGACAGAAATCCATTGGCTCATGGAGCGACCAAGCGCATGGCTTTGGCTATCAACATTCGGTCCGACGCTTCCTCCGCAAAGCGGATCGAAGCCTTGTGGGATGAAGTTGCCGCGTTTGAGAGCCAGCCTTCGATGAGGACTCTCGGCTATCGCCCTCATTTTACATTCGCCATCTATGATGCCCCCGAGATTACCGCGAAGACCGCGTGGGAGACCATGCTTCGCGCAGTCGGGGACGACGGGCAATTGCTGGTCGCATTCAAGCGAATTTGTTGGTTTGCAGGTCCGCCGCTGGTACTCTGGGCGGAGCCGGAATTCGATGAAACGCTCGTTCGATGGCACGCTTCCATCAGCGCTGCAATCGATCCAGCCTTTTGTCGGCTGCACTATCGGCCCGGAAACTGGCGACCTCATTGCACGCTCGGCACGCAAATCGCCGACGCAAAGCGTGATGACGCGATCGCTTTCGCGCAGTCATTCGACGGCAGCATCAGCGTGCTGTTCGACGTCGTGGATTGCGTTGCTTTTCCGCCTGTGCGCGTGGTTGCAGAACAGGGCTTGCCGCTTCGCACTCCGTGAGCCGACGTCCCGCTCATCGATGCATCCGGCCGCTCCAGCCGCGACGATCATCCGTGCGCCTCTCCCGACGATGCCATCCTGCCCCTGTTTTGCCCGACAAGTCAAACGCGACTTCGGAAAAGAAGTAACCCCTTGATCCCGCTGGACCCGTCTACTGTGCATGGGGTTGTTTTGCCGTTTTTGATGGAGCGCTCGCGGCCGACCGCTGACGGCGACGTCGGGTATCCGGGATCGTTCGATATTGGAGCGGGCAGGGGGGATGGATGGCGGGCGCACAACGGATCGAACCTTGGACCTCCCCGTGTGAAGGGAACCGCCCGCCCATCGGCTGGACCGGCGCCTGGACCTCGATTCGACGTTGCCCACGAATTGACCGATCGTAAAATGCGTTTGACCGTTCGGTCAAAAATGGCATGCCGCTTGCTTGTTGAACGGCGTGTTCAGCAAGGAGTCGGAACAATGAGCGGATCGCATGCCACCCCGCCCGTCGTCGTCATCACGGGCGCCCATCCGAAGCTCTACAACCACGACCTCGCGCCGACCGCGCGCGAAGGCAAGACCTGGGGGGCTTTCAGCATCTTTGCGATGTGGATGTCCGACGTGCACTCGGTGGGGGGCTACACCTTCGCGGCCAGCCTGTTCTTCCTGGGGCTGACCGGCTGGCAAGTCCTGCTCTCGATGGTGATCGGAATCTCCGCGGTCTACGTCTTGATGAACCTGATCGGCCGCCCTTCTCTGAAATACGGCGTGCCGTTTCCGGTGGTGGCACGTATGTCCTTCGGCGTCATGGGCGCCAATCTTGCCGCCTGTTTGCGCGGCATCGTCGGGATCGTGTGGTATGGGGTGCAAACCTATTTCGCATCCAAGGCCGTTCAGGTTCTCGTGCTGACTTGGTTTCCGGGCGCGGTGTCGCTGACCCAGAACAGCATCGCCGGCCTGTCGACGCTCGGCTGGCTCAGCTTCGGCTTCATGTGGGTGTTTCAGCTCCTGATCTTCCTCAACGGCATGGAGACCATTCGGAAGTTCATCGATTTCTGCGGACCGGTCGTCTACGTCGTGATGTTCGCGCTGGCGATCTGGATCCTGGCGCAGACCGGCACCTCCAGTCTCGACTTGCAGCTCAGTCCGCCTGCCGGGGGAGCGACGGCCGGCCATATGGCGAATGCCGCGATGCTGATCGTGGCCTATTTCGCTGCGCTGCTGCTCAATTTCGGCGACTTTTCGCGGTTCGCCCGCGACGAAAAGGCAATGAAGCTCGGCAACTTTCTCGGGCTCCCGGTCAACTTCATCGTGTTCGCCGTCATCACGGTCGTCGTGACCGCCGGCACCGTGCAGGTGTTCGGCGAGGCGATCATGGACCCCGTCTTGATTGTCGAAAAGATCGGCAACCCATGGATCGTCGCCTTGGGATCGATCACCTTCATCGTTGCAACGATGGGCATCAACATCGTCGCCAATTTCGTTTCCCCTGCCTACGACATCTCCAATCTCAATCCGGAACGCATTAATTTCCGGACCGGCGGGCTCATCACCTCGATCCTGTCGGTCATGGTCTGTCCCTGGCTCTTCGTATCAAGCCCTCAAGCGATTACGATCTTCGTCGGCATTTTCGGCGCCATTCTCGGCCCGATGTTCGGCATCATGGTGAGCGACTATTATCTTGTTCGTAAGCAGCACGTCGTCGTCGAGGATCTCTACACCATGTCCTCCTCCGGCTCGCTCTACTTCGAGAACGGCTGGAATCGCAGAGCGTTGATCGCTTTGGTGTTGTCCGGCGCGGCCTCGATCGGTCTCGCCTTGCTCGGCGCCTACAAGGTCATTCCCGATATCGGCGACTGGGGCTGGTTGGTCGGCGCAGCTCTCGGGGCCGTGCTGCACCTCGTGCTCATGTCGCGCGAGATGCGGGTTGCGTCCGTGCCGGCGGAGTGACTGTTCTTCACCAGAAGGCGGCCTTGCTTCGAGGCCGCCTGAGTCACGTTCGAATGCCCTATAACGATTGCCGCTCCGGCGCGGACGCCAGCGCCCGAAGCAGGGCCGCCACGTAGTGCCGGGAGCGATCGCGCGCATCCGCCGCGCGTTCGGGACGCATGCTGACGATGGCGTCCCGCAGGGCTTGCAGCGTGGTCATCTCCGGCACCAGTCGCGCGGTGAATTGCGCTGGTGTCATCGGCTTGGCGACGGCACCGGGGGGCTCGACCAGGAAAAGTACGCCGTCCACGAGCTCCATTGCGCGATCGAAGTAACGGGAGTTCACGACGGCCCAGGCCTGCGCTACGCGGGGATCGGCGAGATAGGCCGCGATGTCGGCCGCGACGAGCGCGTGCATCTGCTTGACCCGCGCGCGCAGTCGGGCGATCTCGGCCACCCGTTCGGCATCGGGCGGTTGGCCCGTGTGCAAGGGCACGATGAGCTGCGAGCCGAGCCGGCCGGCGACGTCGCGCAGCTCGGTGATGAGCGTCGCGACCTGCACCATGTCGGTGGCGGCGGGATCGGCGGCCACGATCTGATCTCCGAGGTCGCCGACGAGAGCCTGCACGGGATCGACGGCGCTGAACATGCCTTCGATCGCAAGCTGAAGCCCCTCCGCACTGCGCTCTGTCCGAGGTTGGGCGATGATCGCGTCCACGCCGCGCCGTGCGCGACGGAGATCCGAGCGAATGACGTCAAGCTGCGCAAGGAAGTCGCGCGAGCGTTGATCCTTGCCTGCAAGGAGGGTCGACAGGATCGCGATGGCATCATCGACCTCGGTACGCGCCGCCCGCAGCGCGCCGGTGAAGGGTTCGTCCCCTGCCGCCTCGGTCATCGCACTGTTGGCTGGACCGCGTTCTGCGGAAATCCTGCTCATGACCAGCAGCGCGGCATGGAAGCGCCGGAAACTGAGCAGATCGACGTCTGGGGTGGGAGGCAGAGACCCGCCGCGCCAGAAGAGATGCGCGGCGAAAGCCAGCGGCCCGAGGATGGCCGGTGCGGCGAGATACGGGAGCAGGCGTCTCATGTTCGTTCATATCCTCATCGACAGCCGAAACGTTTCCCTCGCGGCAGGGCGGGGAGCAGCAACATCTCAGGTTGCACTCAGATATAAAACGATCGTTCAAGAGTCTATAACGATCGGTCAAAAAGACGACAGATCAAGTTGGGAGCCCAAGACGTGGAAGTTGGCATCCGCGAGCACACACGCCGGCGCAGGTATGCAGGCGCAGACAATTGCCCGCTCAATAGGCAGAGAGGCGCGCAGGGTACGGGTTCGCGGCCCCCGGTTCAGGGGCAAATGCCTTCGATGCCGACAATTGGCACTGAGCCGGGCGTTCAGCCGGCCTTGGGGTTGGACGCTGCCGTGGCGCCGGCGGCAGAAAACCCGAGCCCGCCGAGCACGAGCTGTACGATCGTGGCTTTGGCTGATTCGTAGTCGGCCTCTTCCAGCTGCCGCTTGCGCTTCATGATGGCCATCTGGCTGGAAAAATCGGCGTAAGCCTGGGTCATGGCCCAGATGCAGAAGAACAGATCGGCCGCGCTGATCGGCCTGATGGCTCCGCGCGCGGCCAGCGCCTCGATCGTTTTGATCTTCTCGTGCAGCAGCGGCGTGGAGACCTTTTCGATAAAATTGCCGATGAAAGGTGCCCCGCTGATGATTTCGTTGGCGTAGATCCGCGACAGATGAGGGTGATCCCGGGAGAAATCGACCTTCCTGTGGATGTAGCGCACGAGAACGGTCTCGATGTCGGTCGTGGCGTCGAGGGACTCCATGTCCCGCGCCCATTTGTTCATCGCCCGTTCGAGGATCGCGCGGTACAGATCCTCCTTGTCCTCGAAGTAGTAATAGATGTGGGCCTTCGCCACGGAAGCCTTCTTGGCGATGAGTGCGGTCGTCGCTCCGCGGAAGCCGAAATGTCCGAACACGAACTCGGCGGCATCGAGAATCTTTTCCTCGATATCCGGGGCCGGCGCAGCGGCCCTGCGGCCGCCCTTCGGCGCGCGGCGGATGCGAAAGTGCGTTTTGTTCGTTGCTTCCGCCGGCATGAGATTTCCGGAAATATGACCGCTCGAGCGGCAGGCTGAATTCAGCTGAGTTACATGACAACCTCCTTGCACGCAATTGGCCCTTAGATCGCGGCCCTGGCCTTCGGTATCAATCGCGAGCATGACGCCGCCGCGCCTCGCCGAGAAGGGCGGAGCAGTCGTTCCATCGCTGCGGAAGGGCCGTTCCTGCCGCGGCTTCGCCCGGCCCGTCAATCGTCGTTTCGGAAAACGCGCAGCGGCATAACCCGTTGATCCGGCTTGGGCCGGCTACTGTGCATGGGGTTGTTTTCGAGTTTTGGAGGAGGCAGCTGCGAGCAGCGGCGGCGCGAGGATCGCCAGTAACTTCTCGCTCAGGGCAATGGATGGTGGGCGCACAAGGGATCGAACCTTGGACCTCTCCCGTGTGAAGGGAACGCTCTCCCGCTGAGCTATGCGCCCGGGACCATCATGCAGGCGGCCGCAACCTTAGGCCGGCCGGCACGTCGGAGCCCGCGATTTAGAAGTGCCGGCCTAAGGTGTCAAGTTTTCAAGGCGTCGCCGGGGCGGAAAACCTCCGGCAGGTCGTGCCGTTCGCAGGGGAAGCCGGATTTTGGCCGGTTAGGCGCCCTGCTGGCGGGCGCGGGAGGCGTGGGCCTGAAGCGCGCGGATGCGCTCGGCGAGCGTTCCGCCGCCTTCGGGCAGGCGGGCCGCAGGAGTGCCGTTGGTTGCGGCGTCGTTGGCCGGGCGCGGCGCCTGCTTCGGCGCCTGGCCGGCCTCGGCCGCGAGCAGCGCCTCGATCGGCGAGTTCGGGCCTTCGAGCTGCATCGCGAGCTTGGCGACTTCGGCCGCTATGTCGTTGATGCGCTCGCGCAGAAGCGCGTTCTCCATGCGCTCGGTCGCCCAGGAACTCTCGGCCTGCTGCTGGATCGCGTTAATGTCGCGCTGAAGCTTGGCGCGCTCGTCGCGCGCGGTGCGCAGCTGCTCCTCCAGCGCGGCCTTTTCCGCGCGCAGCTGCTCCATCGCAGCCGACGACTTGCCGCCGCTGAGGCCCGCGATCTCGACGCGCAGCTCCTTGATGGTGCGCTCGTTGGCCTCGTTGTCCTGGCGCAGCTGGTTGTTTTCGTAGTCGCGCTCGGCGAGCAGCTTGCCCTGCGTGGCGAGGCGTCCCTCGAGATCGGCGACGCGGCCCGACAGCATCTCGGCCTCCTTGACCTGCACGATGAGCTGGCGGTCGAGCTCGGTGACGCGCTGGCTTAGATTCTCGACGCGGCCGCGCGCCTCGTTGAGCTCGCGCGAGGCGGTCTCGGATTCGGTGCGCTCCTGTGCGAGGCGCGCTTGCGTCGCGGCAAATTCCTTCTCGGCATCGCCGACGCGGTGCTTCAAGTCCTCGATCTGCGCCCGCACCGCGACCAGCTCGACCTGGCGGCTCTCCGCCATCATCGAGCGGTCGGACAGTTCGGAGTTGAGCTTGGCGAGCTCGGCCTGCTTGTCGGCCAGCGCGATCTCGGCCTGGCGCAAGGCTTCCGTTTTGGCGCTGAACTCCTCCTCGGTGGCGCGGAGCTGCTCCTTCACCGCCTTCTCGCGCGCCTCCAGCGCGAAGATCGTGGCGTTCTTCTCGCCGAGCTCGATCTTCATGCGGTTGATGGCGTCGCTCTTCTTGCCGAGCTCGGCGAGCTGGCTCGTGGTCTTGTTCTTGAGCTGCTCGACGCTCATCTCGAGCCGGCGGGCCGACATCGCGAACTCGGCGCGGAGCTGGTCCTTGTCGGCCTGGATCTCGGCCATCGACAGCGGGGTGGCGGCCTCGAGCCGGCGCGTGGTCAGGCGCACCGCGCGGTTATGCACCAGCGGCACGATCGCGAGCCCGCACAGCATCGAGAGCAGGAAACCGATCGCCAGGTACATGATCGGTTCTACCATGGGCCAGAACTCCCAAGCTTAAGGAAAAATTCACCAACGACAATGCCATGGCGGGCCGGCAAAAAGCCAGCCCCGCTCTGTCGTTAACCTTGATCGGTGGGCAGTGGGAGGGCGAGCGCCTAGAACGGGTTCCAGGTCGCCCGCGGGGTGTATTTGAGATAGCCGATATTGGCGCCCAGACGCAGGCCGAGCCCGGAGCGGATCGGCACCAGCACGATGTTGTTGGCGGTGAGTGCCGTCATACCGAACCCGCCGATGATGTAGGCCGAGCCGTCGATGCCGGCGAAGCGCTGGTAGATCGCGTTGGTGGCGGGCAGGTTGTAGACCAGCGTCATGGTGCGGGCGCCGTCGCCGCCCCAGTCGAAGCCGAGCGAGGGGCCCTGCCAATAGACGCGCAGGTCGCCGGCATTCTTGGTGTAGAGCGTGCCTTCGCCGTAGCGCAGGCCCGCGACGAAGGCGCCGGAGCCCTCCTCACCCAGGATGTAGCCGTTCGGCAGGCCCCACTGGCTGACCGCCTTCTCGATGATCGAGGCGAGCCCGCGCGAGACGTTGCCGAAGAAGCGATGACCGGCGGTGACGAGCTCGTCCGGCCCATAGGTGTTGGGCGTCGGGGTCCGCTGCGGCGGCGGCAGGTCAGGCGGCGGTGCCTGCTGGGCGGAGGCCGGCACGATCCAGCCGATCATCGCGGCAAGCGCGAGCGCAGCAAGGCGTGATGCGAAAGTCATAAATGAACCCCTGGTACCGAATCCGATCGCTTCCTTAACCTGACGCCAACAGGCACGGCTCTAGGTTGCGCCGGATGTCCCCTCGACTCGGATGTTATCCGCAGCAACTATGACGGCACAACGGCAGGATGATAACCCTTTGCGCCCCGGAATTGCCTTGATCGCCCGCGGCCTCTGTCTGCTGGCGGGCATTTGGATCCTCGGCTCGGGGTGGCCGGCAGGGGCCGCCACCACCGAGCGGATCGTCGTCAACCGCTTCACCGGCGTCGCCATCGAGGGCTTCGACCCCGTCGCCTATTTCGTCGCCGGCGCGGCCGTGCAGGGGACGGCGGAGTTCGAGGCGAACCTCTGGGGGGCGGTCTGGCGCTTCCGGAACGAGGGCAACCGCGCCTCTTTCCTGGCCCATCCCGAGATCTACGGACCGCAATTCGGCGGCTATGATCCGGCCGATATCGCCCGCGGCGTCACCGTTGCCGGCAATCCGCATTTCTTCGCGATCGTGGCGCAGCGGCTTTATTTGTTCAGCCGGGAAGACAATCGCGACGCCTTCGTCGCCGATCCCGAGCGCTTCCTCTACGAGGTGGCCAAGCGCTGGCCGGCCCTGCAGGAGAAGCTCGGCCAGTAAGCGAGCCCGGTCAGTAGCAGCCGACCGTCTGCGGGTCGCCCCAGGCGATGAATTCCGGGATGATGAAGCCGGTATCGCTGCGCTGGCCGAATCGGAGCTCGCCGCCCTTGCCGTCGGTGACCTTGCCGCCGGCCGCGGTGACGACCGCGCAGCCGGCTCCGACGTCCCATTCCGAGGTCGGCCCAAAGCGGGGATAGATGTCGGCGCTGCCTTCCGCAATCCGGCCGAATTTCACGGCCGAGCCGCACGTCATCCTGACGGCATTGGGCCTGTCGGCGATGAACGCCTCGCTTCTGGCATCGCCGTGCGAACGGCTCACTGCGGCGATCCAGGGCTCCCCCCGCGTCGGCAGCTTGCGGGTGCGGATCGGCTCGGCGGCGGCCATCGTCGCGCCGTTGAACCTCACGCGCTCGGCGCCATGGCCGACGATGCCGCGCCAGAGCAGGCCGAGCGCAGGTGCGGAGACGATGCCGAGCAGCGGCACGCCGTCAGTCACCAACGCGAGGTTGACGGTGAACTCGTCGCGCCCGGCGACGAACTCCTTGGTGCCGTCGAGCGGATCGATCAGGAAGAAGCTGCCCTGAAACGGCGGGGAGGTGAGCTGGGTCCGCTCCTCCGACAGCGTCGGAACGTCGCCCGCAAGCTGCGCAAGTCCGTCCGCGATGATGCGGTCGGCGGCAAGGTCGGCCTCGGTCACGGGCGAGCCATCCTGCTTGCCGTCGATCCGCATGGCAGCGCGGTTGACGGCAAGGATCGCCTCGCCCGCCTTCACTACCAGCGCGGTCAGCGGCTCCATCAGGCCAAAGGCGGCCGCTCGGTCAATGATCCACTTCACCTGCATGCCTCATCTGTCGGCAAAATCGTTCCCCGTCCACTGATTCGCCCCCATCGATTCGCTTGGGCTTATGGCCGCCTCGAACCGATCGCAAGCTAGCTGCCGCGGGGTTGCGAATGTTAGAACCCGCAGCATCCGTCAAGCATGCGTGATTCGCGGCGTCCAGCGCCGTGCAATTCCAGGAACCCTCCAGGACCCCATTATATGTCTGACGCTTCGTCGCCCGCGACCGCTACTGCTCCCGATATGCTCGAACTCGCCGCGCTGTTGTGCTCGCGGGTCTGCCACGATCTCATCAGCCCCGTCGGCGCCATCGTCAACGGGCTCGAAGTGCTCGACGACGATCCCAAGCCCGAGGACCGCGAATTCGCGCTCGACCTGATTCGCAAGAGCGCCAAGACGGCCTCCGCGCGGCTCCAGTTCTGCCGCCTTGCCTTCGGCGCGGCCGGCTCCTCCGGCGCGCAGATCGATCTCGGCGATGCCCAGACCATGGCGAAAGGCCATATCGAGGACGGCAAGTGCTCGATCACCTGGAACCTGCCGCGGCTGCTGCTGCCGAAGAACCGAGTCAAGCTGCTGCTCAACATGCTGGTCGTCGCCCAGCACACGATCCCACGCGGCGGCATGCTGACGGTCGATCCGGTCGGCGAGGGCGAGGCGATGAGCTTTCGCATCACCGCGACCGGACACAATGCGCGCCTGCCGCAGAACATCTCCGAGCTCCTGAGCGGCGAGCGCGGCCCGGCTGCGGATGCGCACGCGATCCAGCCTTATTATACGCGGCTGCTCGCGCAGGCCTGCGGGCTCACCGTGACGCTCAAGCCGGAAGGCGAAGCCATCATCGTTACCGCTTCGTAAACGCGAAGCGTCGCTCGCGCAGCGTTAATTCAATCTTTACGAGGCGCTTCGGCTTGTCCGGAGCGCCTTATCTCTTTGTTGGTTCCGTTCTTTTGCACATACTCAACCAATATTAAACGCTTTGCGGTGAAGCTGGCCCCATTCCGAAATGGCGCATCACGCCTCGTGCGCGCCCTTCCTGTATGAAGGCCTGTTTTCATGGATGACCTGTTGCGGGAGTTTCTGACGGAGACCAGCGAGAGCCTGGACACCGTGGACAATCAGCTGGTGAAGTTCGAGCAGGAGCCGAACAACGCCAAGATCCTGGATAACATCTTCCGCCTGGTCCACACCATCAAGGGCACCTGCGGCTTCCTCGGCCTGCCGCGGCTGGAAGCGCTGGCGCATGCCGGCGAGACCTTGATGGGCAAATTCCGTGACGGCATGCCGGTGACCGCCGAGGCGGTGACGGTGATCCTGTCCTCGATCGACCGCATCAAGGAGATTTTGGCTGGGCTGGAGGCAACCGAGGCCGAGCCGGAGGGGAACGACCGCGATCTCATCGACAAGCTGGAGGCGATGGTCGAGCAGGGCATGGCCGCGATGGCCGCAGGTTCAACTCCCGTCGCCGATGCGCCGCCGCTGGCGCCGGAAGCCCCTGTTGCTGCACCCGCCAAGGAGATGACCACGGGCTCGCTGGTCGCGCAGACCCTGGAGCGTCCGCTGCGTCCGGGCGAGGTCTCGCTCGACGAGCTCGAGCGCGCCTTCCGCGAGACCGCGATCGAAGCGCCGGTCCCCGCGCCGGTTGCCAAGGCTGCGATCAAGGCCGAAGCTGCACCTGCGCCCGCCGCTGAGGCCCCTGCCGCCAAGGAAGCCGCAAAGCCGGCCAAGGAGAGGGCCGCGCCGAAGAAGTCGATGGCCGACGAGAGTGCGGGCGAGGGCGAGCGCATCGCCAACCAGTCGATCCGCGTCAACGTGGATACGCTGGAGCACCTGATGACCATGGTCTCCGAGCTGGTCCTGACCCGCAACCAGCTGCTGGAGATCTCCCGCCGCAACGAGGATACCGAGTTCAAGGTGCCCTTGCAGCGCCTCTCCAACGTCACCGCCGAGCTGCAGGAGGGCGTCATGAAGACGCGCATGCAGCCGATCGGCAATGCCTGGCAGAAGCTGCCCCGCATCGTCCGCGACCTCTCATCCGAGCTCGGCAAGCAGATCGAGCTCGAGATGCACGGCGCCGACACCGAGCTCGACCGCCAGGTGCTCGATCTGATCAAGGACCCGCTCACCCACATGGTGCGCAACTCCGCCGATCATGGCCTGGAGACCCCCGCCGAGCGCCTCGCCAGCGGCAAGGGCGAGCAGGGCACCATTCGCCTGTCCGCCTATCACGAGGGCGGCCACATCATCATCTGCATCGCCGACAACGGCAGAGGCCTCAACACCGAGAAGATCAAGGCCAAGGCGCTCTCCTCAGGTCTCGTCACCGAGGCCGAGCTCGAGAAGATGAGCGAAGCCCAAATCCACAAGTTCATCTTCGCGCCGGGCTTCTCCACTGCGGCTGCCATCACCTCGGTCTCGGGCCGCGGCGTCGGCATGGACGTGGTCCGCACCAATATCGACCAGATCGGCGGCACCATCGACATCAAGAGCGTGGCCGGCGAGGGCTCAAGCGTCACCATCAAGATCCCGCTGACGCTCGCCATCGTCTCGGCGCTGATCGTCGAAGCCGCCGGCGACCGCTTCGCCATCCCGCAGCTCTCGGTGGTCGAGCTGGTGCGGGCCCGCGCCAACTCCGAGCACCGCATCGAGCGCATCAAGGACACCGCGGTGCTCAGGTTGCGCAACAAGCTGCTGCCGCTGATCCACCTGAAGAAGCTCCTCAAGATCGACGACGGCGCCGCCTCCGATCCCGAGAACGGCTTTATCGTGGTGACGCAAGTCGGCAGCCAGACTTTTGGCATCGTCGTCGACGGCGTGTTCCACACCGAAGAAATCGTGGTCAAGCCGATGTCGACGAAACTGCGTCACATCGACATGTTCTCCGGCAACACCATTCTGGGCGATGGCGCGGTCATCATGATCATCGACCCCAACGGCATTGCCAAGGCGCTCGGCGCCGCCGGCTCCTCGGCCCATGACATGGGCGACGAGAACGGCGCCCATCACATCGGCTCGGGCGAGCAGACCACCTCGCTGCTCGTGTTCCGCGCCGGCTCGTCGCAGCCCAAGGCGGTTCCGCTTGGCCTCGTCACGCGCCTGGAGGAGCTGCCCGCCGACAAGATCGAGTTCAGTAACGGCCGCTACATGGTGCAGTACCGCGAGCAGCTGATGCCGCTGGTCGCGATGGAAGGCGTCACCATCGCAAGCCAGGGCGCCCAGCCGATCCTGGTGTTCGCCGACGACGGCCGCTCCATGGGCCTCGTCGTCGACGAGATCATCGACATCGTCGAGGAACGGCTCAACATCGAGGTCGGCGGCTCCTCCTCCGGCATCCTCGGCTCGGCCGTGATCAAGGGCCAGGCCACCGAGGTGATCGACGTCGGCCACTTCCTGCCGATGGCGTTCGCCGACTGGTTCACCCGCAAGGAGATGAAGCCGTCGCTGCACTCGCAGTCGGTGCTGCTGGTCGACGACAGCGCGTTCTTCCGCAACATGCTGGCGCCGGTGCTGAAGGCGGCCGGCTACCGCGTCCGCACCGCGCCGACCGCGCAGGAGGGCCTCGCGGCTTTGCGCGCGCAGAGCTTCGACGTGGTCCTGACCGACATCGAGATGCCCGACATGAGCGGGTTCGAGTTCGCCGAAGTGATCCGCTCCGACAACAATCTCGCCGCGATGCCGATCATCGGCCTCTCGGCGCTGGTGTCGCCGGCGGCGATCGAGCGCGGCCGTCAGGCCGGCTTCCACGACTATGTCGCCAAGTTCGACCGTCCCGGTCTGATCGCGGCGCTGAAGGAGCAGACCGCGGGCGCCGCCGGCGCCTCCGAGCTGAGCCGGGCGGCCGCGGCTTGAATCTTAAGCGGGATGGATCAGGAGATAGGCAGATGAGCAAGACCCAATCCAGCGACGGCGCCATGGTCGAGTACGTCACCGCGATGATCGGCGGCCAGCTGTTCGGCCTGCCGATCTCCCGCGTCCAGGACGTGTTCATGCCCGAGCGCGTCACCCGCGTGCCGCTGGCCTCGCGCGAGATCGCGGGCGTCTTGAACCTGCGCGGCCGCATCGTCACCGTGGTCGACATGCGCTCGCGCCTCGGCCTGCCCAAGGACGAGGACGGCAAGACGGCGATGGCGGTCGGCGTCGACCTGCGCGGCGAATCCTACGGCCTCTTGATCGACCAGATCGGCGAGGTGCTGCGCCTGCCCGAGGACGGCAAGGAAGAAAACCCCGTCAACCTCGACCCCCGCATGGCCAAGCTCGCCGGCGGCGTCCACCGCCTCGACGGCCAGCTCATGGTCGTCCTCGACGTCGACCGCGTCCTCGAGCTCGCGCCCGAGATGATGGCGGCCTGATACGGCGGCATTGCCGCCGAGGATCTAAGTGCCCCGCAAAGGGGGAAGGAAGCAGAGGTTCACATGCGAACTTGTCTCGTCGTTGATGATTCCAGCGTCATCCGAAAGGTTGCGCGCCGGATCCTGGAGGGGCTCGACTTCCAGATCCTCGAGGCCGAGGACGGTGAGAAGGCGCTGGAGGCCTGCAAGCGCGGCCTGCCCGATGCGGTGCTGCTCGACTGGAACATGCCGGTCATGGATGGCTACGAGTTCCTCGGCCATCTCAGGCGCATGCCCGGCGGCGACCAGCCCAAGGTGGTGTTCTGCACCACCGAGAACGACGTCGCGCATATCGCGCGCGCGCTGCACGCCGGCGCCAACGAGTACATCATGAAGCCGTTCGACAAGGACATCGTGACGGCGAAATTTCAGGAAGTCGGCCTGATCTGAGCGATCGCCCGGAGGCTGAACGGATCCTTCGGCGCTTGTTTTCAACTGAACCGTTTCAGTCTGAGTTGGTGAGTAATGAGTGTTGCGTTCGCAGGTAATTCGACCACGGGCACGTCGCGCGAAGCCGGGCCGCTGCGGGTGATGATCGTCGACGACTCCGTCGTCATCCGCGGTCTGATCTCGCGCTGGATCGGTGCCGAGCACGACATGGAGGTCGCGGCGTCGCTGCGCACCGGGCTCGAGGCGGTCAACCAGCTCGATCGCATCAATCCCGACGTTGCCGTGCTCGACATCGAAATGCCCGAGCTCGATGGCCTCTCGGCACTGCCGCAACTGCTCGCGAAGAAGCGCGACCTCGTCATCATCATGGCTTCGACGCTGACCCGCCGCAACGCGGAGATCAGCTTCAAGGCGTTGTCGCTCGGTGCGGCCGATTACATTCCCAAGCCGGAATCGACGCGTGAAGCGTCGGCCGCGGACATTTTCCATCACGACCTGATCCAGAAGATCCGCCATCTCGGCGCGCGGCTGCGTCGCAAGTCTGCGGTTGCGAGCCCGCCGCTGGCGCCCGCGAGCCCGGCTCCCGTCGCACGCGGTCCTGTCGCGCGGCCTGCCGTGCCTGCGCCCGCTCCGGCCGTGCATGTCCCGTCGTCAGGTTCGCTCGCGACACGTCCGTTCTCGACCCAGGCGCCCAAGGTGCTGCTGATCGGCTCCTCGACCGGCGGTCCTCAGGCGCTGATGGCGCTCGTCACCGAGCTCGGCCCCGTGATCGATCGCTTCCCGGTGCTGATCACCCAGCACATGCCGCCGACCTTCACCACCATCCTGGCCGAGCATCTGGCGCGCTCGAGCCGCCGGCCGGCGGCCGAGGCGGTCGACGGTGAGCCGGTGAAGCCGGGACGGATTTACCTCGCACCGGGCGGCAAGCACATGCGCGTCGCGCGCAGCGGCGCTGATCCGGTGATCGCGCTCGACGACGGCCCCGCCGTCAACTTCTGCAAGCCTGCGGTCGATCCGCTCTTCACCTCCGCCATCGACGTCTGGCACGGCAACATCCTCTCGGTGATCCTGACCGGCATGGGCTCGGACGGCATGCGCGGCGGCAAGGACATCGTCGCGGCCGGCGGCAGCGTGATCGCGCAGGACGAAGCCTCCAGCGTGGTCTGGGGCATGCCGGGCGCGGCGGCCAACGCCGGCATCTGCGCGGCGATCCTGCCGCTCAACCAGATCGGCGCCAAGGTCAACCGCCTGTTCGCGGGAGACCGCTCGTGACACCTGCAGATTACGACTATCTGCGCAAGTTCCTGAAAGAGCGCTCCGGTCTCGATCTCTCCGCCGACAAGCAATATCTGGTCGAGAGCCGGCTGCTGCCGCTCGCCCGCAAGGCAAGCCTTCCCGGCATCCCCGATCTCGTTCTGAAGATCAGGAACGGCGACGGCCGGCTTGCGACCGACGTGGTCGAAGCGATGACCACCAACGAGACGTTCTTCTACCGCGACAAGATTCCGTTCGATCACCTGCGCGACACCATCCTGCCGGGCCTGATCCAGGCGCGCGCTGCGCGCAGGTCGCTTCGCATCTGGTCGGCGGCCTCCTCGACCGGGCAGGAGCCCTATTCGATCGCGATGTGCGTGAAGGAGATGGGCTCAGCTCTCGCCGGCTGGCGCATCGAGATCGTCGCCACCGACCTGTCGCAGGAGGTGCTGGAGAAATCCAAGGCCGGAATCTACAGCCAGTTCGAGGTGCAGCGCGGCCTGCCGATCCACCATCTGGTGAAATACTTCACGCAAACCGGCGAGCTCTGGCAGCTCAATGCCGATATTCGCGCCATGGTGCAGTTCCGCCAGCTCAATCTGTTGCAGGATTTCTCTCATCTCGGCACGTTCGACGTGATTTTCTGCCGCAACGTGCTGATCTATTTCGACCAGGACACCAAGGCGGTGATTTTCGAGCGCATGACGGAGGCGATGGAGGCGGACGGCACGCTGCTGCTTGGCGCCGCCGAATCCGTCGTCGGCATCACGGACGCGCTCCGCCCCGTCGCCGATCGCCGCGGTCTCTATCAGCTCAACCCCGCGCGCTCCGGCCGTCCGATGGGCGGATTGATTCCACCGTCGTTGAAGATCGCCGCAGCAAGGTGAGATGCTTTTTCACCCTCTCCCCTTGTGGGAGAGGGTGGCTTCGCGAAAGCGAAGCCGGGTGAGGGGTCTCTATCCTCACGAGCATTCTTGCGAGCCGAGAGAACCCCTCATCCGGCGCTTCGCGCCACCTTCTCCCACAAGGGGAGAAGGAAAAAATCTCACAAAATCGCATGCGGCAGAAACCGCGAGCGGTTGCCCGTGATCGGGCTCTCGTCCTCGCGGATCGATAGCCCGCAAGGCTCGTGGTTCACCAGCCAGCTTCCGATGACCGGATAGAAGCCCGAAAAGTTCGGCAGCGGTGACAATGCCTGGCGCACGAAACCTTCGGCGCCGTAAGGCCCTGCCTGCTCGTCGAGCGGCAGGCCGCCGGAGACCAGCGTGACATTGGCGCCTTCGCGCGACAGCAGCGGCTTGCGCACATAGGAGGTGCCGAGCGCGGCTGCGTGCGGATCGTCCTCGAAGAAGGCCGGCAGCAGATTGGGATGGTTCGGAAACATCTCCCAGAGCAGCGGCAAGATGCCCTTGTTGGAGAGCACCGCCTTCCACGGTGGCTCGATCCAGCGCGTCGGCGCATCCTTGAGCTTTGCGCCGAAGGCGTCCTGGAACATCCATTCCCAGGGATAGAGCTTGAAGGCGAGCGCGATGTCGTTCTCGTCGAGATCGACGAAGCCGCCGGCCTCGTCGCGCCAGCCGACCTGCTCGATATCGAGCAGCGTCGTCGAGAGTCCGGCCTGGCGCGCGGTGTCTTCGAGATAAGCGAGCGTGCCGGCGTCTTCCTCGTTGCCGGTGATGCCGGTGAGATGGACGTGGCGGCCGCCGGCGATCTCCTTCCACGCCGCGATCAGCCGCTCATGGATGGAGTTGAACTGATCGGCACGCGAGGGGACGACGCGGCGTTCGATCGCCTGCTCGAGCCAGGTCCATTGAAACACCGCGGCCTCGAAGATCGAGGTCGGCGTATCCGCGTTGTATTCGAGCAGCTTTGCCGGCGACTTGCCGTCGAACCTCAGATCGAGCCGGCCATAGAGGCTGCGATCGTCGCGCTTCCAGCTCTCGGCGATCAGGCCCCAGAACGCTTCCGGAATCTTCAACCGCCGCAAGGAGCGCTCGTCGCCGATGACGCGGCCGGCAAGCTCAAGGCACATCGCGTCGATCTCGCCGGTCGGCGCCTCGATGCCGCGCTCGATCTCATCCAGCGTGAAGCCGTAATAGGCGCGCTCGTCCCAATAGCGCTCGCCGTCGATGGTGTGGAAGACGAAGCCGCATTGCGCCGCGGTCTCTCGCCAATCGTTGCGCTCGAGGCAGGTGATGCGCTGCATGGTCAACCGCCGCCCGAGAAGCCATGGCCGAACGAGCCGAAGCCGCCACGGCTCACGCTGCTGTGGCCGGAATCCGACGACGTGCCCGACGAGGAATGGCTGGAGGAATCACTGCTGTAGAAGCTCGATCGCGACGATGAGCCCGAGCCGCCGCTGCCGCCCGAGGAACTGCTTCTGCTGCTGCACGCGGTGCTCGTCTGCACCGTTGGATCCGCGTCGGGCGAGGGCTCGCAATTCTGCCGCGGCATCAAGGTGTAGGCGGTGGTGCCGACGGCGATCGTGCCCATCACCAGCAGCGCGACATGGCCGGAGCGCTTCACCGGCGGACGCGGGGGCGGCGGCTCGGCCACCGGCCGGCGCTTGCCGAACTCCTTCTTGGCGGGTTTGTCGGCCATGTCAGTAGATCATGCTGGCGGCGTTGAGCAGCCCCGCGGCGAGCGAGGACAGGCCGAGCCAGATCGCCGGAGCAAGCTCGCCGGCGGAGATCCGCTCCGAGAGGCTGGGGACCGGCACCTTGACGAGGAAGAACACGATGACCTGCACGATCAGCGCGATCGTCGCCCAGATCAGGCAGTCCAGCACGTTGGCCGAATGCGCGATGGCGCTGACCAGCGGCGCCACGAAGCCGAGCAGGCTGAGCCCGAGCGCGATCGCGGCGGCCGGTTCGTTGTCGCGGATGAGCTGGAACTCGTTATGGGCGGTGATGCGGGTATAGACGAACAGATAGGCCACGATCGCGATCAACCCGGTGCAGAAATAGACCAGGAAGGCGGGCAGGCCGGCGAGTGATTGCAGGATCATCGTTCCCCCATCGTGCAGCGACCATTCGTCGGCAGGGGAAGGCTAGTGGTTCAAACGTTAAGCTTCCAATGAAGCGTCACCCCAAAAACGAAAACCCCGCCATTTGCGGCGGGGTCCAGGCTGGGAGGAGCGAGCCTGACTGGACTCGCGACCTAACCCTTAAGATCAGGCGGGGATGCGCTCGTCGGCCTCGTGCGGCTCGCGCAGCACGTAGCCGCGGCCCCAGACGGTCTCGATGAAGTTGCGGCCTTCGGAGGCGTTGGCGAGCTTCTTGCGGAGCTTGCAGATGAAGACGTCGATGATCTTCAGCTCGGGCTCGTCCATGCCGCCATAGAGGTGGTTGAGGAACATTTCCTTGGTGAGCGTCGTGCCCTTGCGGAGCGAGAGGAGCTCCAGCATCTGATATTCCTTGCCGGTCAGATGCACGCGCTGGCCGCCGACTTCCACCGTCTTGGTGTCGAGGTTGACGACGAGGTCGCCGGTCTGGATGACCGACTGGGCATGGCCCTTGGAGCGGCGCACGATCGCGTGGATGCGGGCCACCAGCTCGTCCTTGTGGAACGGCTTGGTCATGTAGTCGTCGGCGCCGACGCCGAGACCCTTGACCTTGTCCTCGATGCCGGCGAGGCCGGAGAGGATCAGAATCGGTGTCTTGATCTTGGAGACCCGGAGCTGCTTGAGCACGTCGTAGCCGGACATGTCGGGTAGGTTGAGGTCGAGGAGAATAATGTCGTAATCGTATAGTTTACCGAGATCGACGCCTTCTTCCCCCAAATCGGTCGTGTAGACGTTGAAGCTCTCCGACTTCAGCATCAGCTCGATCGACTGCGCGACGGCGCTGTCATCTTCAATCAGCAAAACGCGCATGCCAGTTCCCCATAGTCGCCGCTCCTGGGCGTCAGGTCGGCCGCATTCGCGGCACTCAACAAAACGCCTTTGAACAACTGATTCGGATCCTGACAACAGATGGTTAACAAAGTCTGATTCTGGAACGCAAGTCCCCCCGGTGCAATTTTTGTCGAATCGCCCTAAGGTCTTGCGGGAGAAGCAGCTTTTGTTACCCGATTCCGTTCAAGCTCCACTTTAAGAGACGGGCCTAACCGACTCCCGCGACTCAGCCTTCTTCTGAAGGGGAGTCACGCTCAGTCTCAAAGACAGTGACGCAATGATTAATGATGCGGGTAAACACGAAGTTAAGCGCCGTTCAGAAATATGGCGAAACTTAAGGTTTTCATCGTGATGTCCCGGGATCACCGAAGGCGACCATCTCATGAGGACCCTCATATGAAGGCGCGCTGCTGATGAAGGCTCTGGCCGAGCAGATCGGCGACATCGACGGCATCAACATCTATGGCCGCGTCGTCGGCGTTCGCGGCCTGATGGTCGAGGTGGCCGGTCCTATACACGCGATGTCGGTCGGCGCGCGGCTCGTGATCGAGACCGGCGCCAACCGCACCATTCCGTGCGAGGTGATCGGCTTCTCCGGCAACAATGCCGTGGTGATGCCGTTCGCCGGCCTCGAGGGCGTGCGGCGCGGCTGCAAGGCGGTCATCGCCAATGCCGCCAATCAGGTGAGGCCATCCGCGGCCTGGCTCGGCCGGGTCGTCAATGCGCTGGGCGAGCCGATCGACGGCAAGGGTCCGCTGCCGCAGGGCTCTTCGCCGATGCCGTTCCGCAATACGCCGCCGCCTGCACATTCGCGCAAGCGCGTCGGCAGCCCGCTCGATCTCGGCGTGCGCGCCATGAACACGTTCCTCACCTGCTGCCGCGGTCAGCGCATGGGCATCTTCGCAGGCTCCGGCGTCGGCAAGTCGGTGCTGCTGTCGATGCTGGCGCGCAACGTCGATGCCGATGTCAGTGTCATCGGGCTGATCGGCGAACGCGGCCGCGAGGTGCAGGAGTTCCTGCAGGATGATCTCGGCGAGGAGGGCCTTGCGCGCTCGGTCGTGGTGGTCGCGACCTCCGACGAGCCGGCGCTGATGCGCCGCCAGGCGGCGTACCTCACGCTCGCGGTCGCCGAGTATTTTCGCGACGAGGACAAGGACGTGCTCTGCCTGATGGACTCGGTGACGCGCTTTGCCATGGCCCAGCGCGAGATCGGCCTGTCCGCCGGCGAGCCGCCGACCGCCAAGGGCTACACCCCGACCGTCTTCACCGAGCTGCCGAAGCTCTTGGAGCGCGCCGGGCCGGGATTGGGCGAGGGCGCCATCACCGCGATCTTCACGGTGCTGGTCGACGGCGACGACCATAATGAGCCGATCGCCGATGCCGTCCGCGGCATCCTCGACGGCCATATCGTGATGCAGCGCTCGATCGCCGAGCGCGGCCGCTACCCCGCGATCAACATCCTCAAATCCGTCTCGCGCACGATGCCGAAATCGGCCGATCCGCAGTTCTGGCCGCTCATCCAGAAGGCGCGCCAGGTGATGGCGACCTATGCCGACATGGAGGAATTGATCCGTCTCGGCGCCTACCGCGCCGGCTCCAGTCCGGAGGTCGACGAGGCGATCCGCCTGAACGAGCCGCTGGAAGCCTTCCTGCGCCAGCGCAAGGACGAAAAGGCATCACTCGCGGAGGGCTATCGCCAATTGGCGCAAATCCTCGGCAATTTGGAAACGGAACGCTAACTTTGTCCGGTCATCATCCGATCCCACAGAGTAGCAGAGCCGGTCTGGGCCCCCTTCGGGCCCGTGGGGTGACCGGTATCGTCCCACGTGCAGCGGGGGGACTTCTGGGGAGTACGAGTCGATGAAGTCACGAGATACCCTCATCCGCCTGAAGAAATTTCAGGTCGACGAGAAGCGCCGCCGGGTCACCCAGATCGAGACCATGATCGCCGACTTCCAGCGCATGTCGGTCGATCTCGAACGCGAGATCCAGACCGAGCAGGAGCGCGCCGGGATCAACGATCCCTCGCACTTCGCCTACCCGACCTACGCCAAAGCCGCGATCCAGCGCCGTGAGAACCTGACCCGTTCGGCCGACGAGCTCAAGGGCCAGCTCGAGGAAGCCAAGGCCGCACTGGCCGAGGCCTTCGAGGAGCTGAAGAAGGTCGAGCTGCTCGACGAGCGCGACCAGGCCCGCGAGCGCTCCGAGGAGAACGCCCGCGAGCAGGCCGACCTCGACAGCATCGGCCTGATGCGTGCCCGCATCGGCGCCGTCGCCTGAGCCGCTAGCGCCAGACCATCCAGGAATTCCAGAACCCGGACCCGCAAGGTCCGGGTTTTCGCATGTGCTGTCCACAGTGTGGCGCCGCGCCCCTTGGTGGTCGGCTTGGCCGCGCGCTATGGTGGTGCGGCGCCGGGGCTTGCGCGGAACGCGACGGCCCGCGTGTTGGGGGGCTGAATGCTGACGCCAGCAGAGCTGGTCGGGTTGATTGAGGCGGTGGCAAAGGGCGATCAGGCCGCGTTCGAGCGCCTCTACGCCGCCACGCGCGCGAAACTCTATGGCGTCGTGCTCCGTATCTTGCGCAGACAGGATCTCGCGGAGGAGGTCATTCAGGAGACTTACGTCAAGATCTGGAACAGCGCCGGCCAGTTCAATCCGGCCCTGTCGTCGCCGATCACGTGGATGGCCTCGATCGCGCGCAACCGGGCGATCGACATCGTCCGCAAGAAGTCGGAAACCTCCATCGAGGAAGAGCCTCAGGCGATGGAGGTTGCGGCCGAAAGTCCCGATCCGCTGGCGCGCCGCGAGATGACCGAGGAGCTGAAGCGGCTCCTGGAATGCATCGGCCGGCTCGAGCCGGACCGTCAGAGGCTCGTGCTGCTCGCCTATTACAACGGCTGGAGCCGCGAGCAATTGGCGGAGAAATTCGCCGCGCCCGTCAACACGGTGAAGACGTGGCTGCGGCGCAGCATGCTGGATATCCGGGAGTGCCTTGGACTGTGATCGCTTGGATGATGAGGGTGGTTCTGGACTGCAATTGATGGCCTATACGGAGGACCATATCGCGCTCGCCGCGGAATACGCGCTCGGCACGCTCGGCGCCGACGAGCGCGCGCAGGTCGAGACCATGATGGCGGTGGACCCGGCGTTCGCCGAGGTCGTGCAGGCCTGGGCCTATCGGCTCGGTGCGCTCAACCAGATGGTCGGCTCGGTCGAGCCGCGGCCGATCGTGTGGGAGAACATCAGGGCGGAGATCGCGCGCACGGCCGCCGCGCAGGAGCAGCCCGCGCGCGCCGAGGCTTCGGCGCCGCCACCGCCGCCCGTGCCCGACTCGTTCTCGCTGGGAGCTGCGGAGCCTCCGCCCGAGAGCTCGCAGCCGCCGGAGATGCTGCATCCAGAAGCCGGGCCAATTGAGGCGCCGCGTCCCGAGCCTGATGCTCTTCCGGACATCGCGCCGCAATTCATCCCGCAAGTCCATGCTCCGGATGCCAACGTCGTCCGTGCGCCCCAGGCGCCGCTCGCCGACGACAGCAACGTGATTCGTCTCGAGGGCCGGGTGAAGCGCTGGCGCAACCTCGCATCCGTCCTCGGTGCGCTCGCGGCCGCGCTGCTCGTGACGCTGTCGCTGCAGATCTTCCTGCCCGAGGCGCTGCCGGGCGCCTTGCGTCCCGCGCCGCGCATCCAGACGGTCGAGGTGAAGACGCCGGCCGCGCCGCTCGCCGCCTCCGCGCAATATGTCGCGCTGCTGCAGGGCCAGGGCGGCGGCCCCGCCTTCATCATGACCATCGACGGCGCGACGCGGAATTTCACGGTGCGAAAGGTCGGCGCGACACCGGAGCCCGGCAAGAGCTTCGAGCTCTGGCTGATCTCGGACAAGCTGCCGCGCCCGCGCTCGCTCGGCGTGATCGGCGCCAGCGATTTCACCGCGCGTCCGCTGCTCGCCTCCTACGATGCCGAGGTCGTCAACGGCGCCACCTACGCCGTCACCGTCGAGCAGGCCGGCGGCTCGCCGAACGGCCAGCCGACCTCCGCCCCGGTGTTTTCCGGAAAGCTGATCGAGACGGTGCCGCCGGCGCCAGCGAAAAACTAAGTGCGTAGCCCGGATGGAGCGAAAGCGTAATCCGGGACCACTGTCCCGCATTCCGCTTTGCTCCATGCGGGCTTCAGGGGCGCCTTGCTGTCGCCACGGTCCACCTCGCCGTCGCATTCCGACAAGTGCCCCTGAATCCGCCCCCGATTTGAACCTCCGCTCAGTCCGCGGCGTCAAATTTCCGGAATTTGAACGCGGTGATGCCGGAAAGGGCGAGAAAATCGAATGGATGCAGCGAGAACGCCGGGCATCTTCCTTCACCAATATGCCGGCCTGCCGCACGGTCCGGCATTCGAACAATGGCGCGAGCGGGCGGTCGGTCCCTGCGGCCTCGATATCGGCCCGAGCCGTGGCGACAGCATCGATTGCCGGCTGCAGATCAGCGTCGTCGACAACATCACGCTCGCGATTCCGGAAGGCGCTTCGGCGCAATATTCCCGCACGCAGAGCCATCTTGCCGACGGCAGCGACGATCTCGTGCTGATAGCGGCCCATGCGGGGCTCGTCCGCGTCGGGCAGAACGGCCACACCGTCGAGCTGGCGCCCGCCCAGATGGTGCTGGTCGACATGAGCGTGACCGGGACCGTCGGCCACACCGAGATAGACCGCTTCACCACCATTCGCATGCCGCGCCGTGCGCTGCTCGACATCAGTCCGCGCGCCGAGGACAAGCTCTCGCAGGTGCTCATCGACGGCGCGGTCGCCGAGACCATCTTCCGCTACCACGCGCTCGCCGCCAATCACGCGCCGCATCTCGATGCCGTCGGCCAGCGCCTGACCGCGCAGCACATGGTCGATCTCGTCGGTCTCCTGCTCGGCACCGATGCCGAGCATGCAAGCCGCGCACGCGGGCGGGGGCAGGCGGCGGTGCGCCTCGATCTCATGCGCGCCGACGTGATGGCCGCGCTCGGCCGCAACGATCTCTGCCTCGCCGAAGTTGCGACGCGCTCTGGCTTGAGCCCGCGCCAGGCCCAGCGCCTGTTCGAACAGTCCGGCACGACCTTCACCGAATTCGTGCTGGAGCAGCGCCTGCTCCATGCGCGCAAGCTGCTCGGCGATCCCCGCGCCAGGATGCGCAAGATCAGCGACATCGCACATTCCTCCGGCTTCTCCGATCTGTCCTATTTCAACCGCGCCTTCCGCAAGCGTTTTGGCGCGACGCCCTCGGAGCTGCGCGAGGCGTAGATCGCAGGTTCGTAGGATGGGTAGAGCCGTTGCGAAGCCCATCGTCTCGTTCGGCTGAAGTGATGGGTATCGCTTCGCTCGACCCATCCTACGGCCGCGCTGCCGTATTTGTTCGGCGCCCGCTGTTGAGCTAGTCTGTCTGTGCGGGCAGGCCGCAGGTTTCCTCTGGAGAGTGCAGTAGGCGGAGATGGCGCGTATCGTCGTGCTCGGCGCCGGGTTTGCGGGCCTGTGGGCGGCCATCGGCGCTGCGCGCAAGCGCGAGGAGATCGGCGCAAGCGTGCGCGACATCGAGATCCGTCTCGTCGACCGCAATTCCTATCACAATATCCGCGTACGCAATTACGAGGCCGATCTCGCCGAGGTCGCGCTTCCGCTTCCGCAATTGCTCGATCCGATCGGTGTCAGCCACGGCCTCGGCGAGGTCGAGGCCATCGATCCGGCGCGGCGCGAAATCTCGCTGGTCACCAGCGCCGGCGCGGAGAGGCTGTCCTATGACCGCCTCGTGCTGGCGCTCGGCAGCGAGGTGGTGCGCCCCGACATTCCCGGCCCTGCCGCGCACGCCTTCGACGTCGACACCTATGCCGCGGCGCTGCGCCTCGAAGATCATCTGGTTTCGCTCGGACGCAGCGCGCCGTCTGCCGGCCATTCGACGGTAATCGTGGTCGGCGCCGGCTTCACCGGCATTGAAGTCGCAGCCGAGATGCCTGACCGCTTGGCGGGTGTAGGCATCACCGGCAACCGCCGCATCATCCTGGTCGATCCCAATCCGAGCGTTGGTGCCAGCATCGGCGCGCACGCGCGTCCCGTCATCGAGGCGGCCCTGGCTTCGCTCGACGTCGAGACGCGGCTCGGCGTGCGTGTCGCGTCGGTCGAGGCCGCAGGGATGCGTCTGACCTCGGGCGAGTTCATTCCGGCGCAGACGGTGATCTGGTGCGCAGGAATGCGTGCAAGCCCCTTGGCGGCGAGCTTTCCCGGCGGGCGCGATCGCCTCGGGCGCCTCCTCGTCGATCCCTTGATGCGGGTGGCCGATGTCGGCGGCGTGTTCGCGGCCGGCGACGTCGCCTCGAGCGTGATCGACGGGCTGCATCCGACCGTGATGTCCTGTCAGTTCGCCCGTCCCATGGGACGCTTCGCCGGCCACAACGTCGTCGCCGATCTCGTCGGCCTGCCCATGCTGCCGCTGCGGATCGACTGGTACGTGACCGTGCTCGACCTCGGCGGCTGGGGCGCGCTCTATACGGAAGGATGGAATCGCGAGGTCCGTGCCACCGGCGCGGCAGCGAAGGCGACCAAAGAGACCATCAACCGCAAGCGCATCTATCCGCCGCTCACCGGCAGCAAGGACGAGCTGTTCGCTGCCGCAGCGCCGACCGTGCAGGCGCCGCCTCCGACTTACGGGACGGGATGAAATTTCATCAGGGCTGCTCGCAATGACGAGGTACCCCAGACATGGGAAAGCGCCCGTGGGGGGCGGGCGCTTTCTGTAGTCGACTTGGGGTTGGGGTCGTCTACATATTCACGTGGCGACTTTGGGGGGCTGGTAAAGAGCCGCGTGAATTCACAAAACTCGTCAGATCTCCTTAGCGAACGAGCGAGGCGTTCGAGCTGGTGACAACGACCGGCTTGCCGGCCTTGATGACGCGGGCGGTCTGGGTCAGGCCTTCATCCGACCCCGAGCGTGCCGTGATGCCGAAGCCTGCCAACGCGATCCCTGCGACGAGGGCGACGACCACAATTTTCAAATGGGTCGCGCGATCGGCGCTGTAGATCGAGTGGTTCATGGAAGCCTCCTGCCGCCATCTACCCGAAGTAGTCGCCGGCCGTTTCAGGCAGGTTCATGCTTCCGGTGCCCAACAACGTAGTATTGGTCGGATTCGTTCCCAAGAGGCCATCACAAGAGCGTGATAGGACGTGAAAGATCGCGATCGAAGGCAACCCTTGATCGTTCTTTTATATAATTATTTCAACGCAGTAATGTGCCTCTCGCCGGACTTTTAGGCCTTTGGTCGACCTGGCGCCAGGAACTCAAAAACCATTTGCCTGTGGCTGAAAAACACACGGCTTCTTAAGGCAAATCAGATGCTTCCGACCGTTTTCAGCCTCGCCCTGGGGTGGATTTCGGCCTGCGATAGCACCGTGGTCTGGGCCCGGAATCGTTCCACCAGGGACCGCACGAAGGGCCGAATGGCCGCGGAGGTGACCAGCACCGGCGCCTCGCCCTCGCGGGCGGCGCGCTCGAAGGCCTCGCGCACGGCGGTCATGAATTCCGAGAGTTTCGAGGGCTGCATCGCAAGGCTGCGCTCCTCGCCCTGGCCGATGATCGATTCGGCAAAGGCCTGCTCCCATTTCGCCGACAGCGCGATCAGCGGCAGATAGCCGGCGTACGAGGTGTTTTGGGCGCAGATCTGCCGCGCCAGCCGCGCGCGGACGTGCTCGACCATGGTCGCGGGGTTGCGCGAGAAGGCGAGCGAATCGGCGATGCCTTCGAGGATGGTCGAGAGGTCGCGGATCGAGATGCGCTCGGCGAGCAGCAGCTGCAGCACGCGCTGGATGCCGGAGACCGTGACCTGGCCGGGGACGATGTCCTTGACCAGCTCGCTCTGCTCCTTCGGCAGCTCCTTGAGCAGCTTCTGTACCTCGCCGTAGGACAACAGGTCCGACATGTTGGCCTTGAGCAGCTCGGTGAGATGCGTCGACAGCACGGTCGCGGCGTCGACGACCGTGTAGCCCTTGAGCGAGGCCTCTTCCTTGAGGCTGGCATCGACCCAGGTCGCCGGCAGGCCGAAGGTCGGCTCGGTGGTGTGGATGCCGGGCACCTGCACCTGGCTGCCGCCGGGGTCCATGACCATGAACTGGTTCGGCCAGATCTTGCCGGTGCCGGCGTCGACCTCCTTGATCTTGATGATGTAGGTGTTGGCCTCGAGCTGGACGTTGTCGAGGATGCGCACCGCCGGCATCACGAAGCCCATCTCGATCGCGAGCGAGCGTCGCAGCGCCTTGATCTGCTCGGTGAGGCGGTCGGTGCCGTCGGGGCCATTCACGAGCGGCAGCAGGGCGTAGCCGAGCTCGATCTTGAGGTCATCGATCTTGAGCGCGGCCGAGATCGGCTCTTCCGTCGCGGCCGCCCCCGGCGCACCCGGGCTACCGGCCGCGGGTGCGGCCATGGCGGCCTGCTCGGCCTTGGCCGTCACCCGGTTGCGGTTGCGGGCGTTCCACGCGAGTGCGCCGGCGCCGGCGCCGAGCGCGAGGAACGGAAGAGTCGGAATGCCCGGCAGCGCCGCCAGCACCAGCATCACCGCCGAGGACATCGCGAGCGCCTGCGGATAGCCGGAGAACTGCTTCATCAGCGCCTTGTCGGCGGCGCCGGAGACGCCGGCCTTGGAGACGAGCAGGCCGGCAGCGGTCGAGACGATCAGCGCCGGCACCTGGGTGACGAGGCCGTCACCGACGGTCAGCAGCGTGTAGCTGCGCCCCGCGTCGGCGAAGGACATGCCCTGCTGCGCGACGCCGATGATCATGCCGCCGACGACGTTGATGAAGACGATCAAGAGGCCGGCGATGGCATCGCCCCGGACGAACTTGGAGGCACCGTCCATGGCGCCGAAGAAGCCGCTCTCGTCCTCCAGCTCCTTGCGCCGCTCCTTGGCGACCTTCTCGTCGATCAGGCCGGCGGAGAGGTCGGCGTCGATCGCCATCTGCTTGCCGGGCATGGCGTCGAGGTGGAAGCGCGCGGCGACTTCGGCGATGCGGCCCGAACCCTTGGTGATGACGACGAAGTTGACGATGATCAGGATGGCGAAGACGATGATGCCGATGACGAAATTGCCGCCCATCACGAAGCTGCCGAAGGCCTCGATGACGTGACCGGCCGCGGCCGTGCCCTCGTGCCCGTGCGACAGGATCAGGCGGGTCGAGGCCATGTTGAGCGACAGGCGCAGCATGGTCGAGATCAGGAGGATGGTCGGGAAGGCGGAGAACTCGAGCGGCGCCTGGATGAACAGCGAGGTCATCAGGATCAGGATCGAGAGCGTGATCGAGATCGCCAGGAACAGGTCGAGCACGATCGCGGGCAGGGGCAGGATCAGCACCACCAGGATGGTGAGGATGCCGAGCGCCAGCGCGATGTCGCCGCGCTTGAGGACGGTGACGATGTCGTTGAGGGAGGGGATGCCGGGCTTGGCGCTCCCTACGCCCTGTCCCGCGGTGACGTCGACCATGGTAGCTGCCTCCCCGCGCGACTGCCGTCCGCGCGCCCCAAACGTCTGCGCGGCGGCCGATGGACCGCCGTTCCGAAAGTGAGGCACCGCACTGGCGTCCACGGGAGCTCCCGTTCTAAACGCGGCCGACGACACTCGACTTCACCCGGCAATTTTTGCCCGGTGTATGGTTAGCAAAGGGTTAACGGAGGGGTGGGGAGGGGGCGGGGTGGGCGTTTTCCCCGTCATTCCGGGGCGGTGCGAAGCACCGAACCCGGAATCTCGAGATTCCAGGTCTGGTCCTGCGGACCATCCCGGAATGACGGCGCAGGTGGCGATCCCTACTTCGCCTTCTGCATCTTGGTCACCGTGTAGCCCGACGCCGCTTCCTCGGCCTCGAAGGTGATCTTGTCGCCGACCTTCACCTGCTTGAGCATGGCGGGATCCTTGACGCGATAGACCATGGTCATGGGATCATCCATGCCGAGGCTCTTCGCTGGTCCGTGCTTGAGCGTGATCTTGCCGGCGCCTTCGTCGATCTTCTTGACCTCGCCGCTGATCGCGGCGCCCTCGGCGGCGAGGGTTGCAGTCGCAAGGCCGACGGTCAGCGCCAGCGCGGCCGTGATACGGATGATGCGGTTCATGTGGATCTCCTTTCGCGTTACTTCACGGTGACCTGGCCGACCATGCCGTATTCGCGGTGGTCGGGAATGAGGCACGAATATTCGAAGGTGCCGGGCTTGCTGAACTTCCAGAGGATCTCGGTCGTTTTTTTTGGGGCGAGCCGCGCCGCGTTGGGCTCGTCGTGCTCCATGTGCGGATGCTTCTTCATCTGCTCCGCATGCGCGAGATTCTCCTTAGGTGTGGCCAGCAGGAATTCGTGGTCCTCCTTGCCGACATTGCGCAACACGAATCGGATCTGCTCGCCGCGCTTGACCTCGATTTTCGCGGGCGTGTAGTCCATTTCGTTCATCAGAACTTCGATGGTGCGTGCGGGCTTCTTGGGATCGCCGGGCTCGCCGGCCGAATAGTTTCCGTGCCCGTGCTTGTCGTGAGCAAGCGCCGGCGCGGTCGAAAGTGCGGCCAGCGCGAGGGCGAGCTTGATCGTGGTCTTCATCGTAGTCTCCAGTTGGTGGTTCATCGAAACGCTCACATCTTGTGCTTCATCGGCGGGCCGCCGGGTTTGTGCCGCGCCGGCTCTGCGGCCGGCGCCGTGACCTCGTAGGCGACAGTGCCTGGCGGGAACTTGTACGGACCAGGATCGCGGTAATCGTCGCGCGCGAGGTCTTCGCGGATCTTCATCACGGTGAACATGCCGCCCATCTCGATCGGCCCGAACTGGCCGGTGCCGGTCATCATCGGCAGCGTGTTGTCGGGCGCAGGCATCTCCATGTTGCCCATCGCCATGCCGGTCGAGCCCATGGCGATGCCGTCGGGCGCGAGCTTGCCGACGGCCTTGGCGAGATCCTTGCGCGACACGCCGATCAGGTTGCGCACGTCGTGTCCCATCGCGTTCATGGTGTGGTGCGACTTGTGGCAGTGGAATGCCCAGTCGCCGGGATTGTCGGCGAGCACGTCGAACACCCTGATGGCGCCGACCGGAACGTCGGTGGTCGTCTCCGGGATCTGCGCGCTCTCCGGAATCCAGCCGCCATCGGTGCAGGTCACCGCAAAGCTGTGGCCGTGCAAATGGATCGGATGGTTGGTCATGCTGAGATTGCCGATGCGCACGCGCACCTTGTCGCCGAGCCGGACCGGCAGCGGATCGATGCCGGGAAAGACCCGCGCGTTCCAGGTCCACATGTTGAAGTCCGTCATCTCGTTGACGTGCGGCAGATAGGTGCCGGGGTCGACGCGATAGGTGCTCATCACGAACACGAAGTCGCGGTCGACGGCGCGGAAGTTCGGATCGCGCGGGTGCACGATGAACATGCCCATCATGCCCATCGCCATCTGCACCATCTCGTCGGAATGCGGGTGGTACATGAAGGTTCCGCTCTTCTTCATCTCGAATTCATAGACGAAGGTCTTGCCCGGCTCGATGTGCGGCTGGTTCAATCCGCCGACGCCGTCCATGCCGCTCGGGATGATCATGCCGTGCCAGTGCACCGTGGTGTATTCGGGCAGTCTGTTGGTGACGAAGATGCGCACCTTGTCGCCCTCGACGGCCTCGATGGTCGGGCCCGGCGATTGCCCGTTGTAGCCCCACAAATTCACCTTCATGCCCTCGGCGAACTCGCGCACCACCGGCTCGGCGACGAGATGGAATTCCTTCCAGTCGCCGTTCATGCGGAACGGCAGCGACCAGCCGTTCAGCGTGACCACGGGGCGATAGTCCGGGCCGCTGCTCGGATGCAGCGGCGGCTGCATCACCACCTTGTCCATGGTGGGGGCTTCCGTAATCGACGCGGCCTGGACGCGGCCTTGAATGGCCGATGCGCCGACAAGCGCGGCGGTGCCCAAAAATCCTCGGCGGGAAAACATCTTGGCCTCCGTCTCAGTGGCCGCCGCCTTCGGCAGGTGCTGCCGCGGCAACGGTGGTTGGATTGTCGCCAACGGCGGCGGGCAGACCGCCGCCGTTGACGGCGGTCTGCAGATCGGCCTGGGCGAGGAAGAATCTCTGCCTGGCGTCGATCGCGCCGCGCAGCGCCGCGAGGCGCTGCCGCGCTTCGGTGAGCAGCGCGAAGATGTCGACCTGCATGCTGGAGAAGCGCAGCTGCATCTCCTCGGTGATGATCTTGCGCAACGGGATGATCTCGCGCTGGTAGTGGCCGGCGATGTCGTAAGTGGAGCGGTAGACGCGATAGGCGTCGCGCGCCTCGGAGCGCACATTGACGGCCCGCTCGGTCAGGCGGTTGAAGGCGAGATTGTAGGTCTCGGTGGCCTGGCGCACGCGCACCTCGCCGCCGTCGAAGATCGGAATCTGGAACTGCAGGTCGAAGCCGCGCTCGCGGAACGGCGGCCCTTCCGGATCCTGGGTGCGGCGGGAGATGCGGGCGATATCGAGCAGCGTCACGAAGCGCGTCGCCTCGGTGAGGTTCAGCGCCTTCGCCAGCGCGGCCAGCTCCAGCCGCGCGATCTGCAGGTCGAGGCGATGCGCCACCGCATCAGCCTCGATCATGGAGAGGGCCAGCGGCCGGCCCGGCAATGGCGGCAGTCGATTGGGCAGGCGGAAGTCGAGACCGTCGTCCCACAGCCCCATCTGGCGCGCCAGCTTTTCGCGTGCGCTTCCCGCCGCCTGTCGCGCGCTGGCGAGGTCGGCGGTGGTCTCGGCATAGAACACCTGCTCGCGGGCCTGGTCGAGCTTGTTGAGCGAGCCGGTCTCGCCGAGCTTGAGCGCGAGCTGTGCGGTCGATTCCGCCGTCGCCTTCGCGTCGGTCAATAGCCCCACCATCTCGCTCGCGGCAACCGCGCGGACATAGGCGCGGCGCACGTCCGAGGCGTGCCGCAGCGTCGCCAGCGCGGCGCGCAGCTGCGCGCCGCGGAAGCGTTCCCGGGCGATCTCGGACCGGAACGGCAGGGTGGCGAGCGCGAGGATGTCGCCGACCACCTGGCGCTCGATCTCGCTGGCGCCATTGCCGGTGATGCGCGAGACCGCGAACACCGGATTGGGCGGCAGGCTCTGCTCGACCAGCTCGGTCTCCGCCAGCGCCAGCTCGTTATAGGCGGCCTGCAGTCCCTTGTTGTTGAGCAGCGCGATCTGCACGGCGGCGTCGACGCTGAGGGTGCGCGAGAGCAGCTGGCGGACGCGGGCATCGACCGCGGCGGCGCCCTCGGCCGAGCGCACGAAGGCGACGTCCTTGTTCATGGTCCGGCTCGTCAGATCCGAGACCTCGGTCATGCCGCCGTCGGGCGAGAACGCGGCGCAGCCGGACATGCTGAGCGCTGCGATGACGAGCAAGCCTCGCGCAAAATGCTGTGACATGGCGCGCTCCTACCGGTCTTGCTTCGGCTGCGGCGTCACCGCCTCGTTGCGGCCGCGCCAGGGTGCCGGGGTCGCAGGCCGCAGGCTGGTATAGGGCGCGATGGTCGAGCGATAGCCGATGGGGGCCACCTTCGCCGCCGGATCGGCGGGATCCGCGCTGGCCATGTGCATCGTTGCCGGCATGCAGCCGGACAGTGCCGGCGCGGCAAAGGCCAGCAGCAGCCAGATGAAACGTGAGTGTCGTTCACCCACCGCGGATGCGGCAGATTTCGCCCCGGAGAGCGCAAGCATGTCTTAATTCCCGATCTGAAAGACCACAGGTTCGCGCGCGCAAAAGCGCGCGTCGAAACCGACGTCGTCGTGTCAGATCAGGTGATGGGAGGGCGGTAGTGCTGGGGCGGCGCGGCGCTGTGCAGGCTGGGCACGATCTCTGGCGCACAGGTTGACATCGGCCGGACCGGCGTGGCGACGCTGGGCAGATCGGCCGGCAGCGCGCTGACGCACATCATCGCGCAGCACGGGCCCACTGTTCCCTTGCCGTCGTGATGATTCGGAAGAGGTGCGTCCTTCGCGGCGGTCTGGGAAGCGGTGCCCGCATGCTCGTGCGGAACATCGCCATGGCTCGCAGCCATATGGTGATGCACCGGAACGAGGTCAGCCAGGGCCTCATCGCCAAGGCAGGGCGCAGCACTGCCCCAGGCAAGGCTTGCGGCCGGCGCGAGCACGCAGAACAGATAGGCGAGGGCGATGATTCGCCCCACCCTGATCCGCACCGATCGCGTCAATCGCAACAACATCCAGCCGATAGACTCCTCGCGCGGCAATGTTGCACACGCTTGTTGCAAACTAATGGCAAAAGACGCATTCGCCAAGAGCTTATTACCGCAGCGCACCGCGCATGCCCAATATCGCGGCAAGATGGTTGACCATGCGGCGGTCCGCCAACATGGTCCGGCCCATGCACGCGCCAAATCATCCAGGGCAAAAACCTGATACCTTCACCCCTGACTCCCGTCAGGCCTGGGTGCGACTCGTCATTGCCCTCGTGATCGGCTCGATCGGCGCCGTCGGCATGTGGGCGGTCGTGGTCGTGATTCCCGTGGTGCAGGCCGAATTCGCTGCCACGCGCGGCGCGGTGTCGCTGGCTTTCACCCTCATGATGTTCGGCTTCGGGCTTGGCGGCGTGATCGCCGGCAAGATCACCGACCGGTTCGGCATCGTGCCGGCGATGGCGATCAGCATCGCCTTCCTCGGCGTTGCCAACGTGCTCGGGGGCCTGTCGGGCCAGCTGTGGCAGTTCGTGGCGGCTTATTTCTTCATCGGGCTAGGCACTTCCGCGACCTTCGCGCCGCTGATGGCCGAAGCCTCGCACTGGTTCGAGCGCTATCGCGGATTGGCCGTGACCATCGTCGCCAGCGGCAATTATGTCGCCGGGACGATGTGGCCGCCGATCGTGAGCTGGGGCACGCAGGAGATCGGCTGGCGCTACACCCATATCGGCATCGGCATCGTCTGCGCCGGCCTGATGACGGTGCTGGTGCTGATCCTGCGCGCGCAGATGGGCCGCGACACCGTCCACGATCATGCCAATGCGCCGCCGCCGCGGGTCGATCTCAGGCTCTCGACCAATACGCTGACGGTGCTGCTCTCGATCGCCAGCATCTCCTGCTGCGTGGCGATGGCCATGCCGCAGGTGCACATCGTCGCCTATTGCGGCGATCTCGGTTATGGCGTCGCGCGCGGCGCCGAGATGCTGTCCTTGATGATGGGTTGCGGCATCGTCAGCCGGATCGGCTCGGGCTACCTCGCCGACAAGATCGGCGGCATCTACACGCTGCTGGTGGGATCGCTGGCGCAGGGCTTTGCTCTGGTGTTCTATCTGTTCTTCGACAGCCTGACCTCGCTGTATCTGATCTCCGCGATGTTCGGCCTGTTCCAGGGCGGCATCGTGCCGAGCTACGCCATCATCGTGCGCGAGGCGATGCCGGCGAGCGAGGCCGCGACCCGTGTCGGTATCGTGATCTTTGCGTCCGTGTTCGGCATGTCCTTCGGCGGCTGGGTGTCAGGCGTCATCTTCGATGCCACCGGCTCCTATGCCGCGGCATTCGCCAACGGCGTCGCCTGGAATGCGCTGAACATCGGCATCGTCGTGCTGCTCTTGATCCGCGCGCGGACGGGCTCGATCAAGACGGGGCCGGGTTTTGCCACCTAAACCGACTGTCCCGCCTTCAGCAGCGAGCAGCCGGTGATCTTGTAGCTGCCGTCGCCCTGCTGCTCGAGCGTGTAGAGCGCCTCCCAGGCCTCGCCATTGGCATCGATGATATGGACGCGCTGGGCAATCCAGCCGCCATCGGTCTTGCTCTCGCCGAATTCGAAACTCTTGTGACGATAGACCGGCGCGTAGCCGTTTTGCACCATGGACATGAAGATGTCGGGTGCGGAAAAGATCTCCTTGATCGCCGGTGCCGCGAAGGAATAGGCGGCGATCGCATCGTCGCGAACGAAGGCCTGCTCCTGGGCGCGGATGACGCTTTGGGCCGCCGCGACATCGCCGGCAAATGCTGCGGGATGACAGGCAACAATGAGAGCGACCAGCAAGGCTGCGATGCGCATGACAGGCTCCGCGTTGAATATCCCGGCAGAGGCGATCCTAGCACAGTTGCGGGGCAAGGGCGTGCACTCCGGATATCACGCGCTGGGCTTGGATGCTCCAGATGCCCGCGCATCCCGGACAGCGACATAAACAGCAGGCAGCTGCGACATGTTCTCCTAAGACAGGAACGGCTCCGCGATCGCCGAGTTAAGCCGGCAAAACCACCTTATCAAGGAGCAAAGTCATGGCCCGTGCAACAGCCCATCCGGATCATCACTGCATCTCAAGCGAGGACATTGAGGGAACCGAGGTCTATGGAGCAGATGGCAAGAATATCGGCGAGATTGATCACCTCATCATCGACAAGGTGTCAGGCCGCGTGGCTTATGCGGTCATGAGCTTTGGTGGATTTGTGGGCTTGGGTCACAGCCACTACCCCATTCCCTGGGGCGCTCTGACATATGACACGTCGCTTGGCGGTTTTCGAACCAATATCACCGAGCAACAGCTGAGGGATGCGCCTGAGTTCAGCGATGACTCCTGGGAAGATCGAGACTGGGAAATGCGAACTCACCGGTATTACGGAACGCCAACATACTGGGAAGGGCGAGGTGGCCTATAATGCCAGCGGCGCGTCAGGACAGCTGAACTGACGCCGGCACCAACATCAGAGGTCGTGCAAGTCGCCGATGGCCAAGAGCGGACTGACTTGTCCTCACTGGATCGGAGGAGTGGACTTCGCAATGCTTCGGACCACGTTCAGAAACTGCTTGAGCACTGGCGAAGGGTCGCTACGACGAAAGGCAAGGCCGAGAAATGCCTTTGGCCCGGGCGCCCGCAAGCGCCGATAGGCTATTCCGGCAATTCGAACGCTTTGCATTGTCGATGGGATCACGGCGATGCCGAGCCCAGCGGCAACCAGGCTTAGCGTGGATGTGATCCTGGGCGCTGGTTGCCCGAGCTTGGGCATGAACCCGGCGGCTCGGCATGCTGCAATGGTCTCGTCGTGCAGGCCCGTACCCTGCGGACCGATCAGGATAAACGGATCGTTGGCCAAGCTCGCCAGCGATATCGATTGGGCCTTGCCGCGCTTCGCAATCGGATGATTGCCGGGCAAGGCAACGATCATGGGCTCCTCCTGAAGCGGCGTGACGACCACTCCCTGAGCAAGGACCTGAGGGGCGCGAACAAACGCAACATCCATTTGGTCGTTATCGAATTTGCTGACGACCTCGTTGCTCAATCCCTCTTCAAGCACCAGCGATACCATGGGGAAAGCCTCACGGAACGCGCGGATCGATTTGGGTACCAGCGGGATGAAAGGCGCGGTGGGCGCGATGCCCACGCAAAGACTGCCTTGTTCACCACGCGCCGCACGGCGAGTGATCTCCATCGCACGGTCGAAACGAGCAAGCATGCTCTTTGCTTCAGGCAGCAATGCATGACCCGCGCTGGTCAGTTCAACTCCGCGCGGCAAGCGGCGAAACAGCTGAACTTTCAGCTCTCGCTCCATGAGACGAATCTGCCGGCTGAGTGGCGGTTGCTGCATATCGAGCCGCTCGGCGGCACGAGTGATGTGCCCCTCTTCAGCAACCGCGACGAAATACCGAAGCCGTGCAAGATCGATTGCCATACCGATTAGGTATCAGATTTGCACTTTGCGTGCCATAGCTCATCCGGGTGCCAGCCGTATGGTCATGCGGATCCGAACGGAAAGGATCCTAGCCATGCTGATGCGTCGCCGCGCCTTCGTCGAATTGCTGGCAGCTGCGGCCGCCCTGCCGGCGCTTCCGCCGGTTGCGCATGCCGATGATTATCCCTCACGTCCCGTACGGCTTGTCATTGGATTTCCGGAAGGTGGGCCGGTCGATATCGCCGCCCGTGTGATTGCTGGCGGGCTGTCAGATCGATTGAGCCAACCTGTCGTGGTGGAAAATCAGCCCGGCGAAAGCGGCAACATGGCAACCCGATCGGTCGCGCGAGCCAAGCCGGACGGATATTCGCTGCTGGTGTGCGGTCCTGTGAACACCCGCGCCGATCGGCAGGAGCCATCGGAAGCGATCAGCATCAAGACGACGAGGATCAAGGAAAAGATCGCTCGGCTGAAGCAGGAGATGAGCCGCCTGGAAGTGCTTGATGCGCGGATGCGCAACACGGCGGATCAACAGATATCACTCACCGATCCGGATGCCCGTTCGATGGCCACCAGCGGACGCGGATCGGGCGTGGTCGGCTACAATGTCCAGGTCGCGGTGGACACCGAACACCATCTGATTGTTACGCACGAGGTCATAAACGTCGGCAACGATCGTGGGCAGCTTGCCCGGATGTCGAAGCAAGCCAAAGAAGTGCTCGAAGTAGACAAACTCGAGGCGGTCGCTGACCGTGGCTACTTCGACGGAGAGGAGATATTAGCCTGCGAAGAGGCTGGCGTTGCAGTCACCTTGCCCAAGCCTATGACGTCGAACGCCAAGGCGGAGGGCCGGTTCGGCAAACAGGACTTTGCGTACCTGCCTGATGAGGACGTCTACCGCTGCCCATCGGGCCAGCTGCTGCCCTATCACTACACCAACATCGAGCATGGGATGACGCTGCGCCGTTACTGGTCGACAGCGGCGTGCCAGGGCTGCGCGATCAAGAGCCAATGTACGCCGTCCAAGGAGCGCCGCATCACGCGGTGGGAGCATGAGCATGTGGTCGAGGAGGTTCAGAGACGGCTCGATTCCAATCCCGACGCCATGCGGACGCGGCGCGAGACGGTCGAGCATCCCTTCGGCACGATCAAGGCCCGTATGGGTGCGACCCACTTCCTGATGAAGCGCCTGCGCAATGTCGCTGCTGAGATGGCGCTGCATGTTCTCGCCTATAACCTCACACGGGTGATGAACATCCTCGGCAAACCGAGCCTGATTGCAGCCATCCGCGCCGCCTGACGGCGGGAAGTGCGTCCAAAATTGCATCCCCGGTCGCGATACCTAATTTGGCGGGTTATTGGACGCTCCGACACGCAAACACCGGCCGCGCGCAATACTTGGCGACCACGCCGCGGCCGACCCATGCGTTTCCACACAACCAAGACCATAACCCGACGTCAGGTTTGTCTTTGTCATTTTGTCAAGACCGCTCGTCGTGAGTCTGTCACTCGCCTTTCCGGATTGCTGGTTGCAGGTTTTGTGATACAACTTTTAGCTGTCGGAAGCGAATTTCCGTCATTTTTGGAGGTATCAATGCGATCGTCATTTGGCTTCGCCGTGCCGTCCGTCGTCTTTACTTTGTCAACTGTTTTGCTGTGCAGTATGTCAGGCACTGCATTGTCGCAACCCACACCGACCTCTTCGCTTCCCCCCGTCTCGGTCGAAGCGCCGAAAGCAAGACCAGCTGTCGTGCCGCGGCAGGGGCAAACGAGCGTGACATCGCACCACCGCGCGTCAGGCTCATCAACCGCTCAAAACCCGGCGTTCGCACCAAACACGGTATTGGGCAGGCTCGCCAAGCTGGAGCGATCCGCCAGCAGCTGCAACGGTGGTTGCGAAACAAGTTACAGGGTCGGCAACGCCCCCTGGGTCGGATGCAGCCAGAGTGGTCCGGAAATCAATATCGGAAACTTTTCGGCGACGTGCCGGGACACGCTCAGCTACAACACCTATGCGCAATGCGTGGAGACTAAAACCTTCGTGGGCGCGACCTCCAGAGAGGCGCGGTGGCTTTGCAGCAGCCTGCAAGCTGGGGGCAAGTTGCCCGGAGAGAAGCAAGTCGCCGCGCAATTGGGCCGCCAATAGTCTACGCCGTCCACTTACCGCATAACACGGCATGGCTCGAAATCATCGAGCCATGCTGAATGTCTGCTTCGGTCACAAGCCGCAATTCCCTGCCGATCAGCAGATGTCCGCTCGGCCGTCAGGAGCGAACATTACTTTTGCAAGGACACACCGCCTACCGCTTCCGCTTCGTCGCCGGCTTGGTCGTCTTCGACGAGCGCGCCTTGGCCTTGCCGGGCGGCGGCGCGCGCAAGCCGTCGACGAACACATCGAGCAGGCGCAGCGCCGTCGCCTGCCAGCCGGGCTGGTCGTGCACGTAGCACATGCCGAAGAAGGCGCGCAGCAGATCCTCCGGGCTGAGATCGGCGCGCATCTCGCCGGCTGCGACCGCCCGGTCCAGCAGCGAGCCGATCGCCTTGGTCAGGCGCTCGAAGGAGAAAGCATGCAGCTCCGACCCGTTCTGCACCGCGAGCGCCAGCGCTGCCATGATTCCCTTCTTGGTCGCAACGAACTCGACCCCTGAGTGCAACCAGCGCCGCAGCGCCTCGACCGGATCCTTCTCGTTCTTCAGTTGCTCGGCAAGCTCGCTGAGCTGCTCGACCTCGCGGCGGTACACCGCCTCGAACAAGGCCTCGCGCGTTGGAAAATGCCGATACAGCGTGCCGATGCCGACGCCGGCGCGCTTCGCCACGGCTTCCAGGCTCGCCTCCGAACCGCCCGCACTGAACACCAGCTTCGCCGCTTCGAGCACGCGCTCGCGATTGCGCACGGCATCGGCGCGGGGCTTTCGGGTCTGGTCGGTGTGGTCGTCCATGGCGCGCAATGTAGATCACGAATTGGTTAGATTGAACCCTCGCCGGACCCGTGCAGGGCTGCATCGCGTTGGTGGCGCAAGGGCTTTTGACGAATTCAAATATTTCCGGGCGGCCCCTTGTTAAACGGAGGGTGCCTCCGTATCTTCGCTCGTGCGTCGGCCGCATCGTGTTCGGGCGGCGCTATTCGACAGCGGCCACGGCGGTGGCGCGCTGCGCGATGACTCATGTCCAAATCTGATCGGAGCCTTGTATGAACCACTCCATCAGCCTCACCGTGAACGGTGCGCGGCGCGACTTCGTCCTCGACGATCCGCGCGTCACGCTGCTCGATCTCCTGCGTGAGCGCCTCGATCTGACCGGAACCAAGAAGGGATGCGACCGCGGCCAGTGCGGCGCCTGCACCATTCTCGTCGACGGCAAGCGCATCAACTCCTGCCTCGCGCTCGCCGTCAGCCATGACGGGGCCGACATCCTCACCATCGAAGGCCTCGTCCGCGGCGACCAGCTGCATCCGGTGCAGGCCGCCTTCATCGCCCATGACGGCTTCCAGTGCGGCTTCTGCACGCCCGGCCAGATCATGAGCGCGATCGGCATGATCGGCGAAGGCCAGGCCGGCAACGATCCCGAGCGCGTCCGCGAATGCATGAGCGGCAATCTGTGCCGCTGCGGCGCTTACGTCGGCATCGTCGATGCCGTGCTGGAAGCGCAAGGACAGATGGACGAGACCAATCAGAGGCGCTCCGCATGAAACAGTTCGATTATGTCAGGCCGGCCACGGTCACTGAAGCCGTTGCTGCCGCGGCCCAGCCGGGCGCGGTCTACCTCGCTGCCGGCACCAACCTGCTCGACCTGATGAAGGGCGGCGTCAGCCGTCCGGACCGGCTGGTCGACGTCACGCGTCTCGATGGCCTCGATCAAATCGAGACTCTCGCGGACGGGTCTTTGCGCATCGGCGCGCTGGTGCGCAATGCCGATCTCGCGCATGATGCGGACTTCGCGCGGTCCTATCCGGCGGTGGCCGAAGCGCTGCTCTCCGGAGCGTCGGCTCAATTGCGCAATGCAGCCAGCGTCGGCGGCAATCTGTTGCAACGGATGCGCTGCGCGTATTTCTACGACACCGCCAGCCGCTGCAACAAGCGCGCGCCCGGCTCCGGCTGCGACGCGCGCGACGGCGAGAACCGCAGCCATGCCGTGCTGGGCTGGAGCGACAGCTGCATCGCCACGCACCCCTCCGATTTCTGCGTGCCACTGGTCGCGCTCGATGCAATCGTCGAGATCGAGGGCAGGGGCGGCCGGCGCGAGATCGCACTCGACGAGCTGCACCGCCTGCCGGGCGATGCGCCCGAGCGCGAGTCCGTGCTCGAGCCCGGCGATCTCATCGTCGCAGTGCGCCTGCCGCCCGCCGCACGCGGCCTTGCCGCACATGCCCGCTACCTCAAGGTCCGCGAGCGCACCTCCTATGCCTTTGCCGTCGTCTCGGCCGCGGCCGCGCTGCGGATCGAGAACGGCAGAATCGCACAGGCGCGGCTCGCGCTCGGCGGCGTCGCCGCAAAGCCCTGGCGCGCTCGCGCAGCGGAAGACGTCCTCAAGGGCGTCGCGCCGACCGCGGACGCGTTTCAGGAGGCGGCCCGGCGTGCGCTCGAGGGCGCAAAGCCGTCGGGCGACAACGCCTTCAAGATCGAGCTCGCGCGCCGCATCGTCGTGCGCGCGCTGACCTTGGCCGCCGCCGGGACGCCCGCGCGTATCCCCGCGCTGCCGGCCTCTCCCTTTGCCTCGACTTCGGGAGCCCTCCATGTCTGAGCTCAATTTGACCAGTGCTCCCGCCCATCTCAGGCACGGCTCGAATATCGGCCAGCCGCTGACCCGCCGTGACGGCATCCTCAAGGTGACTGGGCAGGCGACCTATGCCGCGGACAATCATCCGCCCGGCATGCTGTTTGCGGTGATCGCGACCGCCAGCATTGCGCGCGGCCGCGTCGTCTCTCTCGATGTCGCCGCCGCCAAACGTCATCCCGGCGTCGTCGACGTCATGACGCCGGAGCACAAGCCGCCGCTCGCGATCGATCCGGAGATCAAGACCAATCCGTTCGTGTTCCGAATGGAGGCGTTGCAGAGCAACGAAGTCCGCTACGCCAATCAGCCGATCGCCGTCGTGATCGCCGAAACGCTTGAAGCCGCAACGGAAGGTGCCGCGCTTGTTGCGCCGCGCTACGAGACGCTGCCCCCGCTGGTTGGACTCGACGCCGGCGAAAGCTTCGTGCCGCCGGCCGTCGGCGTCGGCAATCCCTCGGTAAGTCACCATGGAGATGTCGAAGCGGGCCTCGCTGCAGCCGACAAGCAGATCGATGCGACCTACGAGACGCCGCCGCAATATCACAATGCCATGGAACCGCATGCGGTCGTGGCGCACTGGGATGGCGACAGGCTGTCCGTGGACATGCCAACCCAGGGCCTGAAGCTGTCGCTCGCGCGCATCGCCGAGCTGTTCGGCATCGCTCACGACAAGATCCACGTTCGCAGCCCGTTCCTCGGTGGCGGCTTCGGGTCGAAGGGGCTCATGGGCGGCCCTCCGGTCCTCGGCATCATGGCGGCAAAGCTCGTCGGCAGGCCCGTCAAGCTGGTGCTGCGTCGCGAGCAGATGTACGGCCCGGTCGGACATCGCGCGCCGACCCGTCAGCGCCTGCGCCTGGGCACCGACACCGACGGACGTCTGACCGCGCTCGATCACCATGCGCGGACCGTCTCGAGCACGTTCGACGATTTCTTCGAGCCCGCCGCCGATGCCTCGCACACGCTCTACGCGGCGCCCGCGATCCGCACCTCGCACGATGCCGTGCGCGTCAACACCGGCACGCCGCTGTTCATGCGCGCGCCGGGCGAGGCGACCGGCTCGATCGCGCTCGAGAGCGCGATCGACGAGATGGCCTGGGCCTGCGGCATGGATCCGCTCGCCTTCCGCCTGAAGAACTACGCCGAGGTCGAGCCGATGACGGGGCGGCCTTTCTCCTCCAAGGCGCTGCGGGCCTGCTACGAGCAGGGCGCCGCGCGCTTCGGCTGGGCCAAGCGTCCGCTGCAGCCGCGGCAGATGCGCGACGATGCCGGCCTCCTGGTCGGCTGGGGCATGGGCACGGCGACCTTCCCGGCGCTGATGTTCCAGGCCGAGGCGCGCGCGGCGATCCGCCGCGACGGCTCAGGCGTGATGGAGATCGGCGCGCACGACATGGGGCAGGGCGCCTGGACGGCACTGGCGCAGATCGCGGCCGATGCCGTCGGCCTCGACATCGACAGCCTCGACTTCAAGTCCGGCACGTCCGACCTGCCCGATGCCGGCATCGCCGGCGGTTCGGCGCACACGGCAACGGCAGGCGCTGCGATTCATAGCGCCGGTGCGGCCGTGATCGCAAAGCTCGCCGATCTCGCCACGAGCGACGAGCGCTCGCCGCTGTTCGGCGCCGGCAATGCCGGCGTGATCGCGCGCGACGGCAGGCTGATCCGCCGCGACGACGAGAGCCGGAGCGAGAGCTATGCCGAGATTCTCGCGCGCGCCGGCGTCGCCGAGATCGAGGCCCGCGGCACCGGCGCGCCGAATCCTGCGGCGATGGAGCAATATGCGATGCATGCCCACGGCGCGGTGTTCGCCGAGGTGAAGGTCGATCCCGAGCTCGGCCAGGTCCGCCTCACCCGCATGGTCGGCGCCTTCGCCGCCGGGCGCATCGTCAATCCGCGCATGGTGCAGAGCCAGCTGTTCGGCGGCATGATCTGGGGCCTCTCGTTCGCGCTGCACGAGGCGGCGATCACCGACCGCCGCAGCGGGCGGATCGTGAACGCCAATCTCGGCGAGTACCATATCCCGGTGAATGCCGACGTGCCGCCGCTCGACGTCATCACCGTCGAGGAGCACGATCCGCACGTGAATGCGCTCGGCATCAAGGGTGTCGGCGAGATCGGCATCACCGGCAGCGCTGGCGCGGTCGCCAACGCGGTCTGGCACGCCACCGGCGTGCGCGTCCGCCGCTTTCCGATCCGGATCGAGGAGTTGTTGGTGCAATGAGGGGGCGCGGCTCGATCATCTCTCCCGCTTGCGGCAGAGCTATCACATCTGACTCGTAGGGCGGCCGGTGGGCACGCCTCGTCCTTCGAGACGGCGCTTATGCGCCTCTTCAGGATGAGGCTAATCAGCATCAGTGCTCGTTGAAACTGCTGCCGCGCACTCCGCCCTCATCCTGTGAGGAGCCCGCCCCAAGCGGGCGTCTCGAAGGATGGCCGCAGGGAAAATTCTCAAATGTGGTAGCCCCGCGCAAGCGGGAGAGGGAGCGCGCCTCCGTCGTTGCGCGATCGAGCCTTGTTTCATCGCGCTTCAGCGGATCGAGCCGGGATAATTGTCGATGTCGGGCGAGGGGCGCGCCGGAAACAGGCGCGCGGCCGAGGAATTGTCGAGCCTTCGCCTGCACTTCGCCTCGTCGTCGCCCTGCTTGCCGCTGCGCTTGCTCGCGAACTCGTCATCGAGACGATTGACGATCAGCATGGCGTGATCGCGCTCCAGCGTGTCCGGATTCTTGCTCGGATCGTCGGAGCGAAGGTGCCGCCGACGATCTTGCCGCCCATTTCCAGCCCTGCGCGTTCAGCCGTCCTTGTCGACGGTGATCCTGATGATGGCGTTGTAGGCAAGCCAGACGCCGGCGAGGCCCACGCGCTTGTCGTCAAAACCCTCGAGCAGCGCGATCCGCTCGCGCTGCAGGGCATCGAAATGGTCGCGCGCGTCGGCCGTGAAGTGCATCTCCCAGGTCCGCTTCTCCCAGGCCGGGTGGAGAAATTCGGGGAATTGCACCGCCTGCGCGTGCACCCAATTGCGCTGGTCTTCCGTCAGAGCACGCCGCGTCGCATCGTCGAGGCGCGGCAGCAGTGCCTTCCAGGCGCGGTTCAGTCGCTGGTCGTTCTCGGCGAGGTCGGGGTCGGAGCAGATCTCTTCGTCCGTCACCGTTACCGGGCGGACGCAGTCGAAGCTCGGCGCGATGAATGACGTCTCGGCCTTGTCGGCCGCGTCGGACGTGCCGCTTGCGAAATAAGTGCCGGTGATCTGCCACAGAGAATCGCAATCCTCGCGATCCCCGGTCGTGTCGTCGCCGCCGAAGGTGACGACGCGCAGGCTTTCGCCCTGGCGGCGGAGCTTGATTGCCGGCAGCTTTGCCGGCTTCGCGCCCGGCCCGCTCGTCGATGATCCCGGTTTCGCTGCGCTGGCATCCGCTGGCGGGATCGACCCGCTCAGCCAGCCGCCCGCCGATGTCACCGTCGCGCTCAGCCGGCATTGCCGGTGCTTGTCACTGCCGTAATAGGCGCTCATGTCGACGGTGAGCTGGCGGGCGCCGTTTGCGGACGGCGAGATGGTGACGCTGCCGAAGGCGTTGACCCATTTGCCCGTGAGCCCGCCGCGGCCAAAACCGGCCGCGATTTCGCCGAGCGCAGCGGCGCGCCGGCGCAGCGTCGCGACGAAATTGTCGCGCAGCTCGGCTTCATCGACCTCCTGCACGGTGTCGGCGGCCCCCAGGATCATCGCGTTGAACCACGCCTGATCGCGCTTGAGGAGCGGCCGGATGTTGGCGGGCGTCCTGGCGAGCGCCGCGTCGAATGATTTGTCGATTCCCGCAACCAGCCGATCGTATCCTCTCTCCTTGCAGGCGGCGGCCTTGGTCCGGCTGTCGTCGCTGTTGGCCGCGCCGCACAGCGTGATCGCGGTCGGCGCACTGCTGGCGGCACGGAGGTCGTCGTCCATGGCGCGGCAGGTCGCCGGAGCAAGCAGGATTGTCGCGCTGAGGAGCACGAGGCGAAAGGGGACGAACATCGGCGGCTCTCGAGAGGCGGAATCGTGCCTCCTGCTTGGTCGTCCGCTGCGTCACCAGGGTTCAGGAGAATTCGGGTGCACGAGCGCCCGCTGGTGCATCCCGATGTATTTTTCGATGGCCTTGCGTCAGAACGTCGGCGGCGTGCAGGCCGAGATCACCTCGCAGGGCTTGCCGCCGACGCAGCGGAAGCGATGCGGGCGGCGGCTCTCGAAATAATAGGCATCGCCGGGATTGAGGATGCGGCGCTCGTCCTCGACCGTGACTTCGAGCTTGCCCGAGATCACGATGCCGCCTTCCTCGCCGTCATGGACGAGATGCACGCGCCCGGTGTCGCTGCCGGGCTCGTAGCGCTCCTTCAGGATCTGCAGGCTGCGGCCGAACAGATTGTCGCCGACTTGCCGATAGGAGATCGGCTTCTTGCCGACTTCGGTGAGCTCCTCGGCGCGGTAGAAGATCTTGCGCCTGGACTCCGGCTCCAGCGCGAAGAACTCGGCAAGCCCCATCGGGATGCCGTCGAGGATGCGCTTGAGGGCGCCGACCGAGGGGTTCATCTGGTTGGATTCGATCAGCGAGATGGTCGAATTGGTGACGCCGGCCCGCTTGGCCAGCTCGCGCTGCGACAGCTTGTGGCGCGCCCGGATGAATCGCAGCCGTCCACCGATGTCGACGCTCATGCCCTGATCCCGTGTTGCAGGTGTTGCGGATCGCGCAAATATGGACCGGCAGCCCCAGCCAAATCAATGGCTTGCAGGTCACCAGAAAAGGACTTGTTGCGCTTTCCAAGCCATGGCTCAGCTATGGGGTCAGCAAAGGAGCGCGGCCGTGACCCTTCATCAGATTCCGAACACCATCAAGACCGATTCGTACTGGATGCCGTTCACGGCCAACCGGCAGTTCAAGAAGTCGCCGCGCCTGTTCTCCTCGGCCGAGGGCATGTACTACACCAGCGTCGACGGCCGCCAGGTGATCGACGGCTCCGCCGGGCTCTGGTGCGTCAATGCCGGCCACGGCCGCAAGCAGATCGCCGCCGCTGTCGAGCGCCAGCTGATGACGCTGGACTTCGCGCCGTCGTTCCAGATGGGCCATCCGCTGGCATTCGACTTCGCCGAGCGTCTTGCCGAGATCGCCCCGAAGGGCCTCGACCGCGTCTTCTTCACCAATTCCGGCTCCGAGTCGGTCGACACCGCGCTGAAGATCGCGCTGGCCTATCACCGCGCCAACGGCCAGGCCAGCCGCACCCGGCTGATCGGCCGCGAGCGCGGCTATCACGGCGTCGGCTTCGGCGGCACCTCGGTCGGCGGCATGGTCGCCAATCGCCGCGCCTTCACGACCCTGCTGCCGGGCGTCGACCACATCCGCCACACCCATGATCTCACCCGCAATGCCTTCGCCAAGGACCTGCCCGAGCACGGCGCCGAGCTCGCCGACGATCTCGAGCGTCTGGTCGCCCTGCATGGCGCCGAGACCATCGCCGCCGTCATCGTCGAGCCGGTGCCGGGCTCGACTGCGGTGCTGCCGCCGCCGAAGGGCTATCTGCAGCGCCTGCGCGAAATCTGCGACAAGCACGGCATCCTCCTGATCTTCGACGAGGTCATCACCGGCTTCGGCCGCCTCGGCACGCCGTTCGCCGCCAATTTCTTCGGCGTCACGCCGGACCTGATGACGACGGCCAAAGGCATTACCAACGGCACCGTGCCCTGCGGCGCGGTGTTTGCGAGCCGCAAGGTGCACGACGGCATGATGACCGGCCCGGAGAACCAGATCGAGCTGTTCCACGGCTACACCTATTCGGCGCATCCGGTCGCCTGCGCCGCGGGCATCGCGACGCTCGACATTTACAAGGATGAGGGTCTGCTCACGCGCGGCGCCTCGCTCGCCGAATACTGGCGCGATGCGCTGCATTCGCTCAAAGGCCTGCCCAACGTCGTCGACATCCGCAATTGCGGCCTGATGGGCGCGGTCGAGCTCGCGCCGCGGAACGGCGTGGTCGGCGCGCGCGGATACGACATGCTGGTCGAATGCTTCAATAGCGGCCTCTATCTTCGCACCGGTGGCGATTCCGTCGCGATGTCGCCCCCGCTCATCGTCGAGAAGAGCCACATCGACCAGATGATGTCGATCCTCGGCGACGCCATCAAGAAGGTGGCCTGATAATTGCTCTCGCCGCTAGCGAGTTGTGTCCTTGCAGCGGCGAGCGCCGCGGGAGTTTGACGAAGCGTGAAAGTTCTGATCCTCGGCAGCGGTGTCATCGGTGTCACCTCTGCCTACTACCTCGCTCGTGCCGGTCATGAGGTGACGGTCGTCGACCGCCAGCCGGAGCCGGCACTGGAGACCTCTTTCGCCAATGCCGGCGAGGTGTCGCCCGGCTATTCCTCGCCCTGGGCCGGTCCCGGCGTGCCGGTGAAGGCGATCAAGTGGCTGTTGATGAAGCACGGCCCGCTGGTGATCCGGCCGAAGCTCGATCCGGTCATGTGGGTCTGGCTGCTCAAGATGCTGCGCAACTGCACCAGCGCGCGCTACGCGGTCAACAAGAGCCGGATGATCCCGATCGCGGAATACAGCCGCGACTCTTTACGCGATCTGCGCCGCGACATCGGCATCCAGTATGACGAACGCTCGCAAGGGACGCTGCAGCTGTTCCGCTACCAGGCCCAGCTCGACGGCACCGCCGAAGATATCGCCGTGCTCAAGCAGTACGGCGTTCCTTTCGAGGTGCTGAGCCGCGAGGGCTGCATCGCGGTCGAGCCGGCGCTCGCGGGCGTGAAGGAAAAGTTCGTCGGCGGGCTTCGCCTGCCGCAGGACGAGACCGGCGACTGCCACATGTTCACGCAGGCGCTTGCCAAGCATGCCCAGGCACTCGGCGTACGCTTCATGTTCAACACCTCGATCGATCGCATCGTCACCGACGGCGCGCGCGTCAGCGGGGTCGCGACCAGCGCCGGCCTGCTGCAGGCGGACGCTTACGTGCTTGCGCTCGGCAGCTGGTCGTCGCGGCTGGTGGCGCCGCTCGGCATCTCGCTGCCGGTCTATCCGGTGAAGGGCTATTCGATCACGGTGCCGATCAAGGACGCCTCCGGCGCGCCGGAATCCACCGTGATGGACGAGAGCTACAAGGTCGCGATCACCCGCCTCGGCAATCGCATCCGCGTCGGCGGCACCGCCGAAATCTCGGGCTATTCGGACAAGCTCTACGACGCGCGCCGCGCCACGCTCGATCATTCGCTGACCGACCTGTTCCCGCGCGGCGGCGATCTGTCCAAGGCGACGTTCTGGAGCGGCCTGCGCCCGATGACGCCGGACGGCCCGCCCGTGATCGGCCCGACCCACTATGCCAACCTGCACCTCAACACCGGCCACGGCACGCTCGGCTGGACCATGTCCTGCGGCTCGGGCCGCGTGCTCGCCGACATGCTCTCGGGCAAGAAGCCGGATATCGACGTCAGCGCGCTGACGGTGGAGCGGTACAAGCACCGGTTTGGGTGATCTTCGCCTCTCCCCGCGTGCGGGGAGAGGCCGGAATTTGCGCAGCAAATTCCGGGTGAGGGGAAGCCTCCGCGAATCCCACTGTCACCGTCTTTGCGGAAGCGGCCCCTCACCCCGACCCTCTCCCCGTAAGAACGGGGAGAGGGAGAGTGGTCAGCCCGCCCCCGTCACGCAATTCACCCACAGCACCACGGCCTTCGCATCCTGCGCCGGGTTGGAAAACCGGTGCGGCCTTCGGCTCGCGAAGCGAAAACTGTCGCCGGTCTTCAGCGACCACGTCTGGCTGTCCACCGTCAGCATCATCTCGCCCTCGAGCACCAGCCCGGCCTCTTCGCCGTCGTGGGTGTAGAGCTCGTCGCCGGTGGAGCCGCCGGGCTCCAGGTGCACCAGGAACAGATTGAGCTTGTTGTCGCTGCTGGCCGGGCTCAGCAATTGTTTTGAGACACCCGTACGCCACAGCTTCAATTCGGGCCGCTGCAGCCCGCGCGTCACCACCTGATCCGATGCGCCGTCGGCGCTCGGGCTCGCGCCGAACAGCGCCGCGATGCCGACGCCGAGCACGTCGGCGAGCGTCGCCAGCACCCGCAGCGACGGCGACGACAGCCCGCGCTCGATCTGGCTGAGAAAGCCGATCGACAGCTCGGTGCGCGCGGCCACCGTCTCCAGCGAGAACTGCCTGACCCGCCTGAGATCGCGGATGCGGCGGCCGACCGCGACGTCCATCGCCGGCTCGGTCGGCTTGGCTGTGGCTTTCACCTTAGCGGGCTTTTTCTTGGCCGGCTTTGCGGCGGCCGGTTTGCGCATTCTTTTGCCACCGCTCACGTCAAACCGCTTCCTTCATGTGCATGAAAACCGCTTGCATCGTCCGCAAAAGTGTGACCAAATTTTCATATTGGTGAAAATAGGCCGAAACGGCCCGGCCCGCAACGTCTGATCGCGACATGCGCGCGCGCCGCCGCCGGCCAGACCCAAAAGGGGGATGCGATGAAGCGTTTTGTTCAGGCCGCAATCGCGGCGCTCGCCATTGCCGCAGCCGTGCCGGCTTCGGCGCAACAGGTGCTGAAGGTCGGCTCGACGCCGACAGGCATTCCCTTCACCTTCCTCGACACCAAGACCAACACCATCCAGGGCATCATGGTCGATCTCATCACCGAGATCGGCAAGGATGCCGGCTTCAACGTGCAGATCGAGCCGATGGCGTTCTCGGCGCTGATCCCGTCGTTGACCTCGAGCAAGATCGACATCATTGCTGCTGCGATGTTCATCACCGCGCCGCGCAAGGAGGTCATCGACTTCTCCGACCCGATCTACAGCTATGGTGAAGGCCTGGTGGTGCCGAAGAGCGACACCAAGGCTTACGCCACGCAGGACGACCTGAAGGGCGAGACGGTCGGCGCGCAAGTCGGCACCGCCTTCGTCGATGCGCTGAAGAAGACCGGCCTGTTCGCCGAAGTAAAAGCTTACGACACCATCCCGGATATCCTGCGCGACGTGAACACCGGCCGCCTCAAGGCCGGCTACGCCGATTATCCGATCCTCGCCTACAATCTGAAGCAGGGCGGCTTCCCCGAGGTGCGCCTGGTCGACGGCTACAAGCCGGTCACGGTCGGCTCGGTCGGCATCGGCGTGCGCAAGGGCGAGACCGCGCTGCTCGGTAAGATCAACGCCTCGCTGGCGAAGCTGAAGGCCAACGGCACCATCGACAAGATCCTCGATAAATGGGGCCTGAAGGCGCAGGGTTGATCGATAGAAGCTGATCGAAGGCTGACCGATGAAAGGCTTCTGGCGCGATGCAGTCGAGTTCTTCCCGATCCTATTGAACGGCGTCGCCCTGACGATCATCGTCACGGTGGGCTCGTTGCTGCTCTCGACGGTGCTGGGCCTCGTCTGGGCGATGATGCGGGTCTCCGGCATCAAGGCGCTGTCGATGCTCAGCGCCAGCCTGATCAACGTGATCCGCGGCATCCCGATCATCGTGCTGTTATTCTACCTCTACTTCGTGATGCCCGATCTCGGCGTCACACTCTCGGCCCTGCAGGCCGCGATCCTCGGGCTCGGCATCGCCTATTCGGCCTATCAGGCCGAGAACTTCCGCGCCGGCATCGAGGCGATCGACAAGGGGCAGATCGAGGCGGCGCAGTCGATCGGCATGGGCTGGTGGCTCACCATGCGCCGCGTGGTGCTGCCGCAGGCGGTGCGCATCGTGCTGCCGCCTTACGGCAACGTCATGATCATGATGCTGAAGGATTCCTCGCAGGCCTCGACCATCACGGTCGCCGAGCTCGCGCTGCAGGGCAAGCTGATCGCATCCTCGACGTTCAAGAACACCAGCGTGTTCACGCTGGTCGCGCTGATGTATCTCACCATGAGCATTCCGCTGATCCTCTTGGTCCGTCACTTCGAGAAGCGGGCCGGCAAGCGATGATCGAGCTGAACGACGTCCACAAGAGCTTTGGCAAGGTCGAGGTGCTCAAGGGCATCACGGCGAGCGTCGAGAAGGGCGAGGTGGTCTGCATCATCGGCCCCTCCGGCTCCGGCAAGTCGACCATCCTGCGCTGCATCAACGGCCTCGAAAGCTACGACCGTGGCGAGATCAGCGTCGAAGGCTTGAAGGTCGATCGCGACGCGCCGTCGATCGTGAATATCCGCACCCAGGTCTCGATGGTGTTCCAGCGCTTCAACCTGTTCCCGCATCGGACAGTGCTGGAGAACGTGATCGAGGGGCCGCTCTTCGTGAAGAAGGAGCCGCGAGCGCAAGTGCTGGAGCGCGGCCGCACGCTGCTCGCCCAGGTCGGGCTTGCGGAAAAGGCTGACGCGCATCCGCCGCAGCTCTCCGGCGGCCAGCAGCAGCGCGTCGCCATCGCGCGGGCGCTCGCCATGCAGCCCAAGGCGATCCTGTTCGACGAGCCGACCTCGGCGCTCGACCCTGAATTGGTCGGCGATGTCCTCGGCGTCATGCGCAAGCTCGCCGACGACGGCATGACCATGGTCGTCGTCACCCACGAGATGGGCTTTGCCCGCGACGTCGCCGATCGTGTGCTGTTCATCGACGGCGGCGTCATCGTCGAGCAGGGGCCGGCGAGGTCGGTGCTCAATCAACCGCAGCACGCGCGGACGCAGGACTTCCTGCGCCGCGTGCTGCATCCGCTCTGACCGGACCCGCCATGACGCGCCTGCCTCTGCCGCCCTCGCTCTATGCCGACACGGCCGTTGCGCCGGTTGCTACGCCGCCGCTCGACGTCGACAAGAGCGTCTCGGTCGCGATCGTCGGCGGCGGCTACACCGGCCTCTCCACCGCGCTGCATCTGGCCGAGCAGGGCGTCGAGGCGCTGGTGCTGGAGGCGCAGGAGCCGGGATGGGGCGCATCCGGCAACAATGGCGGTCACACCAATCCCGGACTGAAGCACGATCCTGATCAGATCGAGGCCGATTTCGGCGCCGAGCTCGGCCGCCGCATGATCGCGTTCGCCTACGGCACGACCAACTTCACGCACGATTTGATCCGCCGTTACCAGATCCCGTGCGAGGCGCGGCAGAACGGCACCTTGCGCGCGGCTTACAATGAGAGCAGCGCTGCCGCGATCGAGAAGACGACGCAGCAATGCATCCGCCGCGGCATGCCGGTGACGTATCTCAACCGCGCGCAGCTCCGCGACATGACCGGCACCGACCGCTACATCGGCGCCATGCTCGACGCGCGCGGCGGCGATCTGCATCCCCTCAGCTACGCCCGCGGCCTCGCGCGCGCCGCGATTGCGGCGGGCGCCAAGGTGCATGGCGAGACGCCGGCGTTGTCGCTACGCCGCGATGGCAGCCGCTGGCGCATCGAGACGCCGCGGGCCGTGGTTCATGCCGACAAGGTTCTGCTCGCCACCAACGGCTTTACCGACGATCTCTGGCCGGCGCTCCGCCGCACCATCGTGCCGGTGTTCTCCTCGATCGCCGCCACCGCGCCGCTCTCCGACGCGGTCGCCCGTTCGATCATGCCGACGCGTCCGGTGCTCTACGAGAGCGGCCACATCACGGTCTACTATCGCATCGATCAGCAGAACCGTCTGTTGATGGGCGGACGCGGCCCGATGCGCTGGATCAAGTCGCCGCATGACGTCGCCTATCTCATGCGTTATGCGGAGCGGCTCTGGCCGCAGCTCAAGGGCGTTGCCTGGACCCACGGCTGGAACAGCCGGCTCGCCATCACCAAGGACCATTATCCCCATGTGCACGAGCCCGCCGAGAGCATTTTGATCTCGCTCGGCTGCAACGGCCGCGGTGTCGCGCTCTCGACCGCGATGGGCGCGCAGCTCGCCCGCCGCCTGATCGGCGGCGCAAGGGCCGAGATCGACATGCCCATCACGGGCATCAGGCCGATCCCGATGCATGCGTTCTGGCCGGTCGGCGTGACCACCGCCGTGATCGCAGGCAGGGTGCGGGACCGGCTCGGCATATGAAAAAAGCGCCGCCCGGTGAGGAGCGACGCCTTCTCAGGAATTGCAGATGGCGTCAGCAGCGACCCTGCTTCCACAGTCCGGGCGGGCAGCCGTAACCGCGCCAGCCGACCTTGCGCCCATGGTACCATCCGGGCGGCGTGCCATGGTGATGATGGCCCATCGCGTGGCCGTGGCCATGACCATGTCCGCCGCCGTGGCCGCCCTTGGCCAACGCGGGGCTGGTCAGTGTTAGGCCGGCCGCAACGATCAGCGACGCGGCGAGCGCAAGTTTCTTCATCATGTCCTCCAGTGGGGCGAGCGCATTGTCCGTTCAGTGAACGAACGGTGGGCGGGTAAGTTCCCTGCGAATGTGGAGGAGTCGTGACGCTCGCCTGGATGCGTAATCGCGCTGGAGCTCAACGCGCGCTGGCATTTCGAGGAGTCAAGCCTCCGCCACCGCATCGGCCCAGGGCTGGAAAATCTCGACCGCGCCGGAATTGAGCTCGCCCTCGCGCATCACGACGCTCGGGAAGGCGAACTTCTGCGGCACCGCCTGCACCCGGCTCTCTTCATAGTCGAAGCGCGCGGCAAGCGCCTTGCGCACCTCCGCCGGCAGGCGCGCATCGCCGATCACCACCGCGCCTTCGCTGGCGTCGATGCGCGGCTGGTGGATGGCGGCGTCCAAGTCCATGCCGAAATCCATCGCGAAGGACACGAGCTGCATCACCGATGGCAGGATGCGGCGTCCGCCGGAGGCGCCGACGGCGAGGCGCTTGCCGTCCCTGGTCTCGGCGATGACCGGCGTGTAGTTGCAGAGGCAGCGCTTGCCGGGTGCGAGCGAGTTGGTGGTATCAGGCGTCGGGTCGAACCACATGATGCCGTTGTTCATGGTGATACCGGTGTGCGGTGTCACGTATCGCGAGCCGAACGACGAGAGCAGCGTCTGCGTCACCGCCGCGATGTTGCCGTGACGATCGACCACCGAGAAATGCGTGGTGCAGGCCGGCGCCAGATATTCGGCGCCGAGCGAGCGCTTGCCGTCGGCATCGCCCATGTCCTTGAGCCGCTCGCGGAAGGCGGCCTGCAGAGCGCGCGCATATTCGACATAGGCGCCGGCATCCGGCGCGCCCGCGGGCGTCAAGCTCTGCTGCAACAGGCGCAGCGCATGCGCCATGGTTGGCCCTGCGGTGAGCTCCGGGGTCGCGAACACCTTGCCTTCGCGATAGGGGATCGCCAGCGGCTCGCGCAGATGGGCGCGGAATGCGGCGAGATCCTCCACCGACAGCGAGCCGCCATCGGCCTTGATGTCGGAAGCAATGCTCCTGGCGAGATCGCCCTGATAGAAATCGCGCGCGCCCGCGTCTGCGAGATGTGACAGCGTCGCCTTCAGGGCATCCTGCGGCAGCCGCGTCTCAGCCTTGATGCCCCATGGCGCGGTCGGCGGCAGGCCGTCCTTCAGATATGCGGCCGCGCTCGCGGGGTAGCGCCTGAGATCGGCGGCCGAGCCCGCGATCGACACCGTCGTCCACCAATCGACCAGCAGGCCTTCGCCGGCGAGCCGAGCTGCCGGCGTGACCAGATCCTTCCACGGCAATTTGGCGTAGCGGCGGTGCGCCTCTTCCATTCCGGCGACGACGCCGGGCACGGCGATCGAGCCGGGGCCGTGAATGTTGCGATCGTCTTTCACCCTTGGCCAGGGAAACAGGTCCGAGGCGGCGCCTTCGCCGCTGAGCGGATAGTCGGCCGTGCGCAGGCCCTGCGGCGCGCACATGCCGTAGTCGATCACCTGGTAGCGATTTTCCTTGGCGCGGTAGAGCACCATCGCACCGCCGCCGCCGATGCCGCTGTTCCAGGGCTCGAGGACGTTGAGGGCAAACGTGGTCGCGACGATCGCGTCCACGCAATCGCCGCCCGCGGCCAGTACCTCTGCCCCGACCTCGGCCGCCCGCCGCGATTGTGAGGCGACGATGCCGCCCTTGGATGTGACGGCGGGCTTGCGGATTGTTTGGTTGAGGCTGAACTGCTGAGGCATGGTGTCGTCTTGATGCTCGTCGATGGCTTCGCTGCGTTGAATGCGCGGCTCCGCAATTGGCGAAGCGCGCGGACAATGGCACATTGCGGCGAACGAGAACACGCCCAAAGGAGGCGCGACATGGCTGGTGTGAAGCAGGCGCGGCGCGGCAGGGGCGCTGCTGTCCCGAACGCATCATGGCCGGGCTACTCAGCCCGGCCATGATGGGGAGGAGACGGAAATCGGGGGAGGGCGACGAAGCCTCAGCGCTCAGCGCATGCGATCCAGCCGGCTGGCCTGGTACTTGGCGCGCCATTTCGGGCCGGGTCCGCGCATGTAGTGCAGCTCGGGGCGATAGGGGTTGGCCGCGACGCGGATCAGCGTCTGCCATCTGGTGGCGACGAAGCTCAGGGGCTGGCGCAGCAGGCTCAGTGAAGCGGGCAACATGACATCACCTCAATGCGGCTTGCCGAGCATGGCGGTGAAGGGGAGATCGAAGATCTCCTCGCCAGCGTCGTCGCTGACATGGATCACCCAGTCGCGCCAGTCTTCGGCGCCGGGGGTCTGGATCATCGAGTTCATGATCTGAGTGGCGCGGTCGCGCGCCTCGGTCAGATTGGCGACTGCGGCGCCGTAGCGGTCGATCAGCGTGCCCTCGGTGTTGGAGCAGTGAAAATAGACCTGGACCATAGGCGCCTCCTGTAGAAAGCGATCGGGACGGCAAACCGATACCACCCCAAGCATTCGCGAAACATTCGGGTCGAGCCCGGTAAGGGAATCTACGGAGATTGGTCGGCGCCAAGGTCGTTACAGGTTTAATCACAGGCGGGTGATGACTGGACGGCGCCGCGGCGGCATGGAACAACGTCCGCGGGAAGTCGGGGGTGACCGTGAACCAGCTCACATTCGGGCGCGAACGGCGAAATCTGCGCTTGCTTGCAGCGGTTGTCTTTCCAGCGGTTTGGGCCGCCGCGCTGCTCGGCTCGGCCCCGGCCTCGTCCGAGCCGGTCAGGAAGAGCGGCTACGCGATCGGCACCGAAGCCTGCGGCAGCGGCGAGCTCGCCTTTCCCAGGATCCAGATTGACATGAAGGCGGGATTTTGCGCCGGCCTCGTCGCCAGCGAAGAGGACCGCCTCAAATTTCCGCGCTCGATCGTGCAGATGCCCGGCCGCGACCTGTTCGTCGTCGCCGACATGGGCGGCTGGGGCCACACCGACGGGCGGCTGCTGCTGCTCGATCCCCGTGCCCCGCAGGGGCAACGCTTCAAGGAGTTGCTGACGGGACTCGAATATCCGTTCGGCCTCGTCATCGGCCCGGACAGGAAGCTCTATGCCTCGACCGCGGAGGCGATCTTCCGGTTCGATCCGCTTGCAGACAACCCGCGCAGCACGGTCGAGACCATCATCCGTCACATGCCCGGCCGCCGGATCACGCTGCCGGACGGCAAGAGGCTCGATGAGAGCGCGCATCCGCTCAAGCAGTTCGTGTTCGACCGGGACGGCCGGCTGTTCGTCAATGTCGGCTCGCACAGCGATGATTGCATCACGCCTGCGCCGATCACAAAACCCTGTGCGGCGGCCGAGGGCGCGTCTGCGCTCGCATCGATCTGGCTGTTCACGCCGCCGGCAGGCGGCGTCTTCCCGGCATTGAAACCCGGTGATCCCGACCCGCCGCACAGCGTCTATGCGCGCGGCTTGCGCAACTCGATGGCCCTCGTGCTGCATCCGAATTTTCCGGATGTCGGCTACGCCTTCTTGCAGGGCGAGAACGCCCGCGATCTGCCCGACATCTTCAAGCCGAACGAGGAGATCAACGCGATCGAGCAGGGCAGGCACTATGGCTGGCCCTATTGCTACGATTTGTCGACGCCGAGTCCGGAATTCAGGCTCGTGCTGCAATCGGGGACCTATAAGTCGTTCTGCTCGGCCAATGCGCTTTACAAGGCGCCGCTGTCGCTGCTGCCGCCGCACGGCGCGCCGCTCGCGATGCTGTATTACCACGGCGCCAAATTCCCGGAGCTGGAAGGCAAGCTGCTGGTCGGCCTGCACGGCTATCGGCCGACCGGCAGCCGGCTGCTGGTCTATGACGTCGACGATCACGGCTTTCCCAAACCCAGTGCGGCACCGGTGCGCTATCACGTGAGTTGCGCGGCCGACCCGACCCGCAGTTTCCAGACTGACATGGGCGAGGTCGCCGCCGCGCCGTTCGAGGAGCTGATCGCAGGCTGGCACCGCGTCAACGGCGCGCGGCCGCAAGGCGCGCCGGTCGGCATGACAGTCGCAGAGGACGGCGCGATCTGGCTGGTCGAGGACAAGAACCAGACCGTGATCCGGATCGATCGCGCCGCGGGCGAAGCGCCTCAGCCGCTCCCCTGCGATACGCGCAGCCAGGCGATGATCGACCAGCTCGCAGCTTTCGTCGTCAGGGACGCGCAGAACAGCGTTCGCCTCACCACCTTGCGCGAGGGCCTCGTCGAGAAGCATTGCGTCGGCTGCCATTCGGATTTCGGCCTGAACGCAGGGCAATCGGATGCGGAGAAGGACAAAGCGATGCTGCACTTCATGCTGTCGCAGGACGGCTGGATCTATCCAGGCGATCCCGACGCCGGCAGGCTGCGCACGCGCCTGCGCGGCCTCGGCGCCGAGAAGCTGATGCCCCCGGGCGGCGAGAGCCTGCCGAAGACCGAGCCCGGTTATACGCGCCTGCTCGATACCGCGGACCTGCTCGTCGCCAAAATGGTTCCGGGCACGCGGATGCGGATCAAGCCCGGCCCGCCGCAGCGGAAGTTTTTCAGCAAGACCAACAAGGAATGCGGCGAAATGCCGGCCGGAAAGGTCGTCGTCGTGACACAAAGGAGCGCTGTAGACAAACCCGGCTTCAGCCGGTTCTTCCGGCCAGCCGATCCCTATCTGAACGGCGAGTGCACCGACGGCGATGGCTATTACATCCGGCAGGAACTTCTGGTGCCTGTGCAGTAGCATTCTGCTCGTTGCGACGCCGCCGGCCGCTGCCGAAACAAAACTGTTCGAAAGCGCACAGGTGACGCCCGCCAGCGAGTACACCTTCGGCATCGAAGGGCCGGCCGCCGATCTCGACGGCAACCTGTATGTCGTCAATCTCGGCAAGGCCGGCACCATCGGCAAATTGCCCGCGGGTGGCGCCGCCTCGGAGCTGTTCACGACGCTCCCCGACGGCAGCGTCGGCAACGCGATCCGTTTCGATCGCAGCGGCACCATGTTCATTGCCGACTACAAGAAGCACAACATCTTCGCGATCCCCAAGGGCGCGACCGGGCCCGCGGTGTGGTTTCACTCCGCCGAGATGAACCAGCCCAACGACATCACCATCGCGCGCGACGGCACGATCTATGCGAGCGATCCGAACTGGAAGGGGCGCGAAGGCCACATCTGGCGCATCGTCAGGGGAGCGGACGGGACGGCGCAGGGCCAGGTGATGTCGGCGCCGCGCGCGATGGGCACCACCAACGGCATCGACCTCAGCCCTGATGGCAAGACGCTCTATGTCGGGGAATCCAGCAGCGGCCAGATCTGGTCCTATACGATCAGCGGCAACGCGCTCACCGCGGCAAAACTGGTCAAGGCGTTTCAGCCCGACACCATCGACGGCCTGCGCACCGATGTCGCCGGCCGCCTCTACGTCGCACGCATTCTCAAGGGCACGATCGCGCTGATGAAGCCGAACGGCGCGGTCGAGCGCGAGATCCCGCTGAAGGCCAAGGAGCCGACCAACCTCGCCTTCGGCGGCAGCGACGGCAAGACCGTCTTCGTCACCCAGCGCCAGGGCGGCTTCATCGAATCCTTCCGCACCGACCAGCAGGGCCGCGAGCACTGTCTTCAGCGTGGCCGTTGCTGAGCGGGATGGCCTTGGTTGAATCGATTGCTGCGGCTTGTTCACCTCTCCCGCTTGCGGGAGAGGTCGGCGCGTTCCGGGCGATGCGAAGCATCGTCCCGCGCGCCGGGTGAGGGCTCTCTCCTCTCGGGGATTGTCCCCTTGTGGAGACACCCCTCTCCCCGACCCTCTCCCGCAAGCGGGAGAGGGAGCGCAGGCGGCACTCTTCTTGCTTGCATCTGGCGGCCGTGGCGATCAAGACTCTGCGGCACGTCCAGTAGCATGCGACCACGGAGTGTTTGAGTGAAAGCCGTCCATACCGAACTGCACCGCAGCCACGATCCGCAATTCTTCCTGGTGCGCGGTGTCGTCAAGCGCACCACCGAGCAGCCCGAGCGCGCCGACCGCCTGCTCAAGGGATTGAAGGACGGCAGGCATCAACTGGTCGAGCCCAAGACGTTCGGGCAGGGACCGCGCGCACGCGTTCACAGTCCGGAATACCTGTCGTTCCTCAGCGAAGCCTGGGATGCCTGGACGGCGCTCGGCGATTCCGGCCCGGAGATGATCGGCAATATCCATCCCGTGCGCCATGCCGCGACCTATCCGACCCATATCGTCGGCAAGCTCGGCTGGCACACCGCCGACACCGCGGCGCCGATCGGCCCGGGCACGTGGGCCGCGGCCTGCGCCGCCACCGACGTTGCGGTCACCGCCGCGCAGATGGTGATGGATGGCGAGGACGCCGTCTACGCGCTCTGCCGTCCGCCCGGCCATCACGCCTATCGCGACATGGCCGGCGGCTTCTGCTTCCTCAACAACAGCGCGATCGCGGCGGCGCATCTGCGGCAGAAGCACGAGCGCGTCGTGATCCTCGACGTCGATGTCCATCACGGCAACGGCACGCAAGGCATCTTTTATGCCCGGCCGGACGTCTACACGATCTCGATCCACGCCGACCCCGTTGCGTATTATCCCTACGTATGGGGCTATGCGCATGAGCGCGGCGAGGGACCCGGCCTCGGCACCAATCTCAACATTCCGCTTCCCATCGGCACCGGCGATGATGGCTATCTCCAGGCGCTGGACATCGCGCGCAAGGCGATCGAAGCCTTTGCACCCGGCGCCCTCGTGGTCGCACTTGGCCTCGATGCCTCCGAGCACGATCCGCTGAAGGGATTGGCCGTCACCACACCTGGCTTCCGCCGCATCGGCCAGGCCATTGCGAAGATGGGCCTGCCGACCGTCTTGGTCCAGGAAGGCGGCTATCTCTCGGATATCCTCGGTGCCAACCTGACCTCTGTGCTGGCGGGCTTCGAAGATGCGCGGTGAGATCGCTTCGTCTCTCCCCGCTTGCGCGCCTCACTCCGCGGCTTCGCGGAGAGGCCAGGCATGGCGGCTGATGGGAAGGCCGCCGTCCGCGCGGGAGCCGTCGGCGATCGCAAGGCGATGCGAGGGCGATGGCGAGCACAGCGAGAAGCGCCAGCCGTCCGGATCGTCGATGATGTCAGGCTTGAAGCTGATCCCGATGGCCTCGCGTGACACCTGCATGGCGAAGGCGTCGAGCGGCAGATTGAGCCCAAAGCCCCTGGCCTTCAGATAGGCCTCCTTGAGCGTCCAATAGTCGAAGAAGCGCTCAATGGCCGCGGGCTCCGGCAGTCCGCGCAAGGCTTCGATCTCCTCCGGCGCAAAGAAGCGAAGCGCAGTGGACAGCGGCGCGATGCGCCGCGACACGGTTTCGACGTCGACCCCGACGGCCTCATGCCGCGACACCACGCAGGCGACGCAGCCGTCGGCATGCGACAGGCTGAAATGCAGCGCGGTCGAGGTGGCCGGTGCTGCGACGAACGGCCGGCCATAGCGGCCCGCGCCAAACGACCAGTCGGTGGGCGCGACGTTGGAAGCGACCTGCGACAGCGCGAGGCGCAACATGGCATGTGCGAAAATGTACTGCCGCCGATGCCGCTCGAACACGAAGCGATCGGCCCGGGCCCGTTCGTCGACCGAGAGCAGGCGTCGGGACGCCTCGACCGCGCCCGGCACGTCAATGGTCTCGATCAGTCCGACAAAGAGTTCGATTCTGTCGTCTGCCATCAATTGGGCCCATGGCGTCAGGCGGGGCCAAATCCCCGGTCCCGACGGAAGAAACAACTGAGCAAGAATCAGCCGAGAGGACCGTTCCTAGCGGTCCACCCGGGCGAATTCTTGTCGATTTGCAGGCCGGGTTACAGGCGCAAGCTTGTGCGAGCCCCCAAACTCGACAAGCAAGCGGCCAATGCCGAAACTGAAGCTCGAAAATTGAAGTCCAGAGATTCGTGCGGCGTGCCGGCCGACGAATCTTACTTCTTTTTCTTCTTGGCCTTCTTCGACGCACCCAGCATCGAAAGGCTGGCGTCGACGTCCTTCAGCGCGGACTGGAGCTTCTTCTTCTCTGCGGTCAGCAACTTCTGCAGGGCCTTGCGGTCCTTGGCGCTCAACGAGGTGCCTTTGGTAAATTTGATGAAACCCATAACACTCCCCCGGTTGAAAATGATCGTTCCAAATCAAAACGCGAGAATAATCTTGCGCGACGACGCCAAATAATCAAGACGCAACTTGATCATTCACAGCTTTGGCGCGTGAATCCGGTATTCTTGGAGATGTAACGGCGTCAAGCGGCCCTGCGCGCGAGCAACCTGCCGAGCGGTGCGTTGGGCTGGGCGATAGCCGCCGTCAGCAGCGCGACGAGATCCTCCATCCATTCGCCGACCACTCGGTCCTCGAGCAAATCGCGCTTGTAATTGCATGAGCCGGTGATGCCGGTCGGGCGCTCCTTGAGCATCAGCGACAGCCAGGTCTGGTCGATCGGCAGCACCGGCTGGCCTTCGCGCGCGACGTTGCCGATCGATTCTGTCGCGAGATCCGGCAGATCGAGCGGCTGGCGCAGCGGATTCTGCAGCGTGAAATAGACCTGGAGCAGCGAGGCCGGATCGATCCCCTCCTGCTCCAATCGATCGGCCAGGACGTTGAACGGCAGCTCCTGCCGCGCATGCGCGTTGAGCACGCTCTGGCGCACCCGCATCAAGGCCTGCGCGAACGACAGGTCGGGCGTGATCGTCGTGCGGACGATCACCGTGTTCTCGAACGGACCGATGATTCGGTCGGTGTCCGGCTGGGCACGATTGGCCATGGCGGTCGCGACCGCGATGTCGGTGCGGCCCGTCCGGGCCAGCAGCATGGCTTTGAGGCCTGTGAGCAGGCACATGAACAGCGTGCAATTGTGCTGGCCGGCGAACGCCGTCAGCCGGGCGATCAGCTCGCGCTCGAGGCTGACCGGATGATGCCCGGTGGAGGCGCCCGGGCTCGATTCGCCGCCGAAGACGGGGCCCGCTCCACGCAAATTCTCGGTCCAGTCGGCAGCCTGGCGGCGCGCCGCGTCGGTGCCGCACCACCAGCGCTGCCAGCGTGCGACATCCGAAAAGGCAGGTGGCGGCTTCGGCAATGGCGCGGACGGATATCCGGCCAGCGCCGCATAGCGGCTCGACAATTCCTCGAACAGCACGCCGATCGACCAGCCGTCGACGACGGCATGATGCAGCGTCAGCAGCAGCACGTGATCGTCGTCGTGGAGCCGCAGCAGCCGGGCGCGCAACAGCGGCGCGCGCGTGATGTCGATCGGGGTATAGGTCTCTCGCTGGATCAGGAGATCGATCTTCCTGAGCTCGAGCGCCTTGCGCCGCTTGTTGTTGTGGGGATGACCGTCGCCGATCGTCTCGACGGTCATGATCCGGCCGAGCGCGCGCGGCGCGGCGATTCGGCTTTCGGGCGCATCGCCGCTCCAGGCGAACGCGGTGCGGAGCGATTCGTGCCGGCGCACCACCTCGTCGATCGCCTTTGCCAGGGCGGCCGAATCGAGCGGGCCCTGCAGACGGAAGGCGAAGGGCAGGTTGAACTGCGGCAGCCCCGGCAGATTCCGTTCGATCTGCAGCATCTGGTCCTGCGCGATGGAAGGCGCAGGCGGCCCGCCTGCAGCTGATCGTGGCAGGCTTGCGGCAGGCTTGTGCGGCTTCGTGGCCACGGCATGGTCGACCCGCCGCGCCAACCCTTCGATCGTCGGCGCCTCGAAGATGGTCTTGATCGGCAGCGACACGCCGAGCGCCCGCGCGAGGCGCGCCATCACCTGGCCAGCCAGCAGCGAATGGCCGCCGAGATCGAAGAAATTGTCGGTGACACCGATGCTCTCGACCTTCAGCAGGTCGATCCAGATGTCGGAAAGCACCTTTTCGGTGAAGTGCCGCGCCGGGACGGCCGCATCCGGGCCCGACGTTTCCGGCGGGACGGACGCCAGCAGCGCGGAGCGGTCGATCTTGCCATGGGCGTTGAGCGGCACCTGATCCAGGAACAGGAAGGCGGAGGGGACGGCGTGGCCGGGCAGCCGGCTCTTCAGGAAGTCGCGCAGCTCGCTGGCGCTGCTCCGGCTGCCGGGATTGGCGACGATATGGGCGATCAGCCTGATATCGCCGCTCGCCTCGCGGCGCGGTTCGATGATGGCGGCGCGCACGCTTCGATGCTCGGTCAGCGCGTTCTCGATCTCCTTCAGCTCGATACGATAGCCGCGGACCTTGACCTGATGGTCGGCCCGGCCCAGGCATTCGATCGTCCCGTCGGCGCGGCGCCGGGCCAGATCGCCGGTCCGGTAGAGCCGGCTGCCGGCCTGGCGCGAGAACGGATCGGGCAGAAAGCGCTGCCGGCTCTGCGCGGGATCGTTGATGTAGCCGCGGCCGATTCCGGCGCCGCCGATGCAGAGCTCGCCGGTCACGCCGATCGGTTGCGGCTGGAGGTGCGCGTCGAGCACGTAAAGCTGAATGTTCGGCAGCGGCGCGCCGACCGGAACGTTGGCCGTCGCGGTCGCCGGCGCCTTGGTCAGGCGATGCAGGGAGACGTCGTCGGAGCATTCCGACGCGCCGTAGGCATTGATCAGCGGCACCCGCGGGCAATGGGCAAACCAGGCGCGACAGAGGTCGACGGGCAACGGCTCGCCGGTCGAGATCAGCAGCCGCAATCTGGAGAAGGCGCGCCGCATCGGCGCCTCGTCCATGCGATCGAGAATGACGCGCAGCAGCGAGGGCACGATCTCGAGCACCGTGATGCCCTCGCGCTCGATCTCGCGCGCCAGCAGGATCGGGTCCTGCACGATCGCGTTGCCGCAGACATGGACGCGCGCGCCGACCATCGGCCCGGCGAGGAATTGCCAGATCGAGATGACGAAGCTCTGCGGCGCGGTCTGCGCGATCACGTCCTTAGGCGAGAGACCGAGCTCGGAGATGAGCGAGGCCAGATGGTTCGACAGACCGCGCTGCTCGATCATGACGCCCTTCGGCGCGCCGGAGGAGCCCGACGTATAGACGAGATAGGCAAGGCTCGAGGCGGCGCGCCGTGTGGCGCGAGCCGGCTTGTCTGCCCTTGGCGCGACCGCGTCGTCGAGCTCGGCCACCTGGATGCGCTCGACCAGCGGTTCGAGCAGGGCCTCGACCATGGCAGACTGAGCCCGCCCGGTCAGCAGCATACGGGCACAGCTCGATCCGAGGATGGTCGAGAGCCGTGCCGTCGGCTGGTCCGGATCGAGATTGAGGAAGGCCGCGCCGACGCGCTGCACCGCGATCATCGCGGCGAGCAGGTCGGGCCCGCGCTCCGCGAGCAGGGCAACCACGCTCTCGGCGCCGACGCCCTCGCGGGCCAGCCAGCGGGCGGCCGCCCGGCTGCGGTGCGCCAGCTGGCGATAGGTCAGGGACGTGCGACCGTCCGAGACCGCGACGGCGTTCGGCGTCTTCCTGGCCTGGCGGTCGAAGCGTTCGCTTAAGTTGCCGCGGGTGGTGAAATTGGCCGGTACGCCCCGACCTTTCGCCAGCAATTGCCGGCGTTCGGCTTCGGTCAGGAGCGGCAGGCGCGAGATGCGCTGCTCCGGATTGGCGATGACGGCCTTGAGCAGCGTCTTGAACTGGGCGGCCATGCCTTCGATCGTCGGGGCGTCGAACAGATCGGTGGCGTATTCGAAGAAGCCGGTGAAGCGGCCATCGGCCTCGACCAGTTCGAGCGTGATGTCGAAACGCGCCACCCTGGGATCGACCTCCAGCCGCCGCGTCGACAGGCCGGGAAAGCGCGCCGCCTCGATCGAGGCGTTCTGGAGGATGAACATGATCCGGAACAGCGGATTGCCGTCGCTGCGGCGCGCGACCCGCAATGCGCGCAGCACCTCCTCGATCGGAAGGTCCTGGTTGCGGTAGGCGTCCAGCGTGACTTGCCGCACCCGCCGCAACATCTCGCCGAAGCTCGGATCGCCGCTGAAATCGTTGCGCAAGATCAGGGTGTTGGCGAACAGCCCGATCAGGCGTTCGGTCTCGATCTGGTTGCGGTTGGCGATCAGCGATCCCGTGGCGACGTCCTCATGCGAGGTGTGGCGGAACAACAGGCACTGGAAGGCGGCGAGCAGCGTCATGAACGGCGTGACGCCCTGGTTCTGGCTCAGCGTACGCAGCTCGGCCGACAGGGATTTCGAGAATTCGAGATAGTGGCGCGCGCCGTGCCCGCTCCAGACCTCAGGCCTCGGCCTGTCGGTTCGCAGCGGCAGCATGGTGACGCCGTCGAGCTGGGCGCGCCAATAATCGAGCTGCTCCCTGGCCGCCGGCGTCTGCGCCCAGCTTTGCTGCCAGAGCGCGAAGTCGCGATATTGGAAGGCGGGCGGAGGCGGTGCGGCCAAATGCTTCTTGCGCGCCACGGCATAATGGACGGCGAGCTCCTCCCAGAACAGCCGCTGCGACCAGCCATCGGTGGCAAGGTGATGGACGTTGACCACCAGCGCATGACTGTTCTTGTCGAACGACAGCAATGTGACCTTCAGGGGCGGCTCGCGGGCCAGGTCGAACTCATGTTGTGCAAGCTTGAGCGCCTCGCGCCGGATTGCCGCAGGCCGCCTGTCCGCGGGGCATGGCTTGAGCTTGATGCGCTCCAAGCGCGGCGTCGATGACAGCACAAGCTGCACCGGCTCGCCTTGGCGCTCGACGAAGACCGAGCGCAGCGCCTCATGGCGCGTTGAGATCGCAGCGAGGCTCGCAGACAGCGCGGCGGCGTCGACCAGGCCCTTGAGAACGGCGACTTCGACGACGTTATAATTGTACCGGGTCGGGTCCAGCCGCGAGAGCACGTACATGCGCTGCTGCTGGAACGACAGCGGTGCGTCGGCGCCCGAAAGCCGGCGCCAGGCCGGCAGTGCCGTCTCGCGCCGGCTTGCGGCGGTCTCGATCCGGGCCGCAAGCGCTGCGACCGTCGGGCAATCGAAGATGTCCTCGAACGAAAAGTCGGCATTGAAGCGGTCGCGCAGGCGCGAGCGCATCTGTGTCACCGCGAGCGAATCCGCGCCGAGCGCGAAGACGTCCTGGTCGGCGCCGACCTGCGGCAGCTCCAGCAGGCCGGCCCAGATCTCGGCGAGCTGGCTCTCGATCGCAGTGCGCGGCAGCCGGGTCTCGTCGCCCGCGTCTACGGTTGCAATCAGCCCGGCGAGGGCATTGCGCTTGACCTTGCCGCTGGCGCCCTTCGGCAGCGCTGGCACGCTTCGGATCAGGCTCGGCACCTTGTAGGCTGCAAGCCGCTTTCGTGCGAATTGGCGCAGCTGGTCCGAGGTCGCCTCGGCGTTCGGCCGCAGCACCACGATTGCGGCGACGTTCTCGCCGAGCTTCTCGTGCGGGACCGCGAACACGCCGGCCTCCAGCACCGCCGGATGGCTGAGCAGGACGTCTTCCACCTCCAGCGGCGAGATCTTCTGCCCGCCGCGGTTGATGACGTCCTTGATGCGGCCGACGATGAAGAGATAGCCGTCGTCATCGAGATAGCCTAGGTCGCCGGTTCTGAACCAGCCGTTGCGGAACGCGGCCCGCGTCGCCGCCTCGTCATTATAATAGCCGCGGCTCATGTTCGGCCCGCGCAGCATGATCTCGCCGTGCGCGCCGCTCGCGAGCGTGCGGCCCGTCTCGTCCATGATCGCGATCTCCGGGCCGGCGGCGCGGCCGACCGATCCGACCTTGCGCAGCTCGAACGGATTGGCCGCGATCTGCGAGGCCGCCTCGGTCATGCCGTAGGTCTCGAGCACGGGAACGCCGAACGTCGCCTCCAGCCCGGCGAGAATCGCCGGGGCGAGCGAGGCCGAGGCCGACCGGATCACGCGCAGCGACGACGGTCGGGCGCGGTCGGGATTCGCCTCCGCCGCCGTCAGCAATGCGCGATGAATGGTCGGCACCGCCGTGTACCAGGTCGGCTGCAGCTGCCGCATCCAGCCGAAGAAGGACGATGCGTCAAAGCCGTCGGTGCAGATTGCGCTGGAGCCTGCGGCGAGTGCCGTGAGCAGGCCGGAGATCAAGCCATGGGCATGAAACAGCGGCAGGACGTTGAGCAGGCGATCATGCGTCGTGAGCGACAGCACGTGGCCGGCATTGTAAGCGGAGAGGCAGACATTGCGGTGGGTCAGCGGCACCATTTTCGGCCGTGCCGCCGTGCCTGACGTCAGCAGGATGAACGCATCGTCGTCGCCGCGCGAACCGCCGTTGGCACTCGCCGGCCCGATCGCCGGAGCGATGAACGCGCAGCCGCCGAGATCGTTGGCGGGCCCCGCCACGAAATCGATCACGGCGATATCGAGCACCCTGGCGACATCACGGCTCGCCGAGTTCATGTCTGCCCGGGTCACGAGCGCCGTCAGCTTTAGTTCGCTGAAATAGCCTTGCAGCTCGTCCGCCGTCAGATCGGGGTTGACGGGGACGCAGGCGCAGCCTGATGCGACTGCGATCAGTGCCAGCGCAGTATCCGCGCCGCGCGGCAACGCGACCGCGATGCGGTCTGCGGGACCGATGCCGCGCTCACGCAAGGTACGGACCAATTGCCGGATCGATTCGGCCAGCGCGCCATAGCTGAGCGCCGGCCGGCCGGGAGCGAGGAGTGCGGGCGCCGCCGGCGTCCTGCGGGCGTAGAATTCGAGAAGGCCGCTGATATGCGCAAATATCTTCGTTTCGGCCGTGGTGCCGGCGGATGCTTCGTCCGCTCCGGTTGCAATATCCGACAACGCCATTCCCTTTTGGTCCGATTGAGTTATTCTTCCAAGAAGTTAGGGAATGCGTCCAGTCCGAGGTGAAGTTTGGCCCCCAAAATCTGTGGTTGAGGGGCCCTCAAGCCCTTCGACGGAGTGATGGTCGGGCAGAATCACCATGCTGGAGAATGAGCCGGGCACGGATTTGGAAGGCGGGCTGAAGCGCTGGCTCGAAAGTATCGGCCTCGGGCACTACACCGATCTTTTCGCGCAGCACCGTCTCGATCTCGACGTCATCGGGGATCTCACCGAAGCCGATCTGGTCGAGCTCGGATTGCCGCTCGGCGATCGCAAGCGGCTCCAGCGGGCGATGGCGGCGCTGTTTCAAGCGGAAACCACGGAGGCACCAGCCGCGGCGGCGCGTCCGCAAATCCGGGCCGAGGTCGGAGCCGAACGGCGCCAGCTCACCACCATGTTCTGCGACATGGTGGATTCCACCTCGCTGTCCGCGCAGTTCGATCCGGAGGACGTCCGCGACATGATCGCGGATTTTCGCGAGACCTGCGTCCGGGTGGTCAAGCAATACGAGGGCTTTGCCGCCCGTTTCGTCGGCGACGGTATCCTGGTCTATTTCGGCTATCCGACCGCACATGAGGACGATGCCGAGCGCGCGGTGCGCGCCGGGCTCGAGATCGTGCGGGTGTTGTCGACGGCACGCGCGGTCGAGCCGCGCGGTGCGCTCAGCCATTCACCCGCCGTCCGCATCGGGATCGCGACCGGGCTCGTCGTGGTCGGCGATCTGGTCGGGCAGGGCACCGAAGAACGCGATTCCGCGGTCGGGGAGACCGTCAATCTCGCGGCGCGCCTGCAAGGCCTGGCGCCGCCCAACGGCGTGGTGATCTCCGCTTCGACCCAGTCGCTGCTGAAGGGGAAGTTCGACTACCGCAATCTCGGCGTCCACGACTTGAAGGGAATCTCCGAGAAGGCACAGGCCTGGCACGTGGTGCGCGCCTCGCGGATGGAGACCCGCTTCGCTGCCGCCATGGGCACGCGGCTGACGCCGCTCGTCAACCGTGAGGAGGAGATCGCGCTGTTGATGGGGCGCTGGCAGCAGGCCAAGGACGGCGACGGCCAGGTCGTGGTCAAGTTCGGCGAGCCCGGCATCGGCAAGTCGCGCATCATCCAGGAGATCTTCGAGCGGATATCGGGCGACCGCCATGGACAGGTCTCCCTGCAGTGCTCGCCCTATTACACCTCCACCGCGTTCTATCCGTTCGTCGAGCAGCTGAAATTCTTCCTCGGCCTCGATCGCGAGGATTCGTCCGCGCTGTCGCTGGCGAGCCTGGAGCACGCGATCGCCGCCGCTCATGGCGACATCGAGCAGGTCACTCCGCTGTTTGCCGCGCTGCTGTCGATACCGACCGGGGACCGCTATCCGCCGCTCGAGCTGTCGCCGCAGCAGCAGAAGGATGCGACCGTCGTGGCGCTGGTCAACCATTTCCTCGGCCTTGCGCGCGAGATGCCGCTCGTGATCGCGTTCGAGGATTTGCACTGGATCGACCCGACCTCCCGCGAGGTGATCGACCTCCTGGTCGATCGGGTGCAGAGCCGGTCGATCCTGGTGATCATCACCGCGCGCTCGGAATTCCAGCCGAGCTGGAACGCGCATTCGCACATCACCACCCTGGTCCTGAACCGCCTGAGCCGGCACCTGCGCACGACCCTGGTCGAGCGCGTCGCGGGCCGCGAGCTGCCCAAGGAGGTCGTCGAGGAGATCATCGTCAAGACCGACGGTGTGCCGCTGTTCCTGGAAGAGCTGACCAAGACGGTTCTCGAATCCAATCTGCTCACCGAGCGGCACGGGCGCTATGTGCTGTCGGGACCGTGGCGGCAGCTCGCAATCCCGGCCACCCTGACCGACTCGCTGATGGCGCGGCTCGACCGGATGGGACCTTTCAAGCGGATCGCGCAGATCGGCGCCACGATCGGCCGGGAGTTCTCCTACGAGACGCTGCACGCCGTCGCCAATACGCCGGCCGAGCAGATCGAGGCGGCACTCAATCATCTGGAAGAGGCGGGGCTGATCATGCGCCGCGGCCATCCGCCGGACGCGCTCTACTCCTTCAAGCACGTGATGATCCAGAACGCCGCGCATGCGAGCCTGCTGCACAGCGAGCGGCGCAAGCTGCATGCGCGGATCGCCCAGGTGCTCGCCGAGATGTATCCGGAGAAGACCGAGCGCGAACCGGAGCTGCTCGCCCATCATTTGACCGAATCCGGCCAGAGCGAGGGCGCCGCCAGCTTCTGGCTCAAGGCCGGCAAGCAGGCGGCCAAGAGCGGCGCCAACCTGGAAGCGATCGGCCATCTGCGCCGCGGCCTCAACGTCGTGCAGGCCAATGCGCGCATGCAGGGCGCGGACGAGATGGAGCTCGAGCTGCGCATTGCGCTCGGCAATGCGCTGATCGCGGCCAAGGGCTACGCGGTGCAGGAGGTCGAGGAGAACTACATCCGCGCGCTGGAGCTCGGCCGTCAGCTCGATGACGACGAAAAGGTCTTCGCTGCCACGCGCGGGCTCTGGGTGTGCCATTTCATCCGGGCCGATCTCACCCGCGCGCACGATCTCAGCGTCGAGCTGTTGAAGTTCGCCAAGCGCGAGCGGCTGAACGAGCGGACGCAGCCGGCGCAGCAGACCGGCTATCTGATCGAGGCGCACCGCGCGATCGCGATGACCATGCTCTATCGCGGCCGCTTCGCAGCCTCGCAGCACCATTTGCACCGCTGCATCAACCTGTTCAGCCCCGATCTGCACTCCGATTTGATGGAACGGCACGGCATCGATCCCGGCGTCGTCTCGCTGTCCTATCTCGGCTACCTCCTGTGGTTCCTCGGCCGGCCCGACGCGGCGCGCCAGCACAGCGAGCAGGCGATCGCGAACGCCGAGAAGATCCGCCACCCCTTCACGCTCGCCTTCGCGCTGGTGTTCGGCGCCTATCTCCGGCAGCATTTGCGCGACGTGGAAGGCACGCGCGACCACGCCAACCGCGCCATGATCATTTCGACGGAGCACAATTTCCTGCACTGGAAGCAGCAGGCGGCGATCCTGCGCGGCTGGGCGCTGGCTCAGCTCGGCGAAGCCGACGAAGGCCTCAACCAGATGCGCTTCGGCCTCGACGAGTACGAGGCGATGGATTCCTGGCTCGCCGGCTGCTGGTTCCGCTGTCTGCTCGCGGAAACCTACGCCAAGGTCGGGATGCGCGACGCCGCCTTGCGCGCGCTGGATGGTGCGCTCGCGACCGCAAGGCGGACCGGCGATCACTTCTATCTCGCCGAGGTCTATCGCCTGCAAGGCGAGATCACGCTGTCCAATGGCGACCCGGCGTCGGTCCACGAGGCGGAGGATCTGTTCGGCCTTTCGCTGGAGATCGCGCGCAAGCAGGGTGCGCTGTCCTGGGAGCTTCGCACCGCCGTCTGCCTCGCGCGCCTGTCGCATCAAGCCGGCAAGCGCGAGCACGCAAGACTCCTGCTCATGCCGATCGTCGGCAAATTCAGCGAGGGCTTTTATACGCCGGACCTGAAGCAGGCGTTGCAGCTCCTCGACGAGCTCGGTACGGACGCGCCGGTGCGCGAGCAGGCCGATCTGTGACATGAGCGATCTTGCCGCCGCGCGTGCGCGCTACGTGGAGCTGATCGCCAGGCGCGAGCGGATTGCCTCAAGGCGTCTGCTGGATGCGCTCGCCGCCGTTCCGCGCGAGAAATTTCTGCCAAGGGGACCCTGGCGCATCAAGGCCGAGGCGGCGAACAGCTACCGGCTGACGCCCGATGCCGATCCGGTTCATCTCTATGACAACGTGCTGGTCGCCATCGACGCACGGCGCAAGCTCGACACCGGCCTGCCGAGCCTGTGGGCGCATTTGATCGACCTTCTCGACGTCAAGCGGGCGGACCGTGTCGTGCAGATCGGCTGCGGCCTCGGCTATTTCTCCGCGGTGCTGTCGATGATGGTCGGCGAGAAGGGCCGGGTCCATGCGATCGAATGCGACGAGCGGCTCGCGGCCCGGGCGGCGAGCTATTTGCGCGACTATGGGAACGTCACCGTCGTCCACGGCGATGGATGCAGGGACGTGGGCGGGCCCGCCGATGTGATCATCGTGCATGCCGGTTTCCCGCACCCGCACCCGCTCTGGCTGCGGTCGCTCCGTCCGCGCGGCCGCCTTCTGGTGCCGCTGACCCAGCGCGACCGCGAAGGCGCCGCCCTCAAGATCAGGCGGAAAGCCAGGGGTTTCGAGGCAGAGGCGATCCAGCAGATCCGGATCTTCCCCGGCCATGGCCGCGGCGTGACCGGCCTCGACGACCGCGTCGCCGACTGGTGGCAGCGCGCCTCAGCCCTGGCGCCGCTCCGCTTTCGCGGGCTGGAGCAGGGGCTGCCGTCGGATTAGTCCTCCCCGGAACAATGCAGCAATTATGCGGAGCTCGTGGCCTTTTTTGTTCCCGGTAGGTCGTCTATATTTTGACCTGTCTCTGGGGAGACGGATGAAAGACAGGCTGAACGAGGGCGTAGTTGGCGACACCGCGAAGCTGATGATGCATCGGCTGATCGTGCGGAGGCTCCGACACGACCCATCATTGGTGGAGAAGGCCAAGGAAGCGCATACGCGGCAGGCCGACCAATTCGACGGCTGGCCTTTCGTGCGGGAGTGGCAGAAATTGCTTGCGCTTCCTACCGGCGAGCTCGCGTCGAGGCTGATCAGCCGCGATCGTGAGATGGTGATGCTCCGCAACTCGTCACCGTTTTATCTTGTCGAAGGGGTTCATTTCGGCGACTACGATGCGAGAGTTCGGTTGAGAAGAGCCGCAAGACGTATCGTCGAACGCGGCTTGAGCGCCCGCTCTCCCTCTTCGCGTGGCCCTTGATGCCCGGGACCGGCGCGCTGCGCACTTTGGAGGATTTGCTCAGGGTCGTCAGGGCCCTAGCGTACGAATTCGAAACCGACACGGTATTTGTGGTTGGCAGTCAGGCAATTCTGGCTTCCATGCCGGATGCCCCGGAGGCCGCAAGAGAATCACCGGAGATTGACGCGTTTCCGGCGAACGCGAGAATCTGGGAACTGACCGAGGCCAAGCGTACGCGCGATGGTGTGCAGCCGATGGCATCCGAACATATCGATGGGCTGTTCGGATCGGAGAGCCAATTCCATCGTACGCATGGGTTCTACATCGATGGCGTCGATGAGACTACGGCCAAACTCCCGAGAGGCTGGGAGGGGCGAGCAGTCAGAGTGCAAACCGAAGTCGCGGGAAGAACGGTCACGGGTGTAGCGCCGGCGCCGGAGGACCTCGTCGTGTCCAAGCTTGCGCGATTGGACGAAAGGGACAAGCGGTTTGTGGGCGCAATTCATGAGAGGCGTCCGTTGGACCTAAGGCTGGTCGAGCGTAGGATTCGCGAAACCGACCTTGATCCGGCCGTAGCGGAGCGGGCGATCGCCTACATCCGAGGCCTGCAGTCCGAAGGCTAGTCCCTCCGGCAGTCGCACTTCGTTTCGCTTTACCTTGATTCCTATCGTGAGTTTCCAGCATCTCGCATTGACGCTATCAGTGCGGGCTGATGGCCATTTGAGCGTGCTCCATGCATTCCGTTGCCCTGCTGACTGCCAGCTACGCCAAGGATATCGAACGCTTTTCGCTGCTGAGCGAGAGCATCGACACCTGGCTGACGGGCTACACGCGGCATTATGTTCTCGTTAACGATGAGGACGTGCCGCTGTTCGCGCGCTTCGCGTCCAACAGGAGGGTCATCGTTCCGGCCTCACGCTATCTGCCGAAATGGCTGTTCGCGCTGCCGCCCGCGCTCCAGTTCGGCAGCCGGCGTGTCTGGTTGTCGCTGCTGTCCTCGCCGGTGCACGGCTGGCACATCCAGCAGATTCTGAAGATCGCCGGCGTCCTCAATGCGCCGGAGCAGCGCGTCTGCATCCTGGATTCGGACAATCTGTTCTTCCGCGAATTCGACGTCGGCCAATATGCCGGCGGCGAGAAGACGCCGCTCTTCGTCACGCGCAAGGCGATCAGCGCCGACCATCCCTTGCACGGCCTGTGGCTGCGCACCGTCGACCAGCTTCTGGGCCTCAACGAGCGCGCGTTCCCGGCTGACGATTATGTCGGCAACGCGCTGGTCTGGGACAGAGACACTACGCGTGCGATGACCGACGCGATCAAGTCGGCGACGGGCCCGAGCTGGGCGCTGGCGCTGTGCCGGAAGAAGAAATTCTCCGAATATCTGCTTTACGGAAACTTCGTCGCGACCTCGCCGGAGCACCTGGCGCGCCATCGGGTCACCGAAGACAGCATCGCGGTCTCGCACTGGGACGACACACCGCTCGACCGTCCGGCCATCGAAGCGATGATGCGCACGGCCTCGCCCGAGCAGGTCGCGCTTTGCATTCAGTCCTATTCGTCGACCTCGATCGACGACATCCGCGACGTGTTCCGCCTCTCATCAAGCGATCGACGCGCGCCGAGCCTCGCTCCCGATCACATCGGCGATGTGGCCGCGTTCGAAACGCCGAAGACACGCTGATCTCTAAGCGTCTTTCGTGAACTTGCTGATGACGTCCATGAACGGCTTCGGCTTGAACTCGCCGTCGAGCGGCAGCGGCCGGTTCGGCTGCTTGTCCTTGCGGGCGAAGGTGCCGTTGATCCAGCTGTAACGGTCCGAGAGGCCCCAGGTCAGGATCGAGCGCACCGGTCCGCTCGCGGAGACGGCGGTCAGCAGGTCGTCGACGCGCTTGGCGACGACGGCGTCGCGCTCCGCCGGAGTTCCCGCCAGCTTCTGGTCGTCGACGTCGAGTTCGGTGATGAGCACATCGAGGCCCCAGGAGCGCAGCTCGGTGACGAATTCGGCAAGCCCGTGCGTGTCGATCGCGAGCTCGGCGTGTAGATGCGATTGCAGCCCGACGGCGTGGAGCGGAACGCCCTGATCGAGCAGGTCCATGATGAGGTTGCGATAGGCTGCGCGCTTGGCGATGAAGGAGTCCTTGGCCGATTCGATGTCGTATTCGTTGATCGCGAGCTTGACGAAGGGATCGGCCGCGGCGGCTGTGCGGAACGCCAGCGGAATCCAGCTCTTGCCGAGATGCTGCGTCCAGAACGTATCGCGCCGGTCGGTGATCCCCTTTGGATTGTCCGGGATCGGCTCGTTGACGACATCCCATGACGTCAGCTTGTCCTTGTAGTAGGAAACGACGGTGCCGATGTGGTCGAGATAGGCGCGTTCGACGCCCTTGCTGTCCTTGATCTGCTTGGTCCAGTCCGGAATGTCGTGATACCAGGCGAGCGCGTGGCCGCGCATGGTCAGATCGTTGTCGCGCGCGAAATCCAGGATCGCGTCGGCGCGCGCGAAGGCGAACGTATGGGCGTCCGGCCGCAGCATCGGCCATTTCAGCTCGAGCACCGGCACCACCTGCGTGCAATAGGTGCTGATGGCTTCGCCGAGCCGCGGATCGGCTTGCAGGTCCCACAAGGTGGCCGCAGCGCCAAAGCCGGGACGGCGCTGGGCGCGTTTCGAGGCCGGCACAGCGGACGCAGATGCGCCCGCAGCAATGGCCGCGGCGCTGCCGAGCAGAAATTCGCGTCTAGCGAGCCTGGTCACGTTGGGGCCTTCCTTCTGCAACCAACGCGCCTTCGTACCAAGCGGTGCCGTGCACCGCCCGGGTTTCATGTCGTTCGGTTAACTCTGCGGCGGGGCCGGTGAAAGGGGACCTGGAAGCGGAAAAGGCCCGGAAACATGGTTTCTTTTTCCTGATCGGTCCGCCCGTGCAGCACAGGGCAAATTTAACGCTAATGCGCGAAAGCCGCTCCAAGGCGTCATTCGCCGCGCGCTCTGCAGACTTATGTGACACTCTTGAGAGATGCTGCGGCGCAGTTCGTTCGCCCGCCAAGATCCAATTGGATCGAGCCTCGCCACACTCGCAAGACCGCTGCCGGTCCCGTGCTCGCATGCTGAACCGCCATTTCTCGATCTATCTGGTCGCCTACATCCTGCCTGCGGCGGTGGGCTTCTTCGCCGTCACGGCCTATACGCGGCTCCTGAGCCCGGCGGAGTACGGGGTCTATGTCGTCGGCATCAGCCTTGCGGGCATTCTCGGCGCGATCTTCTTCGCCTGGATCAAGCTGTCGGTGTCGCGCTATCAGGCGATGTCGGCGGAGGTCGATTTTCGCGGCACGGCGATCGTCGCCTTTGCCCTGACAGTCGCGGTGCTCTGCGCCACCACGCCGGTGGTCGTCCTGTTCCGCAGCGATGTCAGCCCCGAGCTGCTGCTCGCCAGCATGTTCGTCGCGATCATGGCCAATGCGGTCGATGTCGGCCAGGAGTTCGAGCGCGCCAAATTGCGGCCCTACCGCTTCGCGGCGATCTCGATCGTGCGCAGCGTCTCCAGCGTCGGCTTCGGTCTTCTCGGCATCTGGCTCGGCTGGGGCGGATTGGGGCTGCTCGCCGCATTCGGTCTGGGGTCGCTCGCCGGCATCATCCTCAATCTCGTCGGCGACCGCACTGGGATCGCGCGCTTCCAGCGCAGCCAGTTCATGCAACTGGCCCGCTACGGCCTGCCGCTGACGCTGGCCGGCCTCTCCGTTGCAGTTTATTCGGCCTGCGACCGGCTGATTGTGGCCTATCTGCTCGGCAAGGACGCTGCCGGCATCTTCGGCGTAGCCGCCGATCTGCCGCGCCAGTTCATGGTCATGATCGCATCCAGCGTCGCCGCGGCGACTGTGCCGCTGGTGTTCCGGTCATTGTCCGAGAACAACGGCGAGACGACGCGGGAGCGGCTGACCGAAAGCCTCGAGCTCCTGCTCGTCGTCGTCGCGCCCGTTGCGGTCTGGCTTGCGTTTGCGGCGGACCAGGTGGCCGGCACGCTCGTCGGCATCGATTTCCGCGCCGGCGTCTCGGCGCTGCTGCCGACCCTGGTGCTCGCCCGCTTCTTCGGCATCGCCAACCAGTTCTACGTGCAGATCAGCTTCCAGCTCGCCGAGCGGCCGTTCATGCTGGCGGCGCAATCCTTTCTCACGCTGGTGATCAGCGTCATCCTGATGTTCGCGCTGATCGGCGGCTACGGCCTTTACGGCGCGGCGCTGGCGACGCTGGCAACCGAGGCGATCGGCTTCCTCGTTGCACTCGTCCTGATGCATCGGGCCCATCCGGTCCCGTTCGAGCTCAATCGCCTCGCCGGCGTTGCCGCGTCCGCAGCATTGATGGCGGCGGCAATTCTGGTGGCGCGCTCGCAAGCGGGCGGCACCGGCCTCGTATCGCTCGTCATCGTCAGCCTCGCCGGCGGCCTCGCCTATGCGGCTGCGGCCTGGCTGCTCAATGTTGCGAACGTGCGAACCTTGTCGCTGCGTGTGCTGCGAACGCTGAACCGCAAGGCGTTGGGCATCTAAAGCGCGATGCGATTAGGATGAATCGTCATCGCGCTTTAGGTTATTGTCTGAGCATGATCTTTTCGGAAAACCGCTACTTCCGGATCATGCTCTAGTCGCGCCTCGGTGGGCGCGTCCCGGCGGCTCTCCCGGACATTCTGCCGCAGTGGTCGAGACCAGCTTCGGGCCAGCCTCGGCCGAGGGCCGCCTTCCGCCTGGGCGAGGCGTCGTATATGAGAGATTTGCCGCCGGAAGTGCCGAATCTCGCCACAGAGGGAACGTAAGGCGGCTGCGATTTCTTAATGCAATGCTTCCAATGTGACACGTGAGCGACACCAGCCGACTGGCAGTTCGACCGAGGATGGCATGAAAAACCGATCGACGACGGCGCAATCCATCAGGGCAGTGGGGCGCCGCGGGCCTGCCGGAATCATGGCGCTCGTGGCGGTGGCGACCCTTGCAGCGGCGGCCCCGGCGATTGCGGCCAAGCAGCCGCGCCAGGTGGCCGAGGCGGTGGCGCAGCGTGTGGCCGGCGATCCGATCATGGCGATCGTCTCGATCAAGAGCCAGCAGGTCACGTTCTACGATGCCGACGGCTGGATCCTGCGCGCGCCGGTATCGACCGGCACCGCGGGCCGCGAGACGCCCGCCGGCGTGTTCGCTGTCGTCGAGAAGGACAGGGAGCACCGCTCGACGATGTATGACGATGCCTGGATGCCGCATATGCAGCGCATCACCTGGAACGGCATCGCCCTGCATGGCGGACCGCTGCCCGGCTATGCCGCCTCGCACGGCTGCGTGCGCATGCCGTTCGGCTTCGCTGAGAACCTGTTCGACAAGACCTATATCGGGATGCGCGTGATCATCTCGCCCTATGACTCGGTCCCGACCGACTTCTCTCACCCCTCGCTGTTCGTGCCGAAGCCGGAGGCCATCGCGGCCGTGCCGAGCCGGGCCGACAAGCTTTCGGCCGAGGCCGAGGAGGCCACAAGGGCGGCCGACGAAGCCAAGAAGGCTGCGTCCGCCGCCGCCAAGGAAGCGGCCTCGCTTCCGGCCGCGCTGCGCAAGCTGGAACAGCAGAAGGCCCGCGCCGATGCCGAGCTCGCCTTCGCCGACAAGACGCTCGCGAACGCCAGGAACGATCAGGCCCGCGCCAAGGCCGAGGAGCTGAAGCAGAAGGCAGCAAGCAAGGCTGCCGACGCGGCGACGCAGCTCGATGCCGCCAGGGCCGCCGCGCAGCCGAAGCGCGATGCCGTGGCCGCGACCAAGGAAGCCGCGAAGACCGCCGCGGCCAGAAAAACCGAGGCCGTCAAGGCGGCGACCGACGCAAAGCTCGCCGGCGAGCCGGTCTCGGTCTACATCAGCCGCGCGACGCAGAAGCTCTACGTGCGGCGGAATACGCACAAGCCGGCGCCCGATGGCGGCGGCGAGGTGTTCGACACCAGCATCGAGGTCCCCGTCACGATCCGCAATCCGGAGCAGCCGATTGGCACGCATATCTTCACGGCGATGGCCAAGACCGGCACGGGTCTGCGCTGGAGCGTGGTCACGATCGAGAACGGCGATGAGGCCCGCAACGCGCTCGACCGCATCACCATCCCGCAGGACGTGTGGGACCGCATCGGGCCGACCGCGTTGCCGCGCTCCTCGATCATCATCTCGGACGAGCCGCTGAGCAGCGAGACCAATTACCGGACCGAGTTCGTCGCGGTGCTGAGCAACGAGCCGCAAGGCGGCTTCATCACGCGCAAGCCGACCGCGCCCGCCATGATCGCGAGCGATGACGGCTGGGACAACGGATTCGGCTTCTTCTTCCAGCAGCGCGATCCCTACGTCCAGCCGGCCAACCCGCGCCGGCGCAGCCAGTACCAGTACTATCAGCCGGCGCAGCCGATGCAGCGGGGCTTCTGGTAAGGACGTGCCGCGTCGGTCGACGTCCGCGGCTACGCGCAGCTACTGGCGCGCCTCGATCACGATCGCCTGGATCTTGCCTTCGACCGGCCCGGACCCGTGGTGCCTCCGGATCGCCTCGGCAACGATATCGGTTGCAGCCTGCAGTTTGCTGGCATCCCTTGACTCGATCTCGCTGCGCAGCGGCGTGCCCTGGCAGAGCGCGGTGGCGGCATAGTCGGCCGACGGCGCGCGGCTGATTTCGGACCGGGTTTCGATCGAGATGTCGCGGAAGCCCGCTCGTTCGAGATCGCCTCTGATGACGGCCTTGTCGTGATAGCCGTGCGGCGTCCGGATCATGAAACGCGGCGGATCGTCGGGAAACAGCTTTTCGAGCGCGACCGTGGCTTCCTGCGTCAGCACATTGTCCTCGATGCGGTCCCAGACGTTGAAGACGAACGTGCCGTCGCCCTTCAGGACTCGCTTGACCTCTCCATAAGCCTTCACACGGTCCGGAAAGAACATCGCGCCGAACTGGCAGCATGCGACGTCGAACTCGGCATCGCCGAAGGGCAGGGCCATTCCGTCCGCCTGGCGCCAGGTGATGCGATCGTCATTCGCCTGGCGCTGCGCTGCGACCGCGAGCATCGGCTCGTTGAGGTCCGTTGCAACATAGCGGATGCCGCGCGGCAGAGCCGCCGCCACGGCACGCGTCACCGCGCCGGTGCCTGCCGCGATCTCCAGCAGCACGGAGGGAGATCGCGCGGCGACACGCCGAGCCATGTCCTCCGCATAGATGGCGAAGATCATCGGCACCAGATATTCGTCGTAGAGTTTTGGGATCGAGCCGGCGAAAACCTTGTCAGTGTCGGACATGCTCAGCCTCGCTGAAGGTTCGGACGCGGGCTTACGTTAGCATGTTTTTCTCTCTGCTTGTTCTTCCTCTCGGACGAGAGCGTCTATGTCACCGCGCAGACCCTCGCGGTCGATAGCGGTTTGAGTGGGATGTAAGTGCTCTTCTGTAGCCCGGATGGAGCGCAAGCGTAATCCGGGGCAGGTTGCGCGGTGAGGCAGTGGTCCTGGATTACGCTTGCGCTCCATCCGGGCTACGGATGCGACCAATGAGATGGTCGAGCGAGATGAGCCCCGGCCCGTAAGCCATGAGGGCAAGCGCCATCGCTGCCCAGGTGAGGTGAATCGGCCAGCCGTCGGGCACCGTGAGCTCGACGATCAGTGTCATGAACAGCAGCCCGAGCGCTGCGAAACGAGCGCCCAGTCCCAGCACCAGCAGGATCGGGAACATGATTTCGCCGGAGCCCGACAGGAAGGCCATCATTGTCGGTGCCGGAAAGTGATAGGGCCCGCCCGGCAGATGCAGCATGAACTCGTCGCTGAACAGCGTCACCGCCGTGTCGTTGAGCTCAAGGAAACCGCCCCATTTGAGCATACCCGAGCGCCAGAATGGCACGGCGAGCGCAAGGCGCAGCACCAGCTGGACCAGCGATGGCGTCGCGAGCGTCTGCACCAGATGATTGGCCCTGTCGATGAGTGCTCCGGGCGAGGGCAGGCCGCTGGCGGTCGTCATGTGCTGGTCCGTGATCATGAGGGGTCTCCGCAACAGAGCAAGGTGAAGGCGCCGGCTTCGATCAGCCCGGCGATGTTCGCGGCAATGTCGAATTCGCTCGCTGCCTCCAGCGCCGCCGCCGCGGCCTCGCCGAGTGGCCGGCCCGACATCAGGCGGTCCGCGAACACCGCGCCACCGGGCGGAAGGCGGCGCACGGTGACGTCGAATTCGCCTCGCGTGATCAGGGCATCCTCCGACGTGGAGGCATCGATCCGCATCACCGGTGCATCGTCACGGTTGGCCGCAAAGATCGTCACGGCGGCGTAGTCCGAACGCAGGCATCGTGCGGCCGGGTGCGGAATGAACACCAGATCGGCCAAACGGTCCGGTGTCACCGCCACGAGCCGGGCCGGCGACAGCGGCACGGCGTCGGCGGCGTGATAGGCATCGAGCCAGGCCCGCTCGAGACGCGCGACGTCGGCGAGCCAGGGCATATCTTGCGCATGCTCATAAGCTGCGATGAACTCCGGGAAGTCGCGGCCGTATTCGAACAGCAGCGGCGATGTCGGCGGATGGCTGCGCACGTGGAAGCGCGCCATCGCGCGGAAGAAGTCGGTGCCGGTGATGCATTGCACCGCAGGATAAATCGCGGCCAGTGCGCCGATCAGGCTGACCGTGACGTTGTTGCGGTAGACGTCGTAGCGGCGGCCAGCGGCTTTGCCGTTCGGGCCGGTCACGAGCTCAGGCGTGCTGCGCGCCGGATCCAGCAGCGCCGGCGCGAACGATGCGGCAAAGCACAGACCGGGCTCAGGCGGCATGACGCTCTCCTGCCGGCATGACGGACTGATGGCGGTCGAGGATCGCCTGGGCGGCAGCGGCCTCCGCTTGCAGCACCGGCCAGTCCGGAATCTTGCTATCCCATTCGATCAGCGTCGGCACCGGCCCGCGACGCCGGATCACGATCTCGTAGAGCTTCCAGACGGCGTCGGCGACGGGTCCGTCGTGGCTGTCGATCAACAGCAGGTCACCTTCGTCGTCGGCCTGCTCGGCATGCCCGGCGAGATGAATTTCCGCAACGCGCGACAGCGGGAAATCAGCGAGGTAGTCGAGCGCGGAGTATCCATGATTGGTCGCGGAGACGAACACGTTGTTGACGTCGAGCAGCAGGCCGCAGCCGGTGCGCTCCGCAACGGCGCGGATGAATTCGGTCTCGCGCATCGAGGATTCGCGGAAGGCGAGATAGGTCGACGGGTTTTCCAAGAGCAGCGGCCGGCGGATCGCCTCCTGCACCTGGTCGATGTGATCGCAGACGCAAGCCAGCGTCGCCGCGGTATAGGGCAGCGGCAACAGATCGTTGAAGAAGCTGGTCTCATGCGTCGACCAGGCGAGGTGCTCGGAGACCAGCGCCGGCTGATAGCGCGCGACCAGGCTGCGAAAGCGCGCCAGATGCGTCTTGTCGAGCGGCCGGGGCCCGCCGATCGACATGCAGACGCCATGCAGCGAGAGCGGATGATCGCGGCGGATCGCCTCCAGCGCGCGATGCGGCGGCCCGCCGGCGCCCATGTAGTTCTCGGCGTGGACCTCGAAGAAGCCGCGCCGAGGCTTCGCCTCGAGGATTGCGGGGAGGTGCTCGGGCTTGAAGCTCGTTCCGGCAACGCCGCCGATCGGCGTTGCGAAGCGGAGCGGCAGCGCTGCTGGCGGGGCCGGCTTGATCGTGCTCATCGTGCTGCTCCGTTCGCGCTTTCCGTTGCGCCGGCCGTTACACCGGCTTCAGCGAACCCTTCTTGCCGCCCGGCAGCTCGATGCTGGTGCAGGTGCCGCCCTGCACGAATTTCCAGGCATTGCCCTGGAAGTCGACCGTCGAGGTGCCCTGGCAGGTCGTGCCGGGTCCCGCCGCGCAATCGTTCTGGCCTTTCAGTGCGACGCCGAAGCACTTCTCTTTCTTGGCGGCGACGGCGGCATCGGCTTCGGCCTTGGTCAGGGGGCCGGCGGAGGCAAGGGTTGCGAGCGCGGTCGACACCGCACCGGCGAGGACGAGGGAGGTGACGGCATGTTTGGCAGACATCAGAGGTTCTCCTGTTCGAGGTGGCATCGCCTGGGCGGGGATGCGCGCATGGTCTCCTTCGCTCCGCGCGCCGCCCGCGTTACGGCGGGCTGCTCACGAATCCGTGAGACCGATTGGATCGGGCGCACGGGTGGTGCGCTTGGGTGGGGATTAGCGGGCAAGTGGGCGGCCAAATCCAATGCCTTGGCGCTATCGACACGTTAGAGCGAGAGCATTGGATGCGTCCTACCAAACTTGGCAGAGGTAACGGACGCTAGGAAATCTGCGTAGAGCGATGACAGGAGTCGTGCCCACCCAAAGGCGGATACAACCATGAATGTCGATCCCGGACGCCAGCTTCGCGCGATCGCAAGGCTGACGGTCAGTATCCGCCTTGCTGTGTCCGCGCTGGTCCTCGCCGCGATCCTGCTGACCGCCGCGCTCTCCAGCCTGCTGTGGTGGCGCACGGCGGAGGGGGCAAGCCGGCAGCTCGCCTCGACCATCAACGAGCAGATCGTGGCGGCGGTGCGCAAGGAGGTCTCGGCCATCGTCGACGAGGCGCGCGCCGCGCACACCGCGATCCGCACGCTGTTCCTCCAGAACGTGCTCGACACCCGCGAGGCCGACAAGCGCGAGTTCGTCTTTCTGTCGCAATTGCAATCGCAGGCGACGATCTCCTGGGTCGCGTTCGGCTGGCCCGACGGCTCCTTCTTCGCCGCGCACAAGCTCGGCGATCGACGCCTGGAGATGATGGAGATCTCGCTCACGGATCATCCGGGCGAGCGCCGCGTCGACGAATATGACGTGGTGCCCGGCGACATCGAGTTCGCCAACCGCCGCTTCGAGCCGACCGATTTCCGCGTCGCCGATCAGGCCTGGTTCAAGGCCGGCCTTGGCGCCGACGACCCGCAATGGTTCAGGGTCATGGACCATGCGACCGGCGAGCGGCCGTCGATCGCCTTCGCCGGCCCGATCGACGTTTATCAGGAGCGGCAAGGCGTGCTTGCCGTCATCATCGAATATACCAGGCTCGCGCGCTTCCTGTCGCAGCTGGAGGTCGGGCGCACCGGCACCGCCTTCATCGTCGACGGCAGCGGCGAGCTCGTCGCAGCGCCCGACAAGGACGCCGACGAGCTCCATCCGGCGCGCGGCGACACGGCGCTGCTGCCCCTGGCGCGCGCAGCGCTCGACCAGGCGGGCGAGGCCGGCCGCAAGCAGGCCTGGCGGAGCCGGCTCACCTCGGGCGGCGCGGCCTATGAGGTTGCGCTGACGCCGCTGCCGTTTCCCGGCTGGTCGCTCGCGACCGTGATCCCCGAGGCCGAATTTCTCGGGCCGGTCGAGACGACGTTGCACCGCCTGATCCTCGGTCTTGCCGTCGGCGCCGTGCTCGCGGCGCTGGTCTCGGCGATGCTGGCGCGGTCCGTCATCGCCGCGCCGCTGTCGCGCGTCGTCGGCGAGCTGCGCCATGTCGAAGCCTTCGCGCTGGAGCAGGTCCGTCGCCATCCGTCGCGGCTCAACGAGATCGCGAGCCTGTCGGGTGCAATCGCGGAGATGGCGGCCGGCCTGTCCGCATTCCGCAAGTTCATTCCGGCGGATCTGGTCCGCGGCCTGCTGCGCCAGGGCGTCGAGGCGCGGCCCGGCGGCAGCGTCCAGGAGCTCAGCGTGATGTTCATCGACATCGCCGGCTTCACCGGACTGTCGGAGCGGCTCGGCGATCGCGTCGTGCCGCTGCTGTCGCGCTATCTCGACCTCACCTCCGAGATCATCGTCGCCAATGGCGGGACGATCGACAAGTTCATCGGCGATGCCGTGATGGCGTTCTGGGGCGCGCCGCAGCCGCAAGGCGATCACGCCGTGCGATGCTGCCGCGCCGCGCTCGCCTGCCGCCTTGCGGTCGAACGATCGGGCCTCGTCGACGATCTCGGCCAGCCGCTCCAGATCCGCATCGGCATCAATTCCGGCCGCATGCTGGTCGGCAATATCGGCTCGGAGCTGCGGCTGAACTACACCGTGATCGGCGATGCCGTGAATGTTGCGAGCCGGCTCGAAGGCGCCAACAAATCCTACGGCACGCAAATCCTGATCGGTGCGGCGACCGAACGTCTGGCGCGCGGCGCGGTCATCACGCGCGAGGTCGACAGCATCGCGGTGTACGGACGCGAGGAGGGACTCTCCGTTCACGAGCTGATCGGGATGGTGAACGAGAATGCGGTTGGCAGCGACACGATCGGCTGGATTGCGGACTACGAGCGCGGCCTCGCCGCCTATCGCGCGCGCCGCTTTGCCGACGCGCTCGCCGATTTCGAGGCCGTGCTGAAGCAGCGCGTCGACGATCGTCCGGCCGAGCTGATGCGTGACCGCTGCCGTCGGCTCGCTGCAGCTGCGCCCGACGTCACCTGGCGGCCTATGGCGGCATTGACGTCGAAATAGCGACATCATCGGCGGACCTGTAGCCCGGATGGAGCGGAGCGTAATCCGGGGCCGGTGCTGCACGGCGCGAGCTAACCCGGATTGCGCTGCGCTTCATCCGGGCTACAAACTCGGTTACATACCCCGACTTTCCCGGACGAGCTCGAGACATGAAGGCGACGCTGCTCAATCCTGAAAACTACACCCGCTCGCCGTGGAAGAACGGCGGCGGCATCTTCACCGACATCGCAGACGCTCATCGGGCCGATGCGCCGCGGAAGGACTGGGACAGCCTGCTCTGGCGCTTTGCGTCGACGCCGATTCTTGCGCCCGGTCCCTTCTCCCATATGCCCGGCATCGACCGCTTGCAGATGGTGGTCGAAGGGCGCGGGCTGGTGCTGAAGTCGCCGACGCAGGAATTCGACGAACGTGAACCGTTTACGACGGTGCGTTTCACCGGTGAGCTCGGGATCGTGACCGAGCTCGAGGCGGGTCCCGTCGAGGTCGTGAACCTCATGGCGCGGCGCGGTGCGGCGGAGATCGATCTCCTCGCACTGAAGGAGCCAGGCGATTTCCGGCTCGCCGCCGGCATGGCGAATGCCGCATCCGCCTCGACCATGAGGATTTTGCCATTCCCCGCACCGGCACGCTGAAGCTCGAGCTGGCCGGGCCGTCGCAGCTTGCGCTGGTCTCGGGGCTGGCGGTGCTGGGGTCGATCCGGCTTCTGGGCTGAAACCCCAAGCCGATGCGCACAATCCGTGCAACTGGCCAGGTTGACGCCGCCCGGCCGGCGCACGATATCTGCTTCACCAAAGATCGAGGGGCAGGATATGAATGCGCCAGACACATACGCCCCCACCCAGGCCGACGGCGTCATCGACTGGCTGACCAACGGCACGCGCGACGAGCGCTACATCGACGACATCTTCGCGCAGATGTGCATCCGCCTGCAGCAGGCGGGCATTCCGGTGCAGCGCGCGACGCTCCATGTGCTGATCAATCATCCGCAATGGCTGGGCGCGCGGATGATGTGGTCCGACGGGATGCGCGAGGCGGAGATTGCGCTGGTCGATTACGACGTGCGCGAGCGGTCCGAATATATCGGCAGCGCCGCCAACGAGATCCATGACGGCGCCGCCGAGGTGCGCGAGCGGCTCGCGCAGGATTCCGCGCTGAGCCGCAAGCACGCCCTCTACGACGAGATGCGGGCCAAGGGCCTCACCGACTATGTCGCCTGGCCGCTCTACCATACGCTCGGCAAGCGGCACCTCGTCACGTTCGCGACCGCCCGGCCCGGCGGGTTCGACGATGCGCATGTCGCCGGCCTGAAGAAGCTGTTGCCGGTGCTGGCGCTGGTCAGCGAGATCCGCGTCAAGAATCGCCTCGCACGCACGCTGCTGGAGACCTATGTCGGCACCCACGCCGGCGAGATGATCCTGGCCGGCGCCACCAGGCGCGGCAGCGGCACGACGGTGCGCGCCGCGATCATGATCTGCGACCTCAGGGACTTCACCAAGATCTCCGACAATTGGCCGCGCGACGACGTCATCGACCTGCTCAACGACTATTTCGACGCGATGTCGGAGCCGATCGCGCGGCATGGCGGCGAGATCCTGAAATTCATCGGCGACGGACTGCTCGCCATCTTCCCGCTTCATCAGCCGAACGCCTGCGCCAATCTTCTGCACGCGGTGGCCGAGGCCCGGCAGGCCATGGTCGCGCTCAACGAGCGCAACAGCGCAACCGGCCGCGCGCCGCTGAACTACGGTATCGGCGTCCATGTCGGCGATGTCATGTACGGCAATATCGGATCGGCCCGGCGGCTCGACTTCACGGTGATCGGCCCGGCCGTCAACATGGCCTCCCGCCTCGAGGCGCTGACCAAGACGCTCGGCAGGAACGTGCTGCTGTCACGCGATTTCGCCGAGCTGGTGGAGAAGCAGTTCGCGCTGGAACATGTCGGCAGCCACGAGGTGCGCGGCTTCAACGCTCCGATCGAGCTGTATGCCTATCCGGCTCGCGCTATTTCCGGTTAGTTCCGCTGGCGTTCGGCAGGGCCTGCTGGCCGCCCTGGGTTCGCCTGGCCGGATCGTTGTCGCCCGGCCTCAGCGTTGACGACTTCGCCGGTGCATTGGCGCCGCCGCTGTTGGCATCCGACGACGTATTGAGGCCGGAGGCGCCCGCGCCGGTCGTGCCGCCGGTGCCGGTCGAATTGATGCTGGAGCCCGTCCTCGAGGGCCCCGTGCCGCTTTGAGCGAAAGCGGAAGGGGACGAGGCGAGAGCCGCGATGAGCCCTGCGATGACGAGTGCTTTCATGTCCGCTCCTGTGCTCGGCCCAGTGCATGATCCGGAAAAGTGCGCAGCGGTTTTCCGAAAGATCATGCTCAAACAATAATCTAGAGCGCGATGACGGTTCATCCTAATCGCATCGCGCTCTAGGCGGCCCCGGCCCGGCATCCGGGGGCGGGGCTTGAGCCGGGGCCGCCATTTGCCGGAATGGTGAGACGCCGGCGAAAGGCCAATGCGCGGGAACGCGTGGTCGTTCCAAATTCGATGGCGCGGCCGCAAAACCGCTGAACTAGGCTGACCAGCGATCCTGCTCTTCCTGGTGAGCGTGCTCGTTCAGCCGGTCGGCGATCTCTTCCGCAATCTGCTCGGTCTTGGCCGAGCCTACCGGCTCGCCCTTGTGGGTCTTCAGCTTGTCCTTGTCGGTCTCGATCGGAAAATCGTCGGGTGTCAGTCCGGTCGTCTTGTTCATGGCGCGCCTCGCTGTTCTTTGGTGCGGAAAACGCGCGACAGGGCCGATCGTTGCTTTGAGGATGGAGCTGCTGGACGAGGCGGCGTCAGGCGCCGCCGACCGCCCGCGTGATGGTGCCGCTCCCGCCGCAGGTGGCACAAGGCGCGCCGTCGATGCGTCCCTTGCCGTGACAATCGGGACAGACGTCGTCGCCGGTGCCCTTGGTTCCGGGCGGGGCTTCGTCACCGGGATTGAGCGCTGTTTGCGCCGGAATCTTGGCGTCTTGCGCGTGGGCAGCCTTCGCCTTGGTCATCTCTCGCCTCCTCGAAACCACCGCAACGCGCTTCGCCGCGGAAAGTGCCAATCGGAGCTCGCAACGCATTCAACGGGACTGCGCGACGGCTCTGGCTACTTCTCGACTGCGCCCGTCCAGTCCTTGAAGCCGCCGACGTTGTAGACGTTCTCGTAACCCATATCCTTCAAGAGCTTGCCGGCCAGCGCCGACCGGCCGCCGGATGCGCAATACAGGATGACGGTCTTGCTCTTGTCGAACGCCTTGTCGTGATAGGGCGACTCCGGGTCGGCGCGAAACTCCAGCATCCCGCGCGAGACGTTCACGGCGCCGGCGATCTTGCCGCTGGCGGTGACTTCCGGCGCATCGCGAACGTCCACGATTAGCGTGTTGCCCTTGTTGATCATCTCGGCCGCCTGCTCCGAGGTGATCTTCGGGACCGCCGCGTTCGCAGCTTCCAGCATTTGCTTGACACTCGTTGCCATGGGTTCTCTCCGGGTCTTCGTCTGCCGCCCCATGAGAGGATAGCACATCGATCTGGACATCGCTCCCGGATGAGCTTGTCCTGCTGGAGTCAGGAGGCCGGAGGTCCGGTTGCCAAGGCCGGATTGTCCGACTAGCTTTGCCGAAGCTACGCCCAAACGGTCTCTGGCCGCGCCTTCATGCCCAAATTCCTCCGCATCGGTGTCCATCAGTCCAACGTCTCCGGATACACGTCGAAGGCGTGGTGCGTCAGGCGTGTCGGCTCGGCGGTCTTCCTGAAATGGGGCGCCGTCGAGGTGCATGGCACGGGGCCTGCGCGCAAGGTCTATTGGGCGCGCCTGCCGCAGGAGAAGACCGTTCGCTGCGGCAGTGCGCAAGCCGCGCAGGACTACACCAAGGCCGCGATCGCGCGGCGCCGCAGCCATCGTTATGAGCCGCTGACCGGCCCGATTGCGAACCGGCGGCCGTCGGCCGCAGGCAGGCCAGAGCTCAAGCAGGCGCTCGCCACCATCCTGATCGTCGACATCGTCGGCTCCACCGCGAAGGCGGCCAAGCTCGGCGATGCGCGCTGGACCAAGGTGATGGGCCATTATTATGCGGCGGTCCGCAAGGAGTTGAAGACGTGCGGCGGCAAGGAGGTCGTCACCACCGGCGACGGCGTGCTGGCGACCTTCAGGAAGCCCGCCGCCGGCATCGCCTGCGCAACGTCGATCCAGAAAGCCGTGCGCACGCTCGGCCTCGAGATCCGCGTGGGCCTGCACGCCGGCGAATACACCATCAGTGGCGGCGAAATGGTCGGCCTCGCCTTCCACATCGGCACCCGCATCGCCGCGAAAGCGCGCGCCGGCGAGGTGCTGGTGTCGAGCGCGGTGAAGCAGCTGATGACGGCGCAGGCGGCGACCAGTCTGCGCGATCACGGCGTGCACCGGCTGAAGGGCGTGCCGGAGCGGTGGAGGCTGTGGCGGGTGGAGGGGTGAGGGGACCAGACGGCCCTTGCGAGAGCTGCGCCCAGATGGAAGGCTCCGGCTATTCAAGCTTCCAAACAAGTTTTCGCGCCATTTCGGCCCGGATTGATCCGATCGCCGGATGCGGTCGGCCGACGGGATGTCCCGCAATTTCTGTTCCATGCATGTCGGAACCCCGGGCCGGCCGTTCGTCTTGAATCAGAGCCGCCTCGAACCGGAGTTCTGCGTAAATGGCCCCGCGCGCCAATTGGAAAGGCTTCCTGAGACTGTCCCTCGTCACCTGCCCCGTGGCGCTCTATCCGGCGACGTCCGAGGGCGAGAAGATCTCGTTCAACCAGCTCAACCGGCAGACCGGCCACCGCATCAAATACGTCAAAGTCGATGCGGAAACCGGCGACGAGGTACCGAATGAGGACATCGTCAAGGGCTACGAGCTCGAGAAGGGCCAGTACATCGAGGTCTCCAAGGAAGAGCTCGAGGAGATCGCGCTGGAGTCCACGCGCACCATCGAGATCGACGAGTTCGTCGACAGGTCGGACATCGACCCGCGCTACCTGATCCGCCCCTATTACATCCGCCCCGACGGCAAGGTCGGCCACGACGCCTTCGCCGTGATCCGCGAGACCATCCGCGAGATGGATAAGGTCGCGATCGGGCGCGTGGTGCTGACCAACCGCGAGCACATCATCGCGCTGGAGCCGATGGACAAGGGCCTCGTCGGCAACCTCTTGCGCTACCCCTACGAGGTGCGCAGTGAGCATGAATACTTTGACGACATCCAGGACGTGAAGGTCACCAAGGACATGCTCGATCTCGCCCGGCACATCGTCAACCAGAAGGCCGGACGCTTTGCTCCCGAGAAGTTCGAGGATCATTACGAGACCGCGCTGATCGAGCTGATCAACGAGAAGCGCGCCGGGAAGGTGATCCGGCCGAAGGAGCGGCCGAAGGGCGAGAACGTTGTCGACCTCATGGAGGCGCTGCGGCGGAGCGTCGGCAAGGAGGCAGGCAAAGATGCAGGCAAGCTGGCCGCGCCCGCGAAGGCAGACAAGCCGGCGAAGAAGCCGAGGAAGGCGGCGGCCGGCCAGAAGGAGATGCTGATGCCGATCGCGGGCAAGAAGGCTGCCGCCAAGGAGACGTCCGCGAAGAAGCCGGCGGCAGGGGCGCGGCGGAAATCGGCATGAAGCATCCGGTGACACCGGACGGATCGCCACATGGCCAGGACCACGCCTTATGCCGCCTGGTGCGCGAAGGTCCTTGCCGCAGGCCTCAAAGACTCTCGTCAGGGCACTCCGGACAGGTATCGCCGATCGAATCGAGGACATTGTTGATCTCCGCGACGGCCTGATCGGCGGAGACGCCGTCCGGTGGATCCTGGCGGGCGAGATCGATCGCGCGTTCGCGGGCGTGAGGGTCGGCACGATCCTTGGCCCAGCCGTGCTCCTCGCATTCGTTGATGGCGCCAGCCTCGTGCAGCACATGGATGGCCCATCCCCTCAAGGTCCGGATCGCCGGCCGTCTTTCCCTGGTCATCAGCATTGCGAGATCGCTCCTGCGGGACGAATCCGTGCCCGCGCCACATCGTTCCGCGCGTTAGCACGGGGCAGGGATTCGCAAATGGCGGGACTGGCTTTGTCCCCGTGTTCCGAAGGGCTGTGGAGAAGGCGAAGTGTTGACGCGGGGCCTCCATGCGCCGCAAGCACACGACCGAGCCAGGCGGGTCTCCTGCTTGGGAACCCGGTGCCGAGAGGCGACTTGAGTGGTCATCGGTTTCGGAGGAAAAGCCCATGGCCATTGATGCGTTCGCCGGCACCACGCCGCTGTTTCTCCCTGAGCAGTTCTTCGTTGGCCGCTTGGAAGGATGGGCGGTGGTCGAGAGCCTCGTCGGCGGGCTCTTGAAGCGGGCCACGATCACGGCGCATGGCGAGTTGGATGCGGACACCGACACCGTCGTCCTGACCGAAACCTACACCTTCGATGACGGCCACAGCGACACGCTGCGCTGGACGATTCACAAGCTGGGCGAGGGTCAATACACCGGCCATGAGAACCGCCTGGAAGGCGAAGCCACCGGCGAGCAGGCCGGTTGCGCATTCCATTGGACGTACACGCGCGACACGCCTCAGGGCGATGGAAAGTCGTTCAAGCTGAACTTCGATGACTGGTTCTATGCGATCGATGACCGCGCCTGCATCGTGCGCGGATCCGCCGGGCGCGCGGGCATTCCGTTCGCGACGGCGCATGTGACGTATCGGAAGCTTTAGGTACACCCGACGCGGGCTGCAGCCCCGCTCCCCGCGCGCCCTTCTTCTTCGCGATTAACATTTTTGAATCGCGAACGAAGCGAAGCAAAGTACGGTGACCGTTTCCCGGGAGGGGATTTTCTGGCGCTGATTAATCCAGCGCGGGGGCAGGTGCGTGAATTTCCAGGTTACGGTTCTGAAGATCCTGGTGAGCTATCCGGACGGCTTTGCCGTCATGGAAGACCTCAAGCGCGACATGGCCATCCTGGCGACCAGTGGCCCCGATTGGGCCGACCGGACGAGGCGTCTCGCCAGCCGGGTGCCGGACCTCGACATCTTTTCACAGGGGCTGGTCGAGCGCATCAGCGGTGGCTGGAGACTGACGTCCAAGGGGCGAGACATATTGGAGTTCATGGAAGCCCGACCGGCGAAAAGTGAGCCAAGCCTGGAGTCCTTGGTCGATGCGGCGTCCCCACCGGTATTCGAGATTGCTCCGGTTTCCCCGCTGCCGCAGCCAGCTGACCGTGCCAAGCGGCGGCGAGAGCGCCGTTCTGCTGCCATCGCTCTATAATGTAGCAGGGTAAGTTGTTCGCGTGTGAAGGTGAGTGCTACGTCCTCCAAAGGCGCAAACAGATTCTTGTTATGACGTGCGCAGAAGCACTGTAGCGTCGAGAAGTTGCCTATACCGATATCTTCCGCCTGAAAGCCGGATCTCTTCATCTGTGCGATGGGTGAAAGGCGAGTAGGAACGGCGTGGTCGTGGCCTTGCTGAGCAATTTGTAAGAGCTGCGAGCGAGGAATCATGTGCGCGTGAACGATCCTGCCATCGCAGTCGCCCCCGCCGAAGCGCTTGGACAGACACTCTTTGCTATCTAGGGCGCGTTGATAGCGCTTGAGAAAGCTCCATTGCGTAGGTGCAATCGGTTTCATGGTCTGAACGCGCAGGTAATCGTAATATGCGTACTAAAACCAGCATGGCACTTGGATTACAGTCACAGTGCACAAAACTCGGCTGACCTCGGTAGTGCATTTCCTTGAGCCCGGAGAGGCTTCCCTTCCGCTGCGCTCCAGTGACGCCAGGCGCCTCGTCTTTCGGTCCTCCGCATAGCAGCAGCCCGCCTTCGCCCTGCGAGCTTCGGCGCGGCAGCCTTCACTCGCTTGGCTTCTAATGTGTGGCACTGGCTCGCCTAGTCGAATCTCACCGCGCCAGTCCGTCGTCGCTTCCGCTGCGCTCCAGCTATGCCGGACACACTTCGCCCTTCGGGCCGTCTGCTTGGCTGAGCCACGCGTAGCCCGAAGGGCGAAGCGTGGTGGGCCCGGCAGGACTCGAACCTGCAACCAGACCGTTATGAGCGGGAGAATATTGGTCAGCTTCGTTGATCTTCCTGCGGTTTTGCTCGATCCCAACTGCCTTCGTTCCGTTTCGTTCACGCCGTTTCTGGTGCGAAACTGGTGCGGCGCTCCGGAATCGGCCCGAGAGCCATAAGCCGGTGATCGGCAGCCTTTGGTGGTGCAAAGCGGATCTTCGAACATGCAAGTTGCAGAGGGGTCCAAGAGCGGACCGACTCAGGCTATGTTTGCCTTCACGATTGGCCTTTTGCGGCAATCTCGGCACGGGCCTGGAGCCCGATCTGATCCGCCGATCCAGGCATGGTCCAGACGACTGCGACCTTAATGGGCGTTTAACGCTTTTGCGCAACAGATGGATCACCAGCGCGGAATTAGTCCTAGTTACAAGTGCGAGCCGAGTTCCCAGGGAGGGGAATCGGATGGGACTGCTTTTTGTTGGAGTGCTGGCAGGAGTCCTGATCGGCTTTGGCTGGTTCGCGCCTTCCCGAGGGTATTTCCTTGGGTGCGCGTCACGACCCTGTTTCGACCGGGTTGCGGTCGCCCGACCCGCGCAGCCAACGCCGACGGCATTGGCGCCGGATCCCGTGATCGTCAAAACGAATTCTGCAACTCCGGGAAGGTCCGGCAAGAAATCATCTCCAAAGAAGAGCGGATCGGTCGACCTCGCCAAAGCGGCGTCACCGCGGACGAGGATCAGCGTCCCGGCATCCGAACGGCCCGCGGAAGTATCAGATCCTGTCCTAGAAAAGGCGAAGGTCACCATCGCCACGAAGATGGAGGATCCGGGATCGGCCGAATTCACCGAAATGAAGCGCACGATGCGAAAGAACACGCTTGGACGCCCCGTGGATACGATTTGCGGGCGCGTGAAAGGAAGAAGCGCATCAGGCGGCGAGACCGCAGAGAGACCGTTTCTTTATCTCGTGAAGGAGGATGAAGCATATGTCGTCGACGGCAAGTCGGGGTCGGCGGCGTCAACGGCGTATCGAAATATCTGCAATTAGGGAATGCGTCGACTGCGTCACCGCGCGGTACGCGCCCAAATGATTTGAGCGGAAAGAATTTCCACCCAGGCGCCAGGTAAACCCGCAGTGGATAAGGCACTGGCGGCGGCACTGCGGCGCTCTCGTGATGTTCATTCAGGATGAATGCAGCAGCAGGGGAGATGCAATACGGAATGGGAATATCGCGGAAGCTCTTTTCATCTCGAGGAAATCATGGACGACATAACCAACTCCTCAAAGCGGCTCGATGGATCGCTTCACTTTCCGGTTCTGGTAATCGTCGACCCGCTCCTGTTACCTCGCACATGCATTCTGAACGTCCTCAGGCGGGAATTGGCGGAATTCGAGATCCTCGACATGGCAACGGTCGAAAGCCTGGACTCCACGTCAACCCGCGATGTTCGTCTGGTGGTGCTGAGTATCGCGGACAAGCCCATCGACGATCCCTCGGTTGCGGGCAGTCTCGCCTTCGTTGCGGAGTGTTGTCCCAACGCCGCCGTTGCAATCCTGTCGAACCATGACGACGAGCCGACCGTGCAGGCCGCGATGCAGCGGGGCGTGCGCGGCTTTCTTTCTACCTCGCTGCCGATCGAGATCGCCATAGCTGGCCTGCGCCTTGTCCTTGTCGGCGGCGTCTACAGGCCGTTGCCCGTCGCCGGCATGAACAGGATACCTGATTTCGAGGCGCCAGATGCACGCGGGCTTGCGCGCGCATATCTTGTGAACGAGGGAGCTGGAGTGACTATCGAAAGGAGCGTGACGGATCTCACGCCTCGTGAGCAACAGGTGCTGGCGGAATTGGAGCTCGGCCTGCCCAACAAGCTGATCGCCGCCAAATTGAACCTATCGGAAAGCACAGTCAAAATGCACATCCAGCATATCATGCGGAAATGTGCCGCGCACAATCGGACGGAAGCCGTGCTCCGCTGGCGCGGCCGGTTGCCGGCGCAGGGTCGCGATCACGAACCCGGCGCAGGTCCGATGCAGGAGACTTAGTCCTCTCTGAATGCACCACGGAAGCTGTCGAGCAAAGGCCTGAGCGCGTAGAGAGCCACGGTACCGCGCCCTGTCGTGATGAACACTTGAACCGGCATGCCGGGGACGATCTGGATGTCGTTTGCGAGGATCTGCGCGTCGTCGATCCGGATTTTGGTCGCGTAGTATGGCTTGTCGGTACGCTTGTCGAGGAGCCGGTCTGCCGACACGTGCACGACAGTTCCCTTCAGGCGAGGCACGCGACGCTGATTGTACGGTACGAGGTGAACCTCGGCATTGAGGCCGGGATGAACCACATCGATATCCTCGGGCCTCAGGCGCGCGGTCACGATCAGACGGTCTTGCCGGGGCACCAGATCCATGAGCGGAGCGCCCGCTCCGATGACGCCACCGGCTGTATGAATCCGCAAATCGGTTATCACGCCGTCCTCTGGCGCCTTGACCTCTGTTCGCGATAGCTGGTCCCTGGCCGCAAGCAACCGCTCGCGGAGCTGGAATATCTGGTTCTGTGCTTCACGAAGCGACTGTGCGATCTCGTTCTGCCTCTCACTCTCGAGCTTGAACAATGTGGCCTGCTGTTCGCTGATGACTTGCGCGGCGCGGGAAATCTGCGCGGCGATCTCGCCGCGGCGGCCCTCAACGTCGGCCAGCTCCCGCTGCAGGTTCAGAAGTCGCGGCCGCCGTTCGAGCCCCTTGTTGACGAGGGTCGCGACCATATCCAGTTCCTCCCGGACGATGCCGACCCGCTGCTCGGTGGCGCTCTCCTGTGCCGTGAGACCTTCGATCTCCTTTTCGACTTGACGCCTTCGTTCGCGAATGACGGCAAGCTGCGACTCGTGAACCTGCAGGCGTGCCTGAAAAATGAACTGCTGCGCCGACATCGCAGCGGCTGCCACTCCGTTCTGCTTGCTGTCCTGTTCCAGCGTGTCCGGAATCGCGACCCTTTCAAATCTCTGCTGCTCGGCTTGAAGCCGTGCGGCACGAGCAACTGCATCCCACAATTGGCCTTGAAGGCTCTGCATCTCCGAGCCGGCCCGGGTGTCGTCCAGCGCGATCAACGTTTGGCCGCTTCGTACGATATCGCCATCCGAAACCAGGATCCTTTTGACGATACCGCCTTCCAGATGCTGAATCGTCTTCCGGCTCGATTCCGATTCCACGACGCCGGACGCGATCGCGGCGCTCTCGAGAGGCGCGAGGCTCGCCCATGTACCAAGCCCCAGCATGAAGCAGAGCACCAGCAGATTGCCCGCGACGGTGATAGCGCGAAGCCTTCCGCGTGGCGAGATCGGCGTAGGCGTCGAGCACCATGGAAATTCCAGAGGCTCGAAATCGTCGATTGCGGTTACCAGGACGCCGGATCGTCGGGCGGGCGCGGAGCGCGCCGGCGCTCGCATGAGCCGGTCCCAGATCATGGGAAGTCTCGAGACGGCAGGATGCCTCCAGACGATGAGAGAATTCCAGATCATAGCGCAGCCTGCGAAGTAACCTGGGGTCGGCTCAGGTGCCGTTCAAAGATGTCCTCGCTGTCGCCGAACGCGGTGACCGCACCGTCTTCCATGATGGCAATCTTGTCCGTGGCGGCGAGGAGACCCATCCTGTGAGTGACGACGACAAGGATGACGCCTGCGAGCTTCATGCGCTCGATGGCATCCAGGAGCATTCGCTCGCCCCCGTAGTCGAGGCTGGCGTTGGGTTCGTCGAGAACGATGAGGCGTGGACTGCCGAAAAAGGCGCGGGCAAGACCGAGGCGCTGCCGATACCCGCGTGAGAAGATCGTTTCACTGTGAACCACCGTGTCGTAACCCTGCGGCAGGCGCATGATCGCCCCATGGATTCCGGCGAGCTTGGCCGCTTCGACGACCTTCCGCCGGTCGGCATCTTCGAGGCGTGCGATGATGTCGTTGATGGTGTCGCCGATCAGATTGATGTCCTGGGGGAGATATCCGAGGCCGTCGCCGTTTCGGCCCTCGCGAAGCAGCGAGACGTCGGTATTGTCGAGGAGGACACGGCCATGCGTCGGCATGGACAGCCCGGCGATCACCTGGCCGAGCAAGGACTTGCCTGACCCGGACGGACCGATGATGCCAAGGCATTCTCCGGGCATGAGGCTGAGGGAGACGCCGTTCAGCAGAAGATGGTCAGTCCCCGCAAGCCACACGCCCACATTGTCGACGACGAGTCCGCTTCGCACCTGCGGCGGGAAAACCCCCGCACTCTCCTGCCGCGCGACGGGGAATGCGCCGAGAAGTGCGCCGAGCCGCTGACAGGCGCTCACGGCCGTCATGAGTGATTTCCAGCCCGCGACCGCACTTTCGACCGGCGCGAGCGCCCGGCTGAACATCAGCGTAGAAGCAAAGATGATTGCCGGACTTTTCCCGTGATCGAGGACGAGCCACGCGGCAGCTCCCATGATCAAGACCTGCGACAGCGCGCGAACCGGCTTGGCGGCCAGTGAGATGATCTCGCCTCGCCGGAGCGCCACATCGTGCTCTCTGCGCGCGTGCTGCGCGTCACGGTGGATCATGCGCGCAGCGCTATCGAACATTCCCATGGCGCGGATCATGTGGATGTTGCCCGCGGCAGTCTGAAGGCGACCGTAGCTTCTGGAGAGCGCGGCGTTGGACCTGAGCAAAGCGTCTTCCGTGACCAGCTCTCCGGCGACCGTGAGTGCGAACAGGAAGGCGACGCAGCAGGCGCCCACCAGGCCAAGCAGGGGATGGATCAGAACGAGGACAAGGAGGAACAAGGGCGCCCAGAGCGCGTCGAACAGCATCGTACATGAGCCGGACTCGACGAACTGGCGCAGCACGGTGAGATCCCGATATGCGCCCGACGCTTGCGTCCAATCGCTGCGAAACGCCGATTCGAGGCCGGCCGAAAGCACGCAGGGACGAAGGCGATCGTCGAGCCAGGCGCCGAGGCGTCCAAGGACGGCGCGTCGCAATGCATCGAACACGCCGCCGACGACCACTGTGATCGCGACTATGAGCGTGAGCAGGAGCAACGTGTCGCCGCTCCGGCTCGACAGCACCCGGTCGTAGATCTGAAGAAGATAGATGGAGGGCGCAAACAGTAGCAGATTGTAACTGCAGCTATATGCGAAAACGAGACCTAGCGGTCCCACGCAGGACCGGAGGGCGGTGTGCAGTGGCGTCCGGATCCGCGGCAGGATGGGCAACCGAATGGGCGGCATCAGCATGATCGTCACCGCCTGAAATCGGGGGCCGGCGCACTTGACTGATGGGCAACGCAATCCGGCAACGGCATCGGTAGATCTTTGGCGTGAAATCCGGGACCGGCGGCCGCGGCCGCCGGTCCCGCCAGTCGGACGAGCGGCTGGTCAGAGCGTGTCGAGATGGAAGGTCACCCCGCCACCCCATGCGAAGTTGCCGTCTCCGCCGTCGCCGCCGATGCCGGCGACAACTTCCTGGTGCTGGTCCACCGCGAGCTTGTTGATCTGGGTCGCATCCGTATTGGCGTAGACCTTGGAGGTATCGTAGCCGCTGTAGGACTTCTGGCTGCCGTTCGACTCCGCGTCTCCGCCATGAGCCTTGGAGAACACCGAGGCCTTGGCGTTGGCGCCGCCGGCATCCCAATCCGCCGTCTGTTTGACGTGATCGCCGGTGCTCACGTGCACGTCGGCGCCTTCCGCCTTGTTGGTCGGATCGTAGTTGACAGTCGGCTTGCTGATGATGGCTCCCTTGAAAGTACCGTCGCCGCCATTTCCGTCACTTTGACCGCCGGTGTCGATCGATTTAACCTTGATCGTATCCGAGATGTTGATTGCCTTTGGCATCATTTGAGGCCTCCGTCGCTTTGTTGGCTGTCGTGCAACATCCATCCCGATCAGGCGGACGCGCACGGCAAGTCTGATCCGCCCATGCGCGAGAGCGATAGATGTCAAATCGAACACCATCCGGCTTGGTGGGCCTACGTACGAAAGTACGACATTTCGTCGGGGAGGGCGCCTCTGCGCGGGCTTTGCATGCGAAGAGCGGCGACGGCGCGTGCCGCGATGCGATCAGCCATGCGAGCGACGCGACGTTTCGCTATGCCACCAGGTGAAGATCCGACAAGAGATGCGCGGCATCGCCACCTAGCGCGAGGTTGCCGTAGCCGCCGTCCTCGCCAACGCCGGCGATCTGGGTCGCACTCTGGTCGATGTGCACGTTGTTGACCTGATCGGCCACGGCCGTCGAATGTGGACCCGCGATTGCTATGTTGATGGGTGCATAGATCGCGACGCTGACGTCGATCAGACTGCCAGCAAAATAGCCGTTGCCGCCATTGCCTGCGCTGTTCGAACCGGTCGCGATCGTATCGGACCCGCCCCACAGATTATGGGAGAGAAGGTTTGCATGGCCGCCCGCTGCGGCGTTGTCGTTGCCGCCGTGGCCGCCAATCCCAGCGATCTGGACCGCGGATTGATCCATGGAGACATCATTTATCTGGACCGCGTAAGCGCTGGAGCCATAGCCTGCGATCGCGATGTTGATCGGGTTGTACACGACAAACGAGGTATGGACGAGTTCCCCGTAGAACAGGCCGTCACCGCCATTGCCGGCCTGGCTTCCGCCCGTTTGAACGTCGAAGACGCTCGATCCCCAACTGGGGTCGAGCGTGATGACGCTGCCGCCGGCGGCCACATTGCCATGTCCGCCACTTCCGCCGACGCCCGCGATCTGCGTGGCCGATTGGTCGATGTCAACCGTGTTCGACTGACTTGCATGTGCAGTGCCGCCCGAGCTCGCCAACGCCATATTGATCGGATGATAGATCACCACGGGAGCGTCCACGATCGCACCCGAGAAATGGCCGCTGCCGCCGTTTCCGGCGCTGTTGTCGCCGCTCGCGATCACGCCGGAGCCTGAAAACGTACTGATGCTCCCACCCGCTGCAATGTTGTCATTGCCGCCAGGGCCGCCGATGCCGGCCATTTGAAAAGCGGATTGATCAACATTCAAATTGTTGGACTGGTTGGCCAGGGCGACCGAGCCGTATCCCACGCTGATCGAAATGTTGATCGGTTCGTAGATCAACAGGGACGCGTGAATGATACCTCCGTAAAAATGGCCATCCCCGCCGTTCCCTGCCGTGTTCGCCCCACTCTCGACCGAAGCAATACCCTTCTCGGGAAAGGATGCGCCGGCAGCAGGCGTCGTGGACGAAACGTCCAGGCCCGCTGCAGTGTGGTTGCCGGCGTGGCCGTCCATCCCGCTCCCCGATGGGGGATGTTCGGATTGAACGGGGTCGGAGTCTCTATGATGGGTATTCGCGCTCGCGGCGTATGCTCCAGGATCAGCAAACGGGCCGGGAGGATGGAAAAGGGCGCCACTTCCGACCGGGTCAGCCACGAACGGAACACTCGACCCAGGGCCCAATTCGCCGGCGCCATCGTACCCATCGCGGTGATGAGAGGCGTGATGCAGCCGGATTGCATCCGACATCCGCGTAAAATCCATCGTAGCCTCCCTCATCGCAATCGCTCCGCGCGATCGGACGGGTTCTGCACTCCGGAGAGAATGTCGTCCCGGGAAGGTCGAATGCCCAGCCGTCAGTTCGGATGTAGCGCTCGTCTGGCAGCCGTAACATCGGCTACATCCGTTCGGGTGCGGTTACAGCCTTTGCATCAATTCCCCCGGTCCGCGCACTCATCTCGCCTGCGGCGGTCGTGTCCCCGGTGATGGTGTAGCTCGGTAGAGCAAAGCCGTCCGCACGCGCGCCCTCCCATGGCGCCGTAGCGGGCGGGCGGCTTTGCGGTGGTCACCGGCTGTTCGCCGGTAGGGTCGGGTTGCTGACACCAACCTGATTCGAGGAACCACCGATGACCGATGAGATGATGAACCTCCGCACGCTCGTGGAGAAGACCCCTGATGCGGATCTGCTGCGCGAGATGATCGGCTTTGCTGCCCAGCGCCTGATGGAGCTGGAAGTGGAAGGCCAGACCGGGGCCGCCTACGGCGAGAAGAACCCCGAGCGTCTGGCGCAGCGCAACGGCTACCGCGACCGGACCTGGGAGACCCGCGCCGGCACGGTCGAGCTGCGCATTCCCAAGCTGCGCAAAGGCTCCTACTTCCCCGGCTTTCTGGAGCCGCGCCGGATGGCCGAGAAGGCGCTCACCGCCGTGGTGCAGGAAGCTTATGTGCAGGGCGTCTCGACCCGCTCCGTCGACGATCTGGTGCGGGCGATGGGCATGAGCGGCATCTCCAAGAGCCAGGTCTCGCGGCTGTGCGCGGAGATCGATGACAAGGTGAAGGCGTTCCTCGCTCGCCCGATCGAGGGCGATTGGCCCTATCTGTGGATCGACGCCACCTACGTGAAGGTGCGCCAGCAGGGGCGCATCGTGTCGGTCGCGGTGATCGTCGCGGTCGGCGTCAACAGCGATGGCCGGCGCGAAGTTCTCGGCATGGACATTGGTCCCTCGGAGGCCGAGACATTCTGGACGGCGTTCCTGCGCAAGCTCGCCCGCCGCGGCCTGCGCGGCGTCAAGCTGGTCGTCTCCGACGCCCACGAGGGCATCAAGGCGACCGTCGCCAAGGTGCTCAACGCCAGTTGGCAGCGTTGCCGCGTGCACTTCATGCGCAACGCGCTGGCCCATGCCGGCAAAAGTGGACGGCGTGTCGTCTCCGCCTTCATCGCCACTGCGTTTGCCCAGGACGATGCCGAGGCCGCACGAGCGCAATGGCGGAAGGTCGCCGATCAGCTCCGCCCCAAGCTACCCAAGCTCGCCGGCTTCCTCGACGAGGCCGAGACCGATGTGCTGGCCTACATGACGTTCCCGCCGCAGCACCGCACCAAGCTGCACTCGACCAACCCGATCGAGCGCCTCAACGGCGAGATCAAGCGCCGGACCGAGGTCGTCGGCATCTTCCCCAATGAGGACGCTATCGTCCGCCTCATCGGCGCGATCCTGCTCGAACAGAATGATGAATGGGCCGTCCAGCGCGCCCGTTACATGACCCTGGAAACCATCGCGCCGTTGAGCGATGATCCAACCGTCAGCCTCCCGGCTATCGCCAGCTGACCAGTCCGGCTCTTGCCGGCGAACGCGGTGTCCCACCGCCAGTTACACCACGCTCAGGGACACGATCCCTCTCGACGTCGTCCGCGTCTGCGAACCCACTTTCCGCATTCTTCAAGCCCGAACCCGCGACAACTCCTGCGCGCGCTTCAGCGGAACTGGAGTGCTTGTCGCGGCCCGGCAAGGTGATGTTGGTCCACTATAAGAACGACTCGCGCAAGCCTTTGATTTCCCACGATCGCGCATTTTGGGTCCGACTCGATTTGGGCTTTAAGAACGACTCGATCCGCCCATTTTGACGATAAGAACGACTCGATTTCGTAGTTCGTTGTTTTTCCAGATTTTTTAACTCTGAGGATTCCGCCTTGCCGGACTGGCGCGTAAGGTCCCTCCCAGCGGAGGGAGGCCGGTCATGGACACCAGAGTGCTGCCGCGGCTGCAGGAATTCCGGCGGTTGAATTTCAACGTGATCACCGAGAGCCACGGCTATCCGGCATGGGTCGAGATCACGACGCCGGAACAGGCCGACTTCGCCCGACGTGCATCAGGCACCGAAATCCACGTTCCGTTCACGGCCGAGCATCGGCAGAACGCCAGCCGACCCGCGCCTCACCGCTGGTTCATGCTCGCGAACGTCGACCCCATCGAAGGCGCCATCCATGGCAGCATCATCGTGGCCGCCCCGGGCGCGGGGGTGCGCTTGCGGCACGCAGCTTGCCACGTCCCGCCGACGTACACGGTCGGGTACGCCGGCGCCAATCCGTATCCGGACAGCCGCGACGAGATCGATGACCTAGCGAGAGCCGTCGGGATCCGGATCGAGCCGAACTTCGCCGGCGCCGCGATCGAGAGCAGGACGCCACGCCTATACGAACTGTTGAACCGCTACGGTGCGGCCAAGTTTAGGGACGGCTGGCGTCCGGAGACTTTCGGCGGTCTGGATGAGGTGGCCACGCTGGCGCGGACGAGCGGCCTGCTTGACGAGGACGCCGATTTCCTTGTGGCCGAGATGACGGCTTACGGCGGGAACGCGTTCGGAGCCGAATGGAAGCCGCGCGAGGCGGACGAGGTGCTGGGCCATGAGGGGGCGGAAGAGTTGCGGCGGCACCTCGACTGGCTCGAGGCCACTCTCGACGCCAAGATGAATCTGACTTCGTGACGGATTCACGCCAAGGGGAGGATGTCGAAACCGATTCAATGCGTATCCGGATTTCCGCGGCGAAATTCGACGACCTTGCGCGAGCGACGGCAACCGTCATCCAGCCAAACCTCGGCGGTGCTCCAAACGAGAGCAGGACGCCCCGGCTGTTTGAACTTCATAATGGATGAGAAGAAATTGAACGCGGTCTTCGGTCTGATCGATCGGCTTTCCGCTAAACGAACAGCAGTAGGTCAGGATTTTTTACCGCGTTTGCTGGTACACTCCGCGTTCGACCAGGGCATTCCCGCTTCCGCCTTACGCCTGTGAGCCGCCCTGATGCTTTCGCCGCGAACGCTTCTGTAAGTTAGGCCAACTCGCTTCAGGAACGCGATGTAGGTCTTCTCGGCGCAGACGATACCTAGGGCCCGGAACGCCGCCACTACCTCCGCAAGCGTCGGTTTCGGGTCCTGTCCGCGTAACTTTCGAGCGAAGTCTTCATACTTGTCCAGCGGCGAACCTTGGCTGCCGCCCTTGCCGGATTTGTAGGAACCCTTTCTCTTCCAGCGCCGAATCCACTTCAAGGCTTCCCCGTACCCGATCCCTTTCTCACAGCGGCCGCTGTCGAGGTGCCGCTCATGACCATCCTGATCAATGCGACTCGAACATCGTCGGAACTCGCTGGCAGATTGGCGAGCAGCCGCTCTCGCTCTGCGGACAGCTTGATAAGGACCGGCTCGACTTCTGATCGGGCATAACCAAGGTCGCGATTCGGCTGCAGTGCGATGGCCGGCACGACACCCGATTCCCCGAGCAAATTGCGAACCCTCTTGTTCGGTTCGCCGGTCCGCACAGCCACCTCGGGGGCGAACACAAAGCGCTTTGCGACGGAGGCGATCTCGTTTCGAGAGAACGGCGTGGGTCCATCGTCCTTCTTCCGAATCAAATCGGGGCGCCCGGCAATCAATCGATAGAAGAACGCCTCATTGATCCCGAGCAGCTCGGCGGCAGTCGGTGCGCCGATCCGGTCCGGCAGGTTGTCCGTAGTCCGTCGGGAGAGGTGCTTCCGAACGCCCGCAACGAACGCATCCAGGTCGGCCACAGTGAGGCTTTGCCGCAACGTGCCGCGCTTGTCCCGGCCGCGAAAGACACAGACGTCGCCCGCGGCGATCGCCGCCAAGATCGCCGCCCATGGAGTGCCGTCGGTGCCGAAACGTCGAGCCGCGACCGTGAGTGAGATCGTAGGCTGGGACGGGTTGGGCAATGCGAGTCGCCAAATCCTGTCGGCAAGTCCCTCGACGGAGGACTTGGTATAGCCGGCGTGCCCCGGCACCAGACCGAGGATGGGTCCTGTCAACGGAACGATAAGCTTGAAGTCGGTCAGGCTGTCGAGCGCATACCTCGGTATACCGCCCTTGCGGGCCATCTCGACGCCCCAGTGCATGTGGTCGAGTTCGGGGATCGAGTGCGCGTCGGGATTGATGCTCAGCATGCAACCGAAGTCGAGGGCCGCCTGGTGCCAACGTCAGTCCAGGTCGAGCCGCCATGGGTGGGCGTTAATCTCGACCACAACGTCGTGCTTGGCGCACGCCCGCAGCACCTTCTCAACGTCGATTTCGTAGCCCGGCCGCCGCTGAAGTTGCCGCCCCGTCATGTGGCCGATGATGGTGGTGTGAGGGTCGGAAATAGCCCGAAGCAGGCGCTGCGTCTGCGCCTTGCGATCCAGCTTGAAGCGCCCATGGATGCTGGCGACCACGAAATCGAAGCGCTCGAGAACGTCATCGTCATAGTCGAGCGACCCGTCCGCCAGGGTGTCGGACTCGATACCCTTGAGGACCCGGAAGTCCTTGCCGAAGCGCTTGTTCAGTCGATCGGCTTCCCGGTGCTGCTGCGCGATCTCCTCAACAGAGAGACCGCCGGCATAGTGGGCAGACTTTGAATGGTCCGCCACGCCGAAATACTCGAAGCCCCGCTGGAGCGTGGCCTTAGCCATGGTCTCCAGCGTCTCAGTGCCGTCGGAGGCATCGGTGTGGCAGTGAAGGATGCCGCGCAGGTCCTGGTCCGTGACGAGCTTCGGGAGCTTGCCTTTCAGAGCCGCCTCGATCTCGCCGCGCCCCTCCCGGAGCTCAGGGTCCATGAAGGGCAGGCCGAGGGCGCGGTAGATCTCAGCCTCCTCGCCGGCGACCAGCAAGCGGCCCTTGTGCAAGCCTTCGGCGCCTAACCGCATGCCCTTCTCGGCGGCCAAGGCTTGGAGCTGCTCGATGTGGCCCGCGGAGCCGGTGGCGAAGAGAAGGGCGGCGCCGAAGTGCTTGCGGTCGGATACTCGGATTCGCAGCCCGTCGGCCGATGGCGTCGATGTCTTGTCCGGCTTGGCAGCCTCCGCAACGATCGTGAGATCGCCGACGAGTTCGCAGCCGCGGCGGAAATCGCCGGCGATCGTCACACGCTTAAGTTCGGGCCGGGACTTGCGGATGGAGTCCTTCGCATGAGCGAGCAGCGCGGCGGCGCGGTGCAGGTGGAGGTGGCCTTCTCCGCTTTTGGCGACCGCGAGGTTCTGCAGGATCTTGGTCTGCAGCGCGGCGCCGAGTCCTTTAGCCTTCTTGATGCGGTCATCTTTGGCGGCGGCCTCCAACTCCGATAGCGAGCCGATGCCGAGATCCTTGTACAGGCGCAGCACCTTCTCTGGACGAAGGCCGGGTACAGCGAGCATCTCGAGCACGCCCGCGGGAATCTCCTTCCGCAGCTTTTCGAGGTTCGGGTGAGTGCCCGTCTTGTGACGCTTGGCGATGATGTCGGCGATCGCCTCGCCGACGCTCGGGATCTCCGTAAGACGGTCTTCGGCGATGAGCACGTCCGGGGGGACGGCAAGAGCCGCCAGGCTATCTGCGGCCCGAGAGTAGGCTTTTGCGCGGTAGGGATTGCCGCCGCGCAAGGCGCTGCGCTGCGCATATTTTCGAAGGAGGCTTGCTACGGCGCGGGTGTCAAGGGCTGGCACTCAATGAGCCTCCCGCCCCATGTCCTGCGATCTCGGTGAAGTGGCAAGATGTCGAGCGGTCGCGGCGACGTCAGGCTCCCGATCGAGAGACCTCTCGAGCTTCTGTGCTGCGCGGAAGTCCTCGAGGTGCTGCACGTTCGGAGCGTAAGCGGCCTCATTCTTGAGGAGATTATAAATTCGTCCAGCCACAAGGTGCAGATGCTTCATCTTGCCCTGCGGCATCGAGCGGGCTTTGGAAAGAGCTCGGACCGCGTAGGCCCGGAAGTAGTCAAAGGCGTCTGACATGATTCGATAACGTCCGTTGCCGCCTATGGTTCGGAAGCGGCCCTCCAGCTTGCGGGAGGACGAGCCGCTCAAAGGGCCGCAACAACTCACCCGCTTAGAGCGGCAGGCTGGTCATCGCTGGGCAGCTTCACTCGAGAGCCTCGAGCTTGGACCACAACAGCAAGGTCGTTGAGTTCAGTAAATGTTGCGTCGCGGAATTGCTCGATGGCCATCGGCTGATGTGGCCACGTTAACTTTGTTGAATTCGCCGGAAAGAGTTTACGCGGTAGGCTAACACTTCTTGCGTTGGGGGTTCCCATGTTCGATCCGACCACGACCGCGCTTTTGCGCGCCGTATTTGCGAAGACGTCTCGCGCTATGAAACCGGGGCACGCACCCACGTCGCCTCGAGGATCCTGGAAGCCGCTACAAACGGCGACACCTCGCCCGAGAGGCTGAAGCAGGTCGGACGCGAGGCCCTCCACGACGCTCCGAACATGTGGCGATAGGTCGAGGAAGGCGGGTGAATTTACAGGTCACTGTGCTCAAGATCCTGGTGAGCTATCCCGATGGATTCGCCGTCATGGCGGACCTCAAGCGCGATATGGCGATTCTGGTGACGGGCGGGCGCGACTGGGCCGAGCGGACCAGGCGCCTCGCCGCGCGCGCGCCCTCTCTCGACATCTTCTCGCAAGGCTTGGTCGAGCATCTGAACGGCCGTCGCATCACTGAGAAGGGTCGTGCGGTGCTCGAGCTCATGCCGAGATACGGACGGAGCGCTGCACCCGCAGCCGGAGCCTTCCGCTTCAGCCCCGGTGGCATCCCCGCTTCTTGCCGTCAGGCGCTCCGGCAGAAGCCAGCGACTGCAGCGCCGTCGTGCGGCACGCGAGCGGGCCCGTGCCAAAGCGTGCTGAGCGCGCCTTGTCCAGCTCACCTCTGGTCACCGGGAAAAACCGGAAACTTTGCTGATCGTCTTGAGTTGCCAGCGATTGGATCGGTCGCCGGGAGCGTGAAGATGGTCGACGATGTCGTCTCGAAGACTGCCACGGAGACCGCCTGGACAGTTTACCGGGCGCGGAACCTGGACGTTGGCCCGCAGGACAGCCGGCGCTGCCTTCTCGAACGTCACCTGCAGAGAAGAGGGGAAGAGCGAGAGAGCGATGCCGAAGAACTCGCCGGCTTCCGGATCGCCTACCTGCACCGGCTCCCCCGAGTCGAATGTTCACGACCATGAAAATGCTCGTCGCGCGCGTAGCTCGCGGGAGCATAAGGCCCGTTTGGACGTTGCTCGCGATCTCGTTTCTCATCTCCGCGGTCCTCGCGATCGGCTTGCGGGCCGTCTTTGGTGACTGATCGATGCGGATCGCCCAGCTTGCCCCCTTGGCCGAGAGCGTTCCTCCAAAGCTGTATGGTGGCACGGAACGCGTGATCGCCTGGCTTGTGGATGAGCTGGTCGACCTCGGTCACGACGTCACCCTGTTCGCAAGCGGCGACTCCAGCACGAAGGCCAAGCTCCACGCTGTGTGGCCGCGCGCGCTTCGGCTCGGTCGGCGAGGTGTCGACCCGAACGCCGCCTGCTCGCTGCTGATCGAGACCGTCGCCGAACGTGCGCACGAATTCGACGTCATTCATTCCCACGTAGACTGGCTGCCGCTGCCGGTGCTGAGCCGGACCGGCGTGCCGTTTCTGACGACGATGCACGGTCGGCTCGACCTTCCTGGCTTGTCCGACGTGATCGGGACGTTCGCCGAGGCCCCGTTCGTCTCCATCTCCGACAACCAGCGCCGTCCGCTTCCGGGGGCCAACTGGATCGCGACGATTCAGCACGGATTGCCCAAGGACCTGTTTCGCCCCTCATACGAAGCCGGGTCTTACCTGGCTTTTCTCGGGCGGCTGACGGCGGAGAAAGGGCCGGAAGCTGCGATGCGCATCGCCCGCACCGTCCGGATGCCGCTCCGGATCGCGGCCAAGATACCCCGAGCCGAGACGGCCTATTTCAAGAAGAAGCTCGAGCCCGAGATCGACGGCGAGACAATCCAGCTCGTCGGTGAAGTTGACGAAACCCGGAAGCAACCTTTCCTCGCCGGGGCCGCCGCCTTGCTGTTTCCGATCGACTGGCCGGAGCCGTTCGGCCTTGTCATGATCGAGGCGATGGCCTGCGGGACGCCCGTGATCGCCTACCGCTCCGGATCGGTGCCGGAAGTCCTCGAGGACGGCGTCACCGGCTTCATCGTGGACGGCGAGGAGCAGGCGATTGAAGCGGTCAAGGAAGTCGTCCGGCTGGACAGAAGGAAGGTCCGCGCTCGCTTCGAGGAGCGCTTCGTCGCGAGCCGGATGGCGAGGGAGTACGAAAATCGCTATCGCGAACTGGTCGCTCGCGGAGGACGCCAAGCGTGAGAACAAACCGGCGAGCGCGAAGCATTCGAGAACGGCGAAACTACTCCATGCGAAACCAGCGATATCCGTAACCATCAAGCTCGATGGCACTCTCGGCATCCGGCTTCGATGGATAAATCCGATTGCCGAACAGGTCCGTCAGCTTCTTCCCCTTCGAAAGGTCCTTGATCTGGGTGGTACATTCGACATGCGATAGATTGTGCAGGATTAGTACTGATCGACTCTCCCAGACGGACTGCTGGACTAGAACCGAGTGACAATCGGCTTCGGGCAGCGTCCACTCGCCCCAACCAATTTCTGCGCAGGACTGACGCATTTCCACGAGGCGGCGAAGCCAGTTGAACAGCGAGTCCGGGTCGCGCTGTTGTGCGATTGCGTTGACTTGCGCCGGCGAGTAGGCGCCTTCTTGGATCAGGTGATGCAGCAATTGTTCCGGGGCTCGCGAGGAGAATCCGCCGTTCTCCTCTTCGGTCCACTGCATGCAGGTGCGCACGGGCCATCGTTCCGGAAGTGCGAGATCGTCACCCATTCCGAGCTCGTCTCCGTAGTAGACGATCGGGGTGCCCGGAAGACTGAAGAGCAGGCTGAAAGCCAACTCTATGCGCCTGCGATCGTTACCGAGCATGGGCGCCAAGCGGCGGCGAATTCCGCGCCCGTAGAGCTGCATTTTGCGCGAGGGCGCGAACTGGGCGTAGATTTCCTCGCGCTCTTCGGCAGTCAGACGTCCGAGGTCCAGCTCATCGTGATTGCGCAGGAACTGAGCCCATTGTCCGAACTGCGGCGGCCGCGGTAGCGAAGTCAGACAGCGCCGCAAAGGCTCGGACGTCTCGCGCGCCAGAGCAAGAAAAAGGTGCTGGTTGATGAGAAACGCGAAGAGGAGGTGGATCCGCGATCCATCGCCGAAATAGTGCTTCAGCTCGCCCGGAGCGACGTTGGCTTCCGCCAACAGAACCGCGTCTCCCTTCCGCCAGGAGAGAAAATTGCGAAGCTCGGCAAAAAATTCATATCGGCGCGTCGGCGGACGGTCGGGCCGCACTTCTTCCACGACGAACGGCGCAGCGTCAATTCGAAATCCGGACACGCCAAGCTCGAGCCAAAAACCGAAGATCTTGAAGATCTCCTCGCGGACTGCCGGGCAGCCGATGTTCAGGTCGGGCTGATGCTGGTAGAAGCGGTGATAGTACCACGCTCTCGCGCAAAGGTCGTAGGTCCATACGCTCAGCTGATACCCCGGAAAGACGACTCCTTCCGTGCTGTTTTCCGGCTCTGCGGCTGACCAGACGTAGTATTCCCTATACGGTGACGAAGGGTTGGCGCGCGCCTGCTGAAACCATGGATGCCGGTCGGAGGTGTGGTTGATCGGCAGATCGACGATCAGTCTCAGGCCCCGCAACCTCGCTTGGTGACTGAATTCGACAAAGTCGCCCAACGTGCCAAGCGACGGAGCGACGTTGTAGTAGTCGGTCACATCGTAGCCGTGGTCGAGTCCGGGGCTCGGATAGAACGGAAGTAACCACAGGCAGTTTGCGCCCAGCTGTGCGATATGGTCGAGCTGCTCCGTCAGCCCCTTGAAATCGCCGATGCCGTCTCCGTTCCCGTCCTTGTACGTGGACACGTTCAAACTGTAGATGACGGCGTTCTTGTACCAAAGGTCGAGCAAGGGTCGCCATCCAGATGCATCAGCACGCACCAAAAGCCTGCCCACAGGGCGCGCGGCTCAGCGTGATCGAAGCACAACCGCTCAACATGCCACTTGTTCCCGAGCTACTGTGGTTGGATTTTATCGGGGCGGAGCAGGTGCGCATCTCGAGGTAGCGCAACGCGGCATTCTGCTCGCGAAGCCGACACTGACAGGCGGTGCAGATGAGACCAACCTCAGAGACAATGCGCTCGCGAATGCTGTGTCTGCCTCAGGTGGCCGGCTCAAAGTTTTCGCGAGTTCAACAAAAAAAGCTCGCCCGGTTTGCGGGCGAGCCTTTCGCGCGAGTTGATGCTCGCTCAGTGCATGTGGACTAACCAATAGCCGACGCCGCCGACAACGAGCACGGCAGGAACGGCCCACAAAATCAATACTGGCGTCTTCTCCTCCATTTGCTGTCAGGACGCTCTCGCCAGGCCGGCTCGGCTTGGCGAGACCGTTTACTGCTCGGTGCAGACCTTGGTGGTCTTCACGGCGGACTCGGCCTCCGTCTTGGTCTTGTAGACGCCGTTGCCCACGACGGTCGTGGTGGTCGTGGTCGGCTTGGTGTCGACCACGGTGCACTTCTTGGTGGTCGCGTCGCGGACGATGTAGAACTCGGCGGCGCCGGCGGCCTGGGTGCCAAGGGCGAAAGCGGCGAGCGCGCCGCATACAATCAACTTCTTCATGATGTCCTCCTCAGAGTTCGTAGGTAGCTACTGCCAACGGGGAGTTGTCATCGAAGTTCCGGTTGTTCCCGATCGCGAAAGCCGTCGTGCCATTTCGCTACAGCTCATCCGGCTTCTCGAAAAAAATGCACCCCCAGATTGCCAAGTTTTCGATTGCCAAGTTTCCCGAAATGGAACCGCGCCGATGGATTGGGGTTGATCGACATCCACATTTGGAGGTTTCCAGATGAACAAGCGTTTATTCTTGGCCACGACCGCTGCAGTCGCCATCGCAACTTCGGCGTTCGCGCAGTCTTCTCCGAGCACGTCGAATTCCAATCCGACCGCGACACAGCGTCAGCAGGATTCCCCGTCGACCACGTCGCCCAGCTCGTCGGGGTCCGCGCAGACCAATTCTTCGACGAATTCGGCTCAGACGCAGTCTCCATCCTCGACCGGCCAGACCGCGGCGGGCCAGTCGTCCAATTCGGGCAGCGGCACCAACACGACGCAGGCGCCTGCTTCGAACAATTCGACCAACCAGGCTCAGACCAATCAGCCGTCCGGGCAAACCACGACGCCGTCCAACGAGGCGCAGACCAACACTCCTTCGAACACGAACAACCAGACGCAGAGCGCCAACCCGCCGTCCTCAAGCACCAACCAGGCGCAGTCGCCGTCGGGTGGCAGTTCGACCAACACGGCCCAGCAGCCGAACAGTCAGCAGAACACGGTCGACCGTTCGTCCAACAGCAACGTGAATGCGTCGGTGAACATCAACGACCAGCAGCGGACCCGCATCAGCGCGTCGATCTCGCACCTGAACGTGCAGCCGCTCACCAACGTGAACTTCTCCTTGTCGGTGGGCACCGTCGTCCCGCGCGACGTCCGCCTGCAGCCGTTACCGCCCGAGGTCGTCGAGATCGTGCCGCAGTACCGCGGTTACAACTTCGTCCTGGTGAAGGACGAGATCGTCATCGTCGAGCCGTCGACCTACAAGATCGTGACGGTCCTGCCGTACTCCGGCCGTGCCACGGCGGCCGCGCCGGTGCGGACGGAGCAGCGCAAGGTGACGTTCAGCGACCGCGATCGCGAAGTCGTCCGCAAGCACGTCAAGGCGCGCCCGGTCGAGCGCGAGAAGCGGGTGACCACCGGCAGCTCGGTGCGGACCGAAATCCGCACCGGCGAGCGCGTGCCTGACGGCGTGGAGATCGAGGCCTTCCCGGAAGACGTCTATCGGGATGCTCCGACCCTTCGCGAGTACCGGTACATCAATCGGGACAGCCGCACCTACATCGTCGAACCCCGCGAACGTCGCGTCATCGAAGAGATCGATTGATCTCGCAACGGAAGGAGAAGAACCATGAAGACCATTTTGCTGGGAGCGCTCGGGGCCACCCTGATGGCGGCCTCTGCGAATGCCGCCCCGCTCGCGCCTGCGGCCATCGCGTCGGCCGAGCTTGGTGGCGTCGAGCAGGTCCGCCTCGTCTGTGACGAGTACGGCCGCTGCTATCGGACCCGCGGTCCTCGGTACGTCCAGCGCTACTACGGCGGGGACGACGGGTACGTGGTCCGCAGAAGCTACGGCTATTATGGCGGCCCCGGCTACTACGATCGCGGCTACGGCTACTATGGCGGTGGCCCGAGCATCGGTTTCAGCTTCGGTACCCGGAGTTGGTGAACCAGACAAAGGGCCGCTCTTTCGAGCGGCCCTTTCGCTGGCAATCCTAGGATGTCCGCTCTTGCAAATTTGATAGTACACAAAGAGCAATTGTTGGCGCGACTCGAAGCCCATCCCGGCCCCAATGAGCGAAGTGAAATCCAGGCGCTGCTCGCCAAGATCGAAACCGCTCTCAAGCTACCGGAGCCGCAGGGCGCTCCTCTGACGAGCGGCAAATAGCGAGACTCACCTCAGGGTTTGAGGCGATGACGATGATGCGATTAGTTGCCAACTTGACGGCGGGTTGTCTAACCCTCGCCTATGCCGCTTACGCCGAGGCGCGCTCCTATCCAATACGCGCCTTCGATGGTGCGTGGCACCTGATCTTCGAGACGCGGTCCGGATCCTGCGATCCTAGCTACAATTTCGACGTGAACATCTCGAATGGCAACATCTCTCATCCAAACCTTGTCAGATTTCGGGGGCGCGTATCGAGAACCGGCGCAGTGCGCGCTTCTGTAACCGTTCAGGACAAGCATGCCGCAGGCGCCGGCAGATTGGCGCCGACGAGTGGAATGGGATCTTGGAGTGGCTATTCCGGCGCTACCAGGTGCAGCGGTGTCTGGAAGGCGACCAAGGTCTAGGAGAGTTGTCGCTTCCACTGGAAAAGCACCTTCCGATGCTCCACTTTTCTGCGCGCCGCTCCGCCTCAAGCACGCGGGCGCGAAGCCTTTTCAATTCGGATAATTGAGACGTGAGCTGTTCCAGACGCGCATGCAGCAGCATAGCGGCGTCAACGCGAAACCATCGTATTCACGGATGTCGTGTAAACCCCCAAACCAAGCCTAGGAACAAACTTGGATCATCGCCCGCCGGTGGACCAATCGGGAAAATGATGCAATCGCGACTGAAATCCGCCGACGTTGTTCCAGCATCTACATATGTGAATCGTATGTTGCCTTACCCGAAACTTAATCGGCGGATCCATCAGGTGTAGCGCGAATGTGCGTCAGCGTCGTTCCGTGGCGCAGCTGCTTGGGTCCAGGATTCCGATGCCGGCGCGGAAGGGATAGTGTTCGGCGACTGTTGACGGAAGCTCAGCTCGGGAGAGAGGCCCCAGCTCGGGGGGCTAGGGAGGCTATGAGCTGGGGCCATTCGGGGTTCACCCCCGGGGTAGGGGGGCTGGGGAAAACTTGGCACTCGCGCTATCGTTCCTCTATGCGCAACTAGTTTCGCGTTGCTTCTCGGCGGCGCTCTTCTGGCCGACGCCTGCATGGGTGCAGAAGTTAAAATTAGCGGCAATGATGCAATGCTCCCACAGCACATCGGTGCTACGCTACCCCGAGCGGGGATATGACAGTTGGCCATCTATCGAATACTTCAAAACTCACCTCTAGGGCCGGAAGAGATTGCACGGCTTTCGAGGGCCTATGAAGAGGCGCTCCGCAGGATCGGCGTGCAGGATCGCAACGACCCGCTGACCGAACTGATCGCCAAGAAGATCATCGAGGTCGGTCAGACCGGCCTCAAGGATCCCGCCGAAATCTGCGGCCGGGCGGTCGAGGAATTGGGCCTGCCGGAGGGATGATTGGCAAGCGCAAGACCGCGAGCCGTTCGATCTGGAGTGCCCCTCGTCGGAGTGGGCGGCCGGTACCGCTGCTCTGAAAGATTGCCGCTCTCGTCGACAGAAACGCGCCTTCTGGAGGTGAGGACAACCAACTGGGTCCCGCACATTGCCAAAATGGAATGACGTTCGTAGCCCATGCCGAGGCCGATCCGGGCCATGGCCTAGCTGTCGTCAGCCTTCTTGCCGGTCTCAGCGTGCAGTCTTCGATATCGCTGCAGTTCTTCGGGTATCTTCGGCGATTGGGCAGCCATGGTCTGTCGCGATCTCCAAACCGTCTACGCCAGAACGGGTCGCGGGTTGCAGCCGCCTTCGGCGAAATTCAGCGCATTCGCCGCTCAGGCGTCGAGCGCGAGCGAGGCCTGGACCTCGCACCCCTCTGGAAGCGGCCTTCTCACCACGGTGCCTTTCATCTGCGTCGCCAGAAGGCCGACGAGCCGGGTGCCGAGCCCGCTCCTGACGTCGGCCGGACAGCCGACGCCGTCGTCCCGCACCGTCACCAGGACGCGCTCGTCCTTGGCGCACCTCGACGGCGCCCTGGCGGCCTTCCGGAAAGGCGTACTTGAAGCAGTTCGTGACCAATTCGTTCACGATCAGCCCGATCGACGCCGCCTGCGAGCTCCGCACCTCGATGTTCTCGCAGCGAACGCCGATCGAGATCGTGCGCACGCCGCGATGGAAGTCGGCCAGGCTCCCGCATAAGGCTTCGATATAGGGCGCGAGTGCGATGCGGCTGCTGTCGGCGGTATCGCGCAAGCGATCGTGGACCTTCGCCACCACGTCCACCCGGCTCACCGCGGATGCGATCGCCATTTGAACCGCTGGGGCAGTTGCCGAGCGGGCCTGGAGCCGGAGGACCGAGACGATCATGGCGAGGTCGTTCCGCGTTCTGTGCGCGAGCTCCTGCAGCAGTACCTCGGTATAGCGTTTCGCCTCGGAGAGCTTGTGCAGCGTGCTCCTGAGGAGCTCGGTGACGGCAGCGATGCAGATGCCCGTCAGAATGAACAGGATGAGTGGGATCGCAGCTGAGGATGGTGGGTCCGGGATCAAGTAGGCGGCGGCGAGCGCGGCACCTGCCGCGGTGGCCACGAAACCGCTGCCGCGATTGAAAAGAAAGGAGGACAGGAAGATAGCCGGTATGAACAGCAGAACAGGGTAGGAGCGCAGGTGATCGTCCAACATCACCCGGGCGATGAAAGCGATGCCCACCAGACCGAGCGTCAAGGTGTAGCGCACCCAGATCGGAAAGTCCGACCTCGCCGTCAGGAGGCGTTGCAGAAAGGCTTCCATTCGAGAGCAACGTGTCCTCGGCGCTCGATGTTCCGACCTGAATCACACTCTCGCGTCGCTAGGGCTGCTTGCGCCAAGCCGGCCCGATCCGACGCCCCCTTGCCAGCAGCCGAGTTGTGCATCGCGTATTACAAAGCCGGTAAGGCCTGGAACGAGGCCGGGCCTGGCGACGGTCGACATAACGGTGCCGGACGATAGAGAACGGCCTTGGCGCTCGATCTCGCTGGTAGACGGCGAAGCGCTCTCGGCTCAGGTCGGTCCCATTGGGCCCGCCTCGGTCAGGTCCCATTGGGATCGCCGCCCAGAGCGCGCTTCATGACCCTGCTGACCGCCCCATCCCTGTCACGCGGAAACCGCCGCCCGCCCCGCGTCAGTGATGCGGTATTCGATGTCTCCGGATGGAAGCGGTTCGGTTTCCACCAAACCCAGCTCCACCAGCCGCGCCACCGTCTCATGGTCGAACAGCGGTGGGCTGATCCAGGATTCGCCGAGGAGCCTCTTCAGAAAATCGCGCTCCAGCTCGGTCAGCTCCATCTCGTCCTCCGCTCTTCCAGAACAAGTCCCCCTCGCCAGGAACGGAGCCATCGTCGTCCCGTTGATTCCAGAAGACAATATCAGGGAGGTCAACATGACCATGGAAGATCGCGAGACGTCCAGCCTGATCGGAAGCGACAAGGTTGAGGGCACGAACGTGTACGGGGCCGGCGGAGAAAAGGTCGGCTACATCGAGCGCGTCATGATCGACAAGATCAGCGGCAAGGTGGCCTACGCAGTGCTCAGTTTCGGCGGCCTGCTCGGTATCGGCGACGATCACTATCCGCTGCCTTGGCAGGCCTTGAAATACGACACCAACCTCGGCGGCTACGTCACCGGTATCACTCAGGACCAGCTCCGCGGCGCCCCCAAATACGCCGACGAGAGCAGTTGGAATTGGAGCGACCCGGCGACGACGCGCTCGGTGAACGCCTATTACGGTGTGCCGATCGCGTGACGACAGGCACAGCCGTTCGCTGATGTGGCGCGTCGCCTAGAGCCGCTCCGGAAGCGGCTCGATGACTATCGGGAAAAACCGGAAACCTTCGCCATCGCGTAGAGTTGGCATCGACTTGATGCGATCTCCGGAGCGTGAGGGATGGTCGACGAAGTCGCGGTGAGACAGGCGGCAGAGATGGCCTGGACTGTGTACCGGGCGATGCACCCTGATGTCGGCGCTCAGGACAGTCGGCGCTGTCTGCTCGAGCGTCATCTGCAAGGGAGATGGGAAGCCCGAGAGGGCATACCGAAGAACTGACAAGCTTCGGCCTCGCCTACTGCACCGGCTTCCCGCGGACGAATGCTGACGGGCCTGAAGATGCTCGTCGCGCGCGTAGCCCGTGGAAGCACAAGACCGATTTGGACGCTGCTCGCCATCTCGTATCTCTTTTCGGCGGTCATCGTGATGGCCGTGCGATGCGCATTCGGGGCCTAGCCAATGCGGATTGCCCCGCTTGCTCCGTTGGCCGGGAGCGTCCCACACGATGCGGCTGCCAGGCACGGGGCGTGGTGTACTGGGCGAGAAGCCCGTGGCGTAGACGACCGGCAGTTCCGGATCCTGCTCGCGGAAGCGCTCCGCGATCTGCCACCCGTCGACTTGTCCGGGCAGCCTGACGTCGGTGACCAGCACGTCGGCGGCCCGGCGCTTGCACCACTCCAAAGCTTCCTCGCCGGTGCTCGCGTGGATGACATGGTAGCCCGCCTCGCGCAGCGCTTCGACGACGAATTCGCGGATCCGAGGGTCGTCCTCGACGAGAAGCACGCTCACTGGTGACTCACAACGAAATGGGCATCCGTTAAAGCAGTCGAACGGCCCAATGGATCGGTCGTTCCCGAAGGGAAAAACGAACGGCATGACCCCGATCGGGCGGCCCTCAGATCGAGAAGAACGTAGCGGGTGCCGAAAGTCGAACGTCGGAGAGCTCTCGAAGGGCGTGGAGCGAATGTTCACTTTTGCACTCAAGCACCCTCGCACCTTGAGAGTTCGAGCAACTGGCTACGCATCACCGAGAAGAAGACACACGCCCCCCGTCCAGGCAATCCGACCTGCCCCGCTTTCCCGCATCGCACTCACGCGATCCTTGAGCCCCGAACCGATGCGGCGAACGCATCTGGGATGACCGATTCAGACTCGCTATCCCGCCACAAAAGGCGCATGGTCAAACCATCACCGGCCAAGGCTCTGTCCGTAGGCGCCGGTGGCTGAGAGACCGATCGCGCTGCCGCCTGCAAGGCAAGGGAGCGCCGCTATGCCGATCACACCCCTACTCATAGACGGCAGTTTTGAACCGGAGCAACGGCACGTTCTGGAATTGGCATTCAATGCCGCTCTCCGCAGAATCGGCTTGGTCGATCGCAAGGACCCGGTTTGCGAGATCGTGGCCCGGAGAATGATCGCCGTTCACCGGCGCGGCGTCACCGATGCGGTGGCGCTCTGTGAGATAACGATCCGGGAAATCGGCGTGCCGACCGAGTAGGGTCGGCTCGGTAGCTTGCGGAACGCGCCTGCGCGACCAATGAGACAGAAAGCCCGCGTTGGACTGGGCTGTCGCGCCGGCCGCCAGAGAGTAGTCAGGCTTCGCCGGAGCCAGAGAACAGCACGTTCGGCGGCGTTGCCCGTGGCGCCGGAGCGCGTCCCTGGCTTGATCCGCTGCTGTTGAGATCGTACCGCTTTGCCAGGTCGAGCAGCCGCCGCTTGGTGAACGGGTCCGCATGCTCGGCCAGATCGCGCGCCCGCTGCGCGAAGCCTTTGTAGAACTCTTCCACGACGCCACCCCCGCAACATCACTGAAAATCGGATTTCAGTGCGGAGCGCGCGCCGCGTCAAGTGGTCTGACGCATCCGGAGCGACGAGGGGCAATATGGGCGGCGTCACAGGACGAAGCGTCCGCCGGCAAACCTGCCATTGCTTTCCGGTCGCTTGGCTCGGAGCGACCGGGCTGACGACATTCCGAATTAGTAGGAACAAACGGCCTGTCGTGGGAGTCGTTCGGGTGTGCTGAACATCGCGCGTTGTGCACCGCCATGCGTTATGTGGCCTATGAGTCGATCAATGCGGCGTCGTCCATGCAGTCTATGAGCTGGAGTGCGGCGCCGATGACGACGCAAGGTGTCGAGCCGCGAAACTCCTTGGGGCACATCCGGTCATAGAGGTCTGGAGCGGCGCTCGGTGCGTCGGGCGATTGACCGCCGATGCGCCCGAGGAAGAGGATCATGCGTCCGCGCCCGATCAACGGCATAGCGCCTGACAAGACCGAGGGCGACATTGCGCGCGAGCAGCTCGGCCCGCGCTGCGTCCCTGGCGCTCCGGATCCTGCCCGCATGGTGCCGCAAGCCGAGAAGAACACGCCCAAGCACATCGACCCCGGTCATACCGCTTGATGCGGCCGGGGCCGCGTCCCGCGATAATTGCGGCCATCGTCGAACGCGTTGCTTCGCGCGCCTGGCGAATTGTCTTGAGCGAGCGCTCCGTCCGGAACTAAGCTGGGGGCGGCGGGGGAAATCGGATGTCGGTATCGCACCAGGTGCGGAAGTTGTGCCCGATCTGCGGGAGGGCGATGAAGCTCGCCCCCGAGCGGACGGGGCGCGGCGGCGACCGATACGTCTGTCCCGTCTGCGACGATGATCCGCTGCACGATCCCGCCGCCCGGAGGTGGGTGGACAGTCCGTTGCGGCCGCCGGGGAAGTAGCGCCCGAACGAGCGCCAGTCTCCCGTCGAACGTCCAGGCCTGAGGCGCGTGCAACGCGTGGCGGGCCGTCCATTGCCGCGACAGGGCTGGCGCGATCGACACCAGCGCACCACCTCCTCTGGAGGTAGTGCTGGGAGCGTGGGGAGGTACGATGTCGACCGTCGCGAAGTTGCTGGCGCGGAAGGAACGGCTCCTGGCGCAGCTCGAGAGCGATCCCGGGCCGAACGAGCGCGAGGAGATCGAAAGCTTGCTCGCGCAGATCGAGACCGCGCTCAGTCTGCTCGAGCCCGGAAACGCCGCCGCGCCGAGCGAGGAATAGGATGGAGTGCAGATCGGCCCCGGCAGCTGTATCACTGCCGAGGCCGATCGTGCTCTCAAACTGTCCAAATGCTTTTTGCCGTCCAACCCGCAGGTCCGGGCTTCGTTCCATCGAACGTGCCCGCGGGTTGTTCTCGGAGCCGACGCCGTATCCTGCGGTCGCAAAATCTTGGAGCAGAGCCCGGAGTGCCTAGGAGCCCGGGGCTCCGCAACCGTAACGGCACCGGAGCACGCTCTCTTGCCGCTCGGTACGAAGCCAACTCTGCGCCTCCAAACACGGTTCGCTTTGAGGCATCTCAACTTCCCGTGGCTGATCGCCAAAAGGATCGACGTTGTTCCTCAAGCCGACTTGTGCAGACGGCGATGCTGAGGGAAATACTACCGCATGACTTCCCGCAGCTTGTCGGAATCTCCCCGGGCCCAGTTGCGCATGATCTCGCAACCGAAGGAGATCGCGGTGATCGGCCTTGCCCCGGCCTGGATCATCCGGTCGAACGCGCGTTGGTGCGCGGCCGGCGAGATGCCGCCTACGCGTCGGCGACCGGATAGACCTCGTAGCCTTCGGCCAGCATGTCGAGGGTCGGAAAGGCGAGGCAGACCTCGGTCCAGAGCGCCCCGATGACCACCTTGCGTCGCCCCGTGTCCTGGACCGCCTTGCGGAAGTCATCGTCTTCCCATGCATTGACGCCGGTGCGGTCGATTTCTTTCACTCCCGGCAGAGCCGCGCGGATCTCCGGAATCGTGCCTTCGTTCACGCCCATGTCGACCGCCACCGTCGAGAGCACCACAGGGATGCCGTAGGCCTGAGCGAGCTTGCACAGCGCAATCGCATTGAGGGTGATCTCCTCGCGCGAGGATGAAGTCACGCTGGAATACTGCTCAGGTTGGTAGTCGATGAGGACAAGAACGCAATTTTGCGGGTCAGAAGGTGATCGGCCTTCGGATCGCGGACGGGTTCGGGTCGCGTCTTTGCCACGTTATTTCTCTTCGAATGGAAGTGAAGCGGTGATCAGGTGATGATCAAGGTCTATACCACCAAGATCTCCTGATGCGAGCTTCCCCACCGTCGATTAGCCGGAGGTCGGCCATCACAAGGTGCTGAGATCGTCCGGCACCTCGCCGAACTTCCGGATCAGTCTGGCATCGCTGAAGTCGCCGCTGGACGGATCGCCGGTTCGGCTGAACGCGATGGCGCCGGCGTGACCGGGCTTCCGGGACAGAGCCTCGGCCCGCATCACCGCGGCGTTGGCGCTCAGGCACTCCGTCGCCTCCCCGGCGGCTAGGCCGTCGTCGGAGAAAACGAACGGTAGAGCGACATAGTAGGTCACATCAGCCATCTGCCTCATCCTTGCGTTCCCGCGCTCCTGGAAGCCGTCCACGGGCGTAGCCCGTTGAGACCTTCATCCGGAGCGCATTGAGCTGGGTCTCCAAGAAATCGTTGGCCACGATCAGCGCCTTTACCGCCTCTCGGGCATCACCGCCGCAGGCCGCGATCGCCTGGTCGGCGGCTGCTTCCAGGTCCCTCGGCGATGGGCTCGGTCTGGTCGGAGGCGGCTTTCATCGGATTATGTTCCCGTTTCGTTCTGAAGAGTCAAGAGACCCTCTCCCGAATTCCCATGGCGCGGCAGCCGGCGTCGGAAGAAACTCCGGATCAGCGGCTGGTCTGTCGGAACCGGCCACCCTCGTTCGTCTTGAATCCACGCCCGCCCAAACGGAGTTCTGAGTACATGGCCCCGTGCCAACTGGAAAGGCTTCCTGCGTCTGTCACTGGTGACCTGTCCGGTGGCCACTCTATCCGGCGACGTCCGAGTCCGAGAAGATCTCGTTCAACCAGCTCAACCGGCAGACCGGCCACCGCATCAAATACCTGAAGGTCGACGCCGACACCGGCGACGAGGTGCCGAACGAGGACATCGTCAAAGGCTATGAGCTCGACAACGGCCAGTACATCGAGGTCTCGAAAGAGGAGCTCGAGGAAATCGCGCTGGAGTCCACGCGCACCATCCAGATCGACGAATTCGTCGACAAGGCCGACATCGACCCGCGTTACCTGATCCGCCCCTACTACGTCCGCCCCGACGGCAAGGTCGGGCACGACGCTTTCGCCGTGATCCGCGAGACCATCCGCGCGATGCACAAGGTCGCGATCGGGCGCGTGGTGCTGACCAACCGCGAGCACATCATCGCGCTTGAGGCGATGGACAAGGGGCTCGTCGGTACCTGCTCCGCTACCCCTACGAAGTCCGTAGCGAGCAGGAATATTTCGACGAGATCCAGGATGTGAAGGTCACGAAAGACATGCTCGACCTCGCGAAGCACATCGTCAGTCAGAAATCGGGAGACTTCGATCCGGAGAAGTTCGAGGACCACTATGAGACCGCGCTGATCGATCTGATCAATCAGAAGCGCGCCGGCAAGCCGATCACCCCGAAGTCCAAGCCCGCGGCGACGAACGTCGTCGACCTGATGGAGGCGCTACGCCGATCCGTCGGCAAGGAGGCCGCCCCGGTGAGGGCCGCCAAGCCGGCCAAGAAGCCGCGCAAGGCGGCAGCCGGCCAGAAGGAGATGCTGATGCCGATCGAGGGTAAGAAGCCGGCGAAGGAGGCGGCAGCCAAGAAGCCGGCCGCCAAGCCGCAGCGGAAGTCGGCCTGAGACGCGTGCGACCACGTGAACGGATTGGAACTAAGGGCTTCGCGAGGCGTCGAGTCTCCGCCCCGGCACTTCCCCCAAAACCCCGCCGGGGGAAAACCTACCACTAGGTTGGCGGTCCGAATGCGCAGTTATAGCGCAAGGACCGTTTGCGCCCGGAGGAGGGAGCAATGAGCGATCGCATAGCGGACCGGAGAAAGGGTGTTTCGAGATGCGGGCGCCAAGGCACCGGCATCGGAGATCACGATTTGCCGCACACAACATAAGTTCACTTCTGAACCAAAGCGACTTGAGTTAGTTTACCCGCATCACCGGCTTCGGCTCTGCCCGTAGGCGTCGGTGGCTGAGAGACCGATTGCGCTCCCGCCTGCATGGCAAGGGAGCGTCTAATGTCAGCCTCAATTCGCAGACGATTGGCGGCTTACCAAGCGGAGGCCGTTGCACGGTCTCGGGATTTGGTAGCTCAATCAAAGGCGCTCCTCAGCAAGAGTGACCCGAGCACGTTTGCGGGGTCACAGCGACACCGAAACAACCCACGGGTAACGGCGAACGGCAACCAGTGCGATACCGCCCAAAGCGCAGGCAGTTTGCTCGGAGATGATTGAAATCCTCGGCTGCCTCTCAAGCAGCAAAAAAAGGGCCGGTCGTACAAAGCAGCTTTCGCTTACTGGGTGGCGATGACTCAGCCACCGCCGCCCGACAAAGAAAAACAATGCACCCGCTGCGGTCGCCGCTTGGCCGCATCGCATGCGATTTTGGACCCACGCACCGGTCGTATCCTTCGGCTGTTTCGCTGCGAATGCGGCGAACGGGTGTGGGACGACTAGTGGCGTCTCAGCTTACAACGAGGCGCGTAGATTTTCACTCTGCCGAGCGGCTTGTAGTTCGCTGCGGACCGCTCGGCTCTCAAGTACAGCCAAGCGGAGATCGGCAATGGCTACAACCCACGAAGAAACGCAACCGTTCATGTCTCGGCGATTGCGACTATTGGCGCGGGCAAAAAGCGTATTTGTCATTCCTCGAGAGAAGCCTGTCTAAGCGGCGCCAGCCTTCTTCGCGCTCTCATCCGCCGCGCAGGACGCGATCGCATCCTGATTCGCGGGACCGCCGCAGCATCGGGAGGCGCCGGCGGGGCCATCGACCCCACCGCGCGTGCAAACGCCGGTCTCAGGCAGCTCAAGCCCGACGCGCTCGGCGGCCTCTCTGTCTCCCGCGATGTGGGCAGCGATAGAGCGGACCTGTTCGTAGCCGGGGATCATCAGAAAGGTCGGGGCGCGGCCGGACGCCTCAATGCCCGCGAAGTAGAAGCCGCGATCATCCTGGCCCCCCTGCTCGATCTTTGACCCACATCAGACACGCACGTCAGGGTATTCCAAGGCCTGGAGTGTCGGCAGCATGCTTGGGAAGTGCGCTCGTCAAGCAGACGACCGTCTGTTCAACCGCCCAAGAACAGCTCGTTACGGTCAGTTCTGCCCTGCCTTTGCATCGCGTGCCAGTCGCTGCGCCTTTAAGCGCTCGCGATTTTCCTGGAAGGACCGCTGCGCCTTTGCGTAGTCGGTCGTTGGGGTCAGCGGCTCGCGAGCTTTGAATGCTTTGTTGGCCTCGCGAATGGCCCGATCACGGGCGAACTCTCTTTCTCTCATCATCTCTCAAACTCCAATTGAGCGGCGGCGCTTAGGCGCCATTCACGCTCGGTTATCGCTCGCCGCGGTCAGCAGATCGACTTGCCTTTCGGCGGTCGACGCGAACGCGGCTAAACTCTTCAGGCCCGTCAAGCAGGTGTCGCTTGCTCGCAGCTTTAACGTCGGCGGTCATGTTGGCACTGATCATATCGTCTATCGTCTCGCCGGCCATCTTGCGGGCGCGCCGCTCTTGCCTGTGTCCGGATGGGTCCGCTTCTTTCACCTTGAGACCACTTTCGACCAGCTCACACACCGCCTGCGACAAGGTGAGCCTCTCGGGTTGGCGCTCCGCCCACTTGACGATCGCCGCTCGCAGCAGAGGTGTCGGCCGAAAGACCATTGAGGCGTCGCGATTGCTACGGCTCTTCAATTTCGCGCTCATCTGCACCACAGGTTTGTGGTGGGAGGTGGGATGGTCGGCGTCGCTTTACGTACCAGGACAACAGGTGGCGCCTGCATCGGTTCCTCAACGTGGAGGGACGGACTGGCGCTCTGAAGGACAGCTGAGCCTCGCACGCGCTCGCAATGCGCCAAGCCGGGTGAGCTGCTCGTTCGCCTACAACATCGTCAGCTTGATCAAGCCGTCTTCGATCTGGCCAAGCGCGAACCGCTCGCGGGCTAGTTGCTCGAACCGCTTGCGGTGCTTGTGCAGATAGTTGAAAGCCTGATTTTGCGACGCGAAGTTGGTCTGAAGACGGCACATCTGCCGCACCGTGCCGATGGCCAGCACAAAGGTGACAGAATATCCGTTATGCGAGTTGACCTCGGGAGCGATCCGCACATCGTTCAGCATATGCCGTCTTCCACCTTTTGACGAAGCCTTGACTTCTTTCGGTGCTGATAGCGGCTGAACTCGGCAGCCCTATCCAGCATTCCCTTTGCTGCGCTTCTTCTTTGGTGGCGGCAGAGCTGTCCGCGCACTCGCTTCCTCCAACAGCCGGGCTTCCCGCAACGCGCGAAGCCGCTGCATGTTTAGACGGACTTCGACGGCCCGGCGGTTCGCATCTGCCAGAGCTTGCGCGCCTTCCTCCCGGGCCACACGCTGCCGGTTGGCGCGCGCGACGCTATCAGGGGAAGGCTCACCCGTCCTCTTGCCAGTCATGTCTCATCCAAATTGAAACGCGCAATGCCGCTCAAGCCTGTGATCGAGCGGGCCGCACTGCCGTCTCAGTACATCCGTGAAACGGCGCTACGATATCAAGCCAGCGAGAGGTTCTCAGCGCTGACCTTGCCTCGCATCTTGTCGGTCTTGATCTCGAAAGCGACCTTCTGACCCTCTCCGAGTCCGGAAAGGCCAGCTCGTTCAACAGCGCTGATATGAACGAACACATCGTTGCCGCCGTCGTTCGGCTGAATGAAACCGAAGCCCTTTTGGCCATTGAACCACTTAACAGTACCTGTCGTCATTTTCTTCTCCAAAGCGCGCAAGCGCGTGCCGCGTGACAATCACACGGTGATCTTCAACTTCGTCGATGTCTTTGGAAAAGGAGCCCGCGGGCGCATTCAACACGGCACAGCGGCTAATCGAACAACTGCCAATATATATCACCTTTCGGATTTTGCAAGGAGGAAAGCCGTTTTGTTTCGCCTGGCCATATCTGGTGCTCCGGCCAGAGAGTGACCTGTATGAAGGGCTTTCTTGATTGACACTCGTCAACGACGGTGGTCACGTTGATGTCACTACTAGGCTGCATCGCTGTTTAAGCAGATCAGCACCTCGACTCCGGTGACGAATGTCGCCGCCGCTATCCTCAAAATCGCAATGAAGCTCCTGCGCATTGGCTGCATGTAGGAAGTACCGCATTTGCAGCCACAAGGGAGGACATCGATTGCAGGTACTTGTCAGAGACAATAATGTTGAGCAGGCCCTTCGTGTTCTCAAGAAGAAGATGCAACGCGAGGGCGTGTTCCGGGAGATGAAGCAGCGGCGCTCCTACGAAAAGCCGTCGGAGAGAAAGACCCGCGAGAAATCCGAAGCTATTCGACGAGCGCGCAAGCTCGCCCGCAAGCAGGCGATTAGAGAAGGACTGCTGCCCGCGCCGCCGAAAAAGAAGCCTTTCGAGCGCAAGCCGCCTTTGCCAGAGGTCAAAGCACGCGTTCCTACGACCTGAAATCGATGCCTCGCAGTACGATGCCCGGTGGCGTGCCTTCGAACTCCGTCGCGCGATATTTGCTTGCGGCACATGCTTCGATACGATCCCGCAGGCGGGTGAACTGGGCTTCGCGCTGCTCGGGTCTGACTTGCGGCCCGCCCTCGAGATGGTCCATCGCAGAGGTTGAGATCGCGCAGGGAATCTCCTTAGCGCCATCGTGCATAGAGAACCGAACAATCATCCGGTCGTATTCGTGGCCGATGAAACGGCCGCTGGTCAGTGTCATGGCTTACTCCGCTCCTGATTGCGTGCGGCATTATCGCGCGCTCAAATCACGGCCTCCCGTGACTATGCGCTTCCCGGTCGCGCGCTGATGCAGGCAGCGCTCGTTCGCCTCAGTCCTCCCCCGACAGCCGGACGAAATCGTCGAACAGTGCTGCCACTAGGGCGCGGTGGCGCGTGTCCTCGGGGGGCAGGCTTGCAGCATAGAGGTTGAGAAGATAACGCGCTTTGGCTGCGGCTTCCGGCCATGACGCGGCAGCCACTGTCAGCAGGCGGTTCTCCAGATCGGCCTCGCGCTCACGCAGCTCGCGGACATTGTTCTCGACCTCGGCCAGCGCTCGGCGCAAATCGGTCGCTTTCTGCGCGGCCATCCCACGATGCTTGTCGAGATCGACGGTGTGGTCAGTCACTGGCGATACCCGCATCCCGGTTGGGCCCTGCGGACACAGGCCATTCGATGCCGCGGATGCGGAAAGAATGCCCAAACGCGATGGTTTCGCCGCGAGCGCATAGTCATGCAAGCTTGCCCTTCGCAAGTGAAGCCCGACCGATGCCGGCTGGGACGACCATGCGCCCATGGCTCGACAATAGCCAGCACTATCCTCATCGGCGGTAGCCGACTTCCTCCCGGCAGCCGCTGCGCCGCATTTAGCGCTCGCTAAAGGCGCCGCGGGGGCGTAGGGTCGCTGCCATCACCGCACTTCTCAACGGGTTCGAGCGGTGACTGAGGGTCACGTGTGCTCCCGCCGAAGGCTTCGCAGGAGCGTTCGATGCAGCGTTTTCGCTTTTCGGAATGGATCGTGCCGCCGGTGATCGTTCCCTTGTTTCTTCTACTTCTGGTGTGCGGAGCCGCCGTCCTCAATGGCTAGGGCAACCCGGGTGCCGTATCTGGTCAGTGGGACCAACGAATACGGCGGCTCCAATCTCGGGCGTGGCAGTGCATCAGTCGCGCTGCGGCTCGCCAGAAGATTTCTGCGTGAAGGCTACATGGACGTCAGGGTCTGCACTCCGCGGGGTCGCGTGCTGCAGTCAAATGAACTCGACGAACTCAAACCACTAAAGGAGAGCGACATGGCGAAGGGACAGCAACGCGGCAATCGCGAAGCCAAGAAACCGAAAAAGGAAAAGGTCAAGGTGATCGCCGCAGCGCCGAGCCGCAAGGAAGCGGCTTGGCAGCCTGATTTCGGGCCTGCAAAGAAGAAGTAGCATAGAGCCGAGCAGACGGATCCTATCTCGCTAGTCAGGCGAGCGGATCACTGAACTCATTGCCCACGCCCCCTTCAATGGCTCCGATCGCAGGTCAACCTTTAGGCGACAGCTTATTTTTGGCGTCTATCGGCTCGGCGGCCATCCGGACTCAGAAAATAGGAACGGCTCGTCGAGGACTCGCGTTGGCCCTGCCATTGGTACTCTGCCCAGGTAAAGTAGATGCAGAGGCAGCGCTGTATTGTCTTGGGGGCTTTGTTCTCGATCGCTCTGATCGCGGGGATCTGCACTGTGGCTCTGCCGAAAGCTTCGTTTGACCATGGAGGCGTGCCGCACACTGATCCATCTATGCTTCTGGTGTCTGAGAACAGCCCATACATGCGGAACGAGCGCTAGGTACTCTAGATCCTCCTCGCCCACGTACTCTCCGTGTTTGCCGTCTTTCTCCGGTCACCAAACCTAAGCGTACGGCGGCACGTTCACGAGGGTCCCAATCAGGCGGAGGAGGGCCTGATGCTCCGGTCCTTTCGGCTCGCTGCGCAAAAAATCGCCGAGTTCGATGTGCGTCAGTCGACCGCCAGAAGGTGCATTTGGCTGATGAATGACGAAAGCCTTGCCATTGGCGGGCTCGCGCCCGAGAAACCAGGCATCGCCGTTGGTACTTCGATAGAGCTCACGTCGTTCGCTCATCTGAGGCTCCCTGTAGGGCTAGTTTTGTAATCATCCGGCCTTCCCGAACCGTTTTCGTTGTTGCGGATGGCGGATCACACCAGGGGACACATTTCAGCTAAGACCGATTCCTCTGCTTACCTCGCGGACTTCTCCCGGCGCGAGGCCGCCGGTTAAGGCGAGTGCCGCAGCTTCGTCGCATCCGCTGAACCATCCACGATCGATCACTTTAGCAGTCCATCCCTCTGGGATGACATCCAAGACCAGCTGAACGGCCTCTTCCTCCGTACCGGCCGCTAACCAAAACCGGCACTCGCCATCGTCAGTAATGACCCGCAGAAGATGCGCTTCCATGTATGTGAACAGGCTGACGCATGCTTGGTTGCTATCCGCCGGCACCGCAAGACCAGTTGCACCTGTCGGCCCCCTAGGGTCGGTCCAAGCGGACTTCGCTAATGCCGCGCCTGAGAGGCGATAGCTGTCCTGAAGGAGCGCACTTCCACCTAGCAGCCGGCGGCTTCAACGGCAGAATCAGGCGTTGCAATGTGCCGGTATTGGTTTCAGCACCTCCATGGCGCGCTCGAACAGGTGGAACCTATCAATCCCGTGGAGCAGTTAGTCACCAGTTCGCTGGTATTTTGAAACATCTCGGCCTGTAGGGCTTTAGTTCGCATCGCCGGTCTTGGCACCTACCACAGGAGCGCCGGCGGCGGAGAGATGCGCTCTCCCGCCCTTTGTTGAAGCGGAACGTCGAATGTGTGCCAGATGTGACGCGGTCGATCTTCAGTTAGTCTATCTTAATTCCGTGCTCGATCGGGCGACAGAGGTGCTCGCGCAGACCCTCCTTCGATACGACATCAGTGAACTGACGGACGAGAAGGCGACCCTCCATTCGGAGCATCGGGTTTCCGCCCACTATAGAATGTTAGCTCACCATTTGGAGGCTGCCTCTTCTCTCACTGAGGAATTGGGCCTCGCAAAGGTTGAGGTTGACGCCGCGAGGGAGAGTTTCGGCCATTATCTGAGTTAGCAAGCGGCCCAAACAAAATCGGGCGACCCAGCCGAGACGTGCTAACGGCAGGGATGAAGACACCCCTCATCATCGCACTACTCATCCTGTGGTCGTCAGTCACGGCGGCTCAGACACCCATCTCTAAGCCAAGACCGAATGACGAGTCCGTGCGGGAGCAGATCAGGGCCGTCCGCGCGATTCGAGGACCACTACGAAACCGCACTGATCGATCTGATCAACCGGAAGCGCGCAGGCAAACCTACCCGCTAGGTTGGCGGTCCGAATGCGCAGTTATAGCGCAAGGACCGTTTGCGCCTGGAGGAGGGAGCAATGAGCAATCGCATATCGGACCGGAGAGCGCCGATCGCGGCCGAGCGGGAAGCTCGAAAGGTGTTTCGAGATGCAGGCGCCAAGGCGCCGGCCTCGGAGTATGGGCGCGACCAACAGGCATTCCATGCGAGCCGGGAGCGCCTGAAGGCGGAGCGGCTGGCTTGCGAGGCGGCCGTCAACCACAAGCCCAAGGCCTGATCGTTGCGTCCTCAGTGACCCTAGTAGTTTCGTCTCCGCTGCAGCGAATGTTCGAGAAAGAAACGCAGCATCTCCCTCGTCGCATCCGGTCCGTCCGGATCGGTGTAGGAGCCGGCGGGGCTGCCTCCCGCCCATGCGTGTCCGGCTCCGTGGATTTCCCAGTGTTCGAGGATTCCGCGCCCGCCGGCGTCGGTGTAGACCGTGCGGGTGTAGGCATGCCCTCCAGGTACCCGCCCGCGATGCACCTTCGCCTTCGTGCGAGATCTGCCGATCGACTGTCGGACGATCCGAGCGCCGTTTTTGGAATGCACCGTGGTGTCGCGATCGCCGTGGAAGACGATTGTCGGCACGGGCGGGCCGCCGCTCGGCATTGCCTCAGGTCCGCCGCCTTGCTTCATGGCCATCAGCGCGGAAGGAAGGTCGCTGGCTGCTCCGCAGGCCAGTCCGGAATGAATGCCGATCGCCGCGTACAAATCGCCGTACGTCGATCCCATGACCGCCGCGGCCGCGGCCCCGGCGGACAGTCCGGCGACGTAGACGCGTTCCGGATCGACCGAATGGTCGCGCATGATCTGGCGGGTGATGCCGGCGATGAGCGAGGGCTCGCCTCGGCCGCGCTGCTGGTCGGCCGGCCGAAACCAGTTCCAGCATTTCGCCTGGTTCGCTTCCGGCTGCTGCGCGGGGTAGGCCACGAAGCAGGTCTGTTCTTCGGCGATGAAGTTCATCCGCGTGCCGGCGGCGAAATCCTCCGGCGACTGCGTGCAGCCGTGGAG